>JAZJZQ010000777.1:8957-16532 GCA_040389625.1 Pseudomonadota bacterium | reverse complement strand
ACGTACTTGTCGCGCGCATTGTCGAACTGCGGCAGCGGGTCGTTGGTGTTCACTTCCACCACCGTCGTGCCCTGGTAGCTGCCGTTGAGCAGGTATTGCACGGCGCCCAGGTGACGCTTGCCCGGGGCCAGGCCCGACCAGCTCATCAACACGGACGCCGTACCGCCTACCGTGGCCGCGCTCGGCGTCAGCACCTTGAAGCCGCCACCCACCGTCGCTGGCGACAGCAGCCAGGAGTTCAGGCTGTAGCTGGCCTGGCCATCGACGGGCGCATAACCGACCACGCATACGCTGTAGTTGCCGGCCGCCGGCTTGATCAGCTGCACTTGCTCGTTGGCGCTGCTGCCGCCGCTGCTGCCAACCACGTTGCCGTCCTTGACCACCACCAGGTCCAGGTCGGAGTTGCCGTTGCCGCTGGTGTCGGCGTCGAACAGCGAGAAGCGCGCCACCATGGTGCCGCTCGGGATGGTGACCGCATGCACGTTCACGCCCGGCGCACCGCCGGCGGCGCACTGGGCCGCCGCGTTGGCCGAGGTGTCGGCCTGGCCCACGCTGCGGGCTTCGACCGTGGCGGGGATCAGGCCGGCCTTGGCGCTGCCCAGTGTGCCGGCAAAGCCGGTACCGACCGTCAGCACCTTGCTGCCGGTGGCCGCTTCACTGCTCACGCGGCTGGCCGCGGCCAGCGCGCTGCCACGGGCCGTCAGCGGGCTGCGCACGGTGTGCACGCCGTCCGACCACACCAGCGAACCATAGGTCCAGGTGTCGATCGGGGCACTGGTACGGGTCAGCTTGACGGTGAACGCGCCCTTGGCGCCAGCGCCCAGCGTCAGCGTGGCCGGCTGCACGTCCACCGTGTAGCCGGGCAGGCTGGCCACGGCCGTGTAGGTGGCGGCCGTGCTGCCCACGTTGGTGACGGTGCGGGTCAGGGTCAGCGAACCGAGCACGTTGGCGGCCGTCAGCGAGGCCAGGTTCAGGTTGTAGGGCTGGATGGTGCCCACGGCCTGGCAGGTGGCAGCCGAGTACACGCCCGCGTTCAGGCCGCACAGGAAGCGTGCATAGTCGATCTCGGTGGCGTCATACACCAGGCCGGGATCGGCCGCCGTGGTCGGCGCGATGTGGCCGGCACCCTGGCCCCATGGCAGCGTGCCCGTGGTGCGGGCCGTCGCGTCCCACGCCATCGGGCCGTTCAGGCCGTCCGACTTGGTGTCGAAGGCGGTCGTCATCAGGGCCGACTTGATGGCGGCCGGGGTCCAGTCCGGATGGCGCTGTTTCAGCAAGGCGGCGATACCGGCCACGTGCGGAGTGGCCATCGAGGTGCCCGTGTAGAACGCCCAGTCCATGGACGGCGACACGCCGCCGCCGGCCACGGCGTCGCGCTGGGCCTGGGTCAGGTCGGCCGTGACGGCAGCGAGGATGTCGGTGCCGGGCGCGGTCAGGTCCGGTTTCAGGATGTTGGCGTTGGCCACGTTCGGGCCGCGCGAGGACGAGCCGTTCATCACGGGAGCCGGCACGTTAGGGTCGTAGAACGCGCGCAGCTCGCCCAGCGCGGCCGTGGCGGCGGCGCCGCTGGCGGCCACGTAGTTCTTCACGATGGCGCCGTTTTCCTGCGTGATGTGGATGGTCGACACGGTGTGTGGCTGGTTCAGCACGGTCGTCGCGCCGCCCGGCACGTTGGCGATGATCACGCCCACGGCGCCGGCCGTCTTGGCGTTGGCGCTCTTGTTGACCAGCACGTTGGCGCCGCGGTCGCACACGAGTACCTTGCCCGCGACCTTGGCCGGGTCCAGCAACGGCGCCACGCCGTCGGTGGCGCCGAAGCAGCGCAGCAGGCTGACGTTGGCCGGATCGACGCCGTCCAGGCCCGCGTCCTTGGCCAGGATCAGCGGCGCGCTCGGCGTCATGGCGTTGCTGGAAGCGCCGTCCACCTTGACGCCGCTGCCCAGCGCGGCACTGGCGATGTAGGTGCGGTTATGGGTCGAGTTGCCCACCGTGGTCAGCCAGGGGCTGATGTGGGACACGGGCGCCGGCGGGCTGGAAGTGGGGCCCGAGTTGCCGGCCGCGGCCGACACGAACACGCCGGCCGCCGCCGCGCCCAGGAAGGCCACTTCCGTCGCCTCGTTGAAGGCGCCGCCGCCCGCGTTGGGGCCGATCGAGAAGTTGATGACGTTCACGCCATCCTTGACGGCCTGGTCGATGGCGGCCACGCTGTTGGAGGTGGCGCAGCCGTTCTTGCCCGACACACCGTCCGTCCAGCACACCTTGTAGGCGGCGATGCGGGCGCGCGGGGCCATGCCCGACACCTTGCCCATCGGCACACCACCCACGCTGGCGCTGACGTTGGCGTTGCCGCCGGCCGTGCTCGACGTGTGGCTGCCGTGGCCGCCATGGCCTTCCGTGCCGCCCACCGAGTCGCGGGCCGACAGGAATTCCGTCCAGTGCAGGGTCTGCTCAGGGGACTTGAAATAGCGTGCGCCGATCAGCTTGTTGTTGCAGTTCTGGACGCCGAAGCCTTCGCCCGTGTCGCAGGCGCCGTGCCAGCTGGCCGGCGGCGCGTCGTACACGCGGGTGGCGCCCGTGTGGCTGGGGTTGCCGTTCTCGTCCACGCGGTCCGCGTAGCTGGGGTTCTCGGGCCAGATGCCGCCGTCGACGATGCCCAGGATCATGTTCTCGCCGGCCGCGCCCTTGCCGCCCAGCTGCTCCCACAGGCCGCCGGTTTTGTCCAGGCCCAGGAAGGTGGGGGTGTAGCTGGTGTCGAGCTGCTGGATGGAGTCGGCCGTGATGTTGGCCACGCCGCTGTTCTTCTTCAGGGCCCGCACTTCATCGTCGCTCAGCATGGCGGCAAAGCCGTTGAACACAACGTTGTACTTGTGGGTGATTTCCGCCGCGGACACGGTGCTCAGCACGCTTTGCTGCTTGGTGTCCAGGTAGTTCAGGTAGTTCTGCACGTCGGCCGCGTCCACGTTCAGGCGCTGGCCGGGAGCCGGCATGGTCGCCGCCAGGCCCGTGATCTGGCCGGTGTAGGTGGCGACCGGCTTGTCGACCAGCTGCACGATGTAGGAATGGCGGACTTCATCGGCCATGGCGGCGCCGGCCATGGCCGACAGCAGCACCAGGACGGCGGACGAGATAGGATGCAATTTCATTATGGATATTCCTCGGGCTTAGGCTGGCAGGGATGGGGCGGTGGGCTGGACGCTGCGGGCACGGCGGCGCGCGGCCAGGGCGATGCCGCCCAGGCCCAGCATCAGCATGGCGTAGGCCGACGGTTCCGGCACGGCGCTCACGTTGAGGTTATCGATGGCAAACTGGGCCTGGTTGGCGGCCGGGTTGAAGCAGCTGCCGCTGTTGTCGAACAGACAAGCGCTGACGGTCAGTTCGCTCAGGTTGGCGTGGCCGAAGGCCGCGCCCAGGGGCACGGCGCCGAACATATAGTTGCCGCCGCCGTTCTGCAGCGGGAAGTCGAAGGCGTCACGCACCGTGCCCCCGCCGGCCAGCTTGCCGGTCAGCACCAGTTGGCCGTAGCTGAAGTTCTGCAGGCCGCCCAGCGGCGCCAGGAAGGCGTAGTCCAGGCCGTGCAGCAAGAAGGCGCTGGTGTCCGTGCGGTGGATGTTCAGGCCGCCATCGTTCAGCCCCAGGTAGTACATGCTGTTGTTGCCGACCGGGCAGGCGGCCACGCTGCAGGTGTCGGGATCGGCACCATTGGCGATCATGCCGGCCCCGCCGCTGCCGCTGCCGGCCGGGCTATCAAGCACTTGCATGGTATAGCCCGCTTCCGTGAAGACGTCGCCACCGGCGAAGATGTCCGGACCATGGGATTCGAAATTGATGGTGTCGGCCAGGGCGGGCACGGCGCCCAGCAGGGCCACGGCGCCGACGACCACGCCAGCCAGTTGTTTCAATGTAGGGATAGATTTCATTTCTCTTGCCTTCTTGGTTAAGGAGCGGACATGGTCTGCATCGGACTTGCAAGGTCGTGGCGCCCTGCTTCGCTGCATGACGATTGCAGCGTCAAGAAATATAGCAAGAGAAGCAACTTAAAGTGCAATTATCTTAACGTTAGTTATTTGCATTTATTTTGAAAAACAGAAGAAAAATTGGTATCGGCAATGAAACCAGCTTAAATAGCGGTTCCGGCGGGCAGCACAACATGCCTTGATTTGTTGTTATTTCGCAAATTTCACTGCCCGTGTGGATGCCGGCCGGTTTGGCCCAGCGCGGGATGTCCGCACAACGTCGTGTAAAACCCACGCCATCGTCGCCGATTTGCTTGCTACTGCAGACATCTACTCACATGGATGGCTGCCGCAGGGGTAGCCGAAAAAAAGCCGGCGCAGTGGCCGGCAATGGAGGGTGATGCAGTGACCAACTATTATATTGTCACTTCTTTCCTTGCGGAAATTTCAAATGCCGGTGCCCGGAACGGCGCGGGGGCCGGGACCGCCGCCGCGGCGCCCTCGGCCCCCAGCGTAAACATGTCGACCAGCCGGACCAGCGCGCCAGCCTGCCCGTCCATGCTCTCGGCCGCGGCGGCCGACTGCTCCACCAGGCAAGCGTTTTGCTGGGTCATGCCGTCGATGTCGGCGATGGCCCGGTTGAGCTGGACCAGGCCTTCGCTCTGCTGCTGGCCGGCACCGGCCAGGTCGCTCATGAGGCTGGCCACCTGGCGTACCCGTTGCACGATGTCGTCCATGGTGCTGCCGGCCTGGCGGGCCAGGCTGTTGCCCTGCTCCGCCTGGCGCACGGCGTCGTCGATCAGGGCCTTGATCTGGCGCGCCGCGCCGGCGCTGCGCTGCGCCAGGTTGCGCACCTCCGTGGCCACCACGGCAAAGCCGCGCCCCTGGTCGCCGGCCCTGGCCGCCTCGACGGCCGCGTTCAGGGCCAGGATATTGGTCTGGAACGCGATGCTGTCGATCACCGCCGTGATGTCGACGATCTTGTCCGATCCGGCCCGGATGGCGCCCATGGTCGCCACCACCTGGCGCACCACGGTGCCGCCCTGATGCGCGGCGCCGGCGGCCGATTCGGCCAGCGCATTGGCCTGGTGCGTATGCGAGGCGCTGGCGCCCACGCTGGCGGTCAGCTTTTCCATCGCCGCCGCCGTCTGCTGCAGCGCACCGGCTTGCGCTTCGGTGCGGCGCGACAGGTCGGCGTTGCCCGAGGCAATGTCGCGCGCCGCCCCGTGGATGGCGTGGCTGCCCTGCTGGATGCGGTGCACGGTGTCGCGCAAATTGGCCTGCATGGCCTGGAGCGAGCCCAGCATGGCAGCCACTTCGTCGCCCGCGGTATGGCCCGCTGCGTGGCCCGCCGTATCGCCCGCAACGGTGCCGGCCACGATGGCATGACTGAGGTCGCCCGCCGCGATACGGTCGGCCGCCAGCGCCGCCCGCCGCACCGGCACGGCGATGGTGCGCGCGATGAGCCAGGCGGCATAGGCGCCCATACCCAGCGTCAGCAGGCCGATGGCGACCATGCCGCCCATGGCGTCGTGGTAGTGCGCGTTCAGTTCCGCGTAGCCCTGCTCCATCTCCGCGCTCTGGCGCCGGGCCAGCTCGGTCAGCGTAGCCAGCCATTGTTCATGGGGCGCCGTCAGTTCCGCGCGCAGGATGTTGCCCGCTTCGTAGCCATCGCCGGCCAGCGCCAGCTTGCGCACCAGCTCGGCCACCCGCATCACCGCCTGCTTTTCCGTCATCGCCCGCCGCAACAGCGCGCGGCCGTCGTCACCGGCGATCTGCCGCCGCGCCAGCGCCTCGGCCCGCTCATAGCTGGCCAGGATGGCTTGCAGCGCCGCCTGGTCGCGCGGGACGGCCGCCAGTTCCGTGGGCGCCGCCAGCCGCGCCAGCACGGTGACCATGGCACGGCCCTGCTCGCGCATCTCCGTCACCGCATTCAGGCTGCCGACCTTGTCGTTCACCATGTAATCGGTCGCGCCATGCAACTGGGCCATGCGCCACAAGCCCATGGCCAGCAGGCCGCTGGCGAACAGCAGGACCAGGCCAAATCCCAGCGCCAGCCGGGCGCCGATCTTGATGCGGGCGAGGTAAGTGAGCAGTTCGGTCAGCAAGCGGGTCATGGGCATACTCGGGTCGGGTGGGCGGGAAACCGGCCGCCGCAGCGGGCCAGGGATCGAAGAGGCCCCATTCTGCGCGCCAAATTTCGTTGCCGATAGAGCCACTTCACGCGCGCCCGCCGGACCACCTTGCCGCCGCGCACGCGGCCCCCATCGGCCGGAAGCCGAAGCTGTGTGCGTTGAAAGCGCGCTCAAGTATAGGCAGGACGTGCGCCCGCAGCATTGCGCCCATGCCGGGCGCACCAATGACAAAGCCCCGTGAGGGGCTTTGTGAGATGACAATCGACCGTCCTGCGACGGCCGCGCTTACGCAGTCTTGCGGTGCTTGCGGCGCGCCACGAAGCCGAGCAGGCCTATGCCGGCCAGCAGCATGGCGTAGCTTTCCGGCTCAGGCACGGGCGTCAGCAAGAAAGTGTCCTGGGCACCTGAAATGGTATTGTAGTCGCTCCCGAAAATTGCCCCCTTGTCATTAATTCCAGTGGCGGCAGCCAGTACCCAGCCAGCACTGACCTCGTCGGCATTCAGGAAACGATTGAGGTCGAGCGCCTTGTTGCCATTCCACAGGAAGGCGTGCGTAGTATTGCCGGGAGTGAGATAGTTGCCGATGGTATCGGAATAACCTACCACCTGGCCGGCATTGTTGATGGCGGTGGCGACGCTGCCATTGCCTCCCAGCGTGCCCAGGTCGATCACCTTGCTGCCAAGCCACAACGTGGCGTGTTGGGCATTGCCCGTGGTCATGGCATACCCGGCCACCTGGCCGGCATCGTTGATGGCGGTGGCGCCGCTGCTGCTTCCTCCCAGCGTGCCCAGGTCGGTCGCCTTGGTGCCATTCCACAACGTGGCATGTTGGGCTTTATTGCCAGTGGTAGAGGCATACCCTACCACCTGGCCGACATTGTTGATGGCGGCGGCCGCGCTGGTACTGCCTCCCAGCGTCCCCAGGTCGGTCGCCTTGGCGCCATTCCACAACGTGGCGTGTTGGGCCTGATTGCCCGTGGTATAAGCATACCCTGCCACCTGGCCGGCATTGTTGATGGCGGTGGCCCAGCTGCTGCTTCCGCCCAGCGTGCCCAGGTCGGTCGCCTTGGTGCCATTCCACAGCGTGGCGTGTTGGGCTCTATTGCCCTTGGTATAAGCAGACCCCGCCACCTGACCGGCATTGTTAATGGCGTGCGCCTCGCTGAAACTTCCTCCCAGCGTGCCCAGGTCGGTCACCGTGGCGCCATTCCACAACGCGGCGCGTTCGGCATTAGGGGTGTAAGCATGCCCTGCCACTTGGCCGGCATCGTTGATCGCGGCGGCGACGCTGCCGGCAACGCCTCCCAGCGTGCTCAGGTTCAAATTGGTAAAGGTATAGCTTTGCGCGCCGGCCTGGCTGGCGAGCAGAGCACCGACGGTGAGTAAGCCGAGGCGGCACAACTGAGTGGACATTATTTCTCCATGGAGACATTAGTAATAAACATAAATCCGCTTGTCACCACAGTGACTCGCAAAACCGAACGGGA
>JAZJZQ010000777.1:0-8857 GCA_040389625.1 Pseudomonadota bacterium | reverse complement strand
TAGTAATAAACATAAATCCGCTTGTCACCACAGTGACTCGCAAAACCGAACGGGACTGTAATGCGCGGAAGATACGATGAAGGCTCGATGCGCTGAGTGTGAACGGTGCTACACGCATGATTAGATTGCATTTTAGCACTATTTGTTTATATTTGCACATCGAATATTTCATTTTTTAAAGAATATATTCCTTGCCTTACGGCAGATGCGCATGGTTATGGGAAAGCTGAAGCTGACGGTCAGCTCGCGGCAGGCCTAGCTGCCGCGGAAGTGCGCCCATGCCGGGCCCACAATGACAACACCCCGCAGGCCGGGGGCATGCGGGGTGTTGTCATGGCGCACGCGGCGCCCGGTCCGGCAGGCTTAGTGCTTGAGGTAGGTGTCCAGCCAATCCAGCACCGTGTGGTGCCACAGCAGCGAGTTGGCCGGCTTGAGCACCCAGTGGTTCTCGTCCGGGAACATCAGCAACTTGCTGGGGATGCCGCGCCGCTGCAGGGCCGTGAACGTGCCCAGGCCTTGCGTGGTGGGAATGCGGAAGTCCTGGTCGCCCTGCACCACCAGCATCGGCGTCTTCCAGTTCGTCACCAGGCTGACGGGGTTGAACTTTTCATGGTTCTGCGGCACGTTGAAATAGCTGCCGCCGTTTTCCCATTCCGTGAACCAGATTTCCTCGGTGGCGTAGGCCATGCCGCGCGTGTCGAACACGCCGTCGTGGTTGACGATGCAGCGGAAGCCGTCGGACCAGTTACCCTCGATCCAGTTCATCATGTAGCCGCCATAGGAGGCGCCCAGCGCACAGCTGCGTCCCGTGTCGAGCCAGGGGAAGCGCTGGGCTGCCGCGGCCAGGCCCAGCTTCAAGTCCTGCAGCGGCTTGCCGCCCCAGTCGCCGCTGATGGAGTCGGTGAATTTCTGGCCGTAGCCGGTCGAGCCGTGGAAGTCGATGAACACGGTGGCATAGCCGGCGCCCGCGTACACCTGCGGGTTCCAGCGGTAGCTCCAGGCGTTGCCGAAGCTGCCCTGGGGGCCGCCATGGACCAGGAAAGCGACCGGGTACTTGGCACCGGCGACGGCATTCCAGGGCTTGGTGACGTAGCCGTACACGGTGTCGCCGTTGGCGCCCTTGAACGAGAACTGCTCATATTCGCCCATCTTGACGTCGGCCAGCGCCTGCGCGTTCAGCCACGTCAGCTGCACGGCCTGATCCGGCGCTGCGCCCAGTTTCTGCTTGTACAGCTGGGCGCCCGAGGCCAGGTCGGCGCGCGCCATGACCACCGTGTCGCGCTGCACGTCGAAACCGTGCACGCTGCCCTTGCCGCTCAGCGCGCTGACCTTGCCGCTGGCCGCGTCGATGGCGAACAGGCGGTGCTGGCCCACGTCGTCGGCCGTGGCTAGCAGCTGCTTGCCGTCCGGGCTCCAGCCATAGTCGGCGATGGAACGGTCCCAGTCGCCGGCCACGGTGCGCTTCTTGCCCGAGGCCACATCCATTAGCATCAGGTGGAAGCGGTCCGCCTCGAAACCGGGCCGGTCCATGGCCAGCCAGGCCAGGGTGCGGCCGTCCGGCGAATAGATGGGCTTGCTGTCCCAGGCCGGGTTGTCGGCCGACAGGTTGCGCGGCGTGCCGCCGGCGGCCGGCACCTGGTAGACGTCGAAGTTGGTCGACCACGCTTCCGTCTTGCCGGCAATGCGGGCCGAGAACACGATGCTCTGGCCGTCCGGGCTGAAATGGTATTCCTCATGGTCGCCGAACGGCTTGGACGGCACGTCGCCATCCAGCGTGCCGCTCAGGCTGACGGGCGCGGCGCTGACCTTGCCGGTGGCGTCGATGGGCGCCGAATACAGCACGGCGTTGCGGCCGTCGGCCCACGTGTCCCAGTGGCGCACGAACAGGCGGTCGTACACGTGGCCGCTGGCCTTGGTCTTGGCCTGGGCGTCGAGCCTGGCCTTGCTGCAGGCCAGGTCGGGGCAGTCGCGGAACACGGCCAGGCTCAGGGCCAGGCGGTCGCCCTGGGGCGACAGGCGGAAGTTGTCCACGTCCAGCGGCAAGTCCGTCACCCGCACCGCCTCGCCGCCGCCCAGCGGCAAGCGCCACACCTGCTGCGAACCGGAACGGGACGACAGGAAGTAGATGGCGTCGCCCTTGGGCGACCATTCGGGGTCGGTGCTGCTGACGTCGCTCTGGGTCAGGCGCTGGGGCACGGGCTTGGCGGCGCGCAAATCCAGCATCCACAGCTGGGTGTTGCCGCGGTTCTTGTCCAGGTTGGTCGCACGCACGGTGTACACCACGCGGCTGGCGTCCGGCGCCAACACCGGCGCACCCACGCGCTCCATGTTGACCATATCTTCCACCGTGAAGCCGCGCGGCGCGGCCAGCGCGCTGGAGGCCGCCACGGCCGTTCCCAGCAGCAACAGACGTAATGTCATGGGTTGATCTCCGACGTAAGTATCAGTAAAGGCCGGCAGGGCGCCGGCGAGCCGGACATGATACCAACTTCGCCATCAACGTGGTAAAAACTGCACACTATCGGGGACCAGTGCGGAGATTGCTGGTCGTCCGCGGACCAGCGGCACTGGCGTCGCGCCAGCCAGCAGGCGGCGCGGCCAGGCGGCCCTTAGTGCCCGGGCCGCGCGTAGCTTTTCACATCCTGCAGCGCTTCCGGATCGGCATAGGTGACGTTGCCCATGGCCGTGCAATCCTTGCGCACGATGGTGCTGCCGATGGTGGCCGCCGGCGTGCGGCATTTGACCGGCGCGGGGGCCGGCTCGGCGCCGGCAACGGCGGCGCTGTCGGCCGGCGCGCTGGCGCAACCGGCCAGCAATGCCGCGGCGGCGGCCATCAACAGGGTCAGACGCAATGGAGCACAGGACATGGGGATACCTTTCATTCCGGATTGAGGGGGCGCAGCGCTTGTCATATTAGCATCGACAAAACTTCCCGCACCATTTTTTGTCGGCCGCGCGTGCAATTGGCCACACGGCATGGCGAACGCTAAAAAATCGGCTGTCCATGACAGCTGCCTGTTCCGGCGCGGCGGCAAGTCATGCTAACCTGAAGCCATCGCGCGCGGGCGTACCCAGGATCCGACCATGGCAACAGGCAAGTGCTTCCGCACCGCGTTTCCCGTGTTGCTGCTGGCAACGGGCCTGGCCCATGCCGCGCCCGCCGCGCCGCTGACGCTGTGTTTCGAGGATGTGGCGCAGCGGCCATGGAGCGTACCGGCCGCCGCCGGCCTCAATTTCGACCTGCTCAACCGGGTACAGCGCGAACTGGGCGAACAGTTCAGCTACGCGGCCAAGCCCTGGCGGCGCTGCATGGAGGAACTCAGGGTCGGTACGGTGGACGGCGTGATCGCGGCCGCCGACGCGGGGCCGCGGCGGCGCTACGCCATCGTTCCCACGCTGCCCGACGGCAGCGCCGATCCGGCCCGCGCCCTGTACCAGGACGACGTCAACGTGTTCCTGCGGGTGGGCGGGCAAGCCAGCTGGGACGGCCACCAGCTCAGCGCGCCACGGGGCGAAGTGGCCGTGCAGTCCGGCTACCTGATCGGCGCCAACCTGCGGGCCCAGGGCCTGCAGCCGCGCGAGCTGGTCAAGTCGGCCGACGACGGCTTGCGCCTGCTGGCGAGCGGCCTGTTCGACGTGGCCGTGCTGCAGGGTGCGGAAGCGAGCCGGCTGGCCCGCGCCGACCCGCGCTTTCGCGACCGCGTGCAGCAGGCATCCCCACCCTATGCCGTGCTGGCCTTCCACTTGATGGTGAGCCGCCGCGCCTACAACCGCGACCCGCGGCGCATCGAAGCGATCTGGCACGCCATCGACACCGTGCGCCAGTCGGCCCCCTACCGCCAGCAGGCGGCCGCGGCCGGCGTGGCGCCGCCGTAACGGCCGATGCGGCACCGGCGCAACAGCGGCCGGCATCCGCCCCCCGGGCACAGAGTGAGGCGCATATTTTTTTGCGATCTTGCCGATAATACTTGTTTTTTCCGGCATCAATCAGGCGCATAATTGCTCGCTCATGCCCCGACATTGCGACGCGCTTCCGCCGGCTTAGCGCCCCGCAATACGTTTTACATGCCGGCAATGCAAGCGCCAGGATGGCCAAAAAGTTTGCAGGTTTTTTTACCCAAGTTGTGCCACACGGATAGTTGTGAACAATTGTAAAGAGACGTTGATGGCGTGCCCGACAGCGCTAAGGTGATGGTTTTTCACCTGGCCCGGCCACCACTTAACGTATGCCTCGCAGCCGAAGTCAGACGTATTCCGGGAAAAGCTATGCTCACTGCAACCTATGTCCTGTTGACTCTGTCAATTGAACAGAAGAAAGAACGTCATTTCATCTCGCGCCTCCTGCACCACGTGCAAACCATGGCGCGCAAGCCGCAGGAACTCGACCCTGTGTACATCCAGTCCCAGCTAGACGAATTGGCCCGCTTCGCCGAAGCGCGCCACCAGCGCAAGGTAGAGGCTTGCCTGATGCCGGCCGTGCGCAACGCCACAGGCGAGGCCGGCCCCCTGCTGGCCGACCTCGAATCGCTGAGCCGCTTGGGCAAGACCATGCTGGCGGCCGTGCGCAAATGCCTGCGCCGTGCCATGCGCCGCAGCGCCGTGCACGGCACCTTCCTGTGCCGCACCATCGACATGTATTGCCAGAACCTGCTGCAACGGCTGGACAAGGAGGAGCGGGAATTGCTGCCGCTGGCCCAGCGCGTAATCCGCAGCGAGGAATGGTTCGAAATCGGCAGCATGTTCCTGACCCAGGATGACGCGGACGGAACGACCGAGCGCCAGCCGGCGCCGCGCGCGCGCCCCAACTACCGCGGCGGCCAGCCGCAGCTGATGCCGGCCGGCTGAAGCGCCCCGCTGCCTGCCAGACGACACTGGCGCGCCACCGCGCGCCGGTGTTTCCCCGCTGACACTCTTGGGCTAGAATCGTGGCCGCATGGCGATCCCATGCTCCCGTTCACCCAACAGAATAGCGAACCTCCACCATGCGTTTTGCTTTGCCTCTTGCCGCCGCCCTGCTGGCGGCCGGCGCCGCGTCCGCGGCCGCCCCCACCCCGATCACGCTTGACCAGGCCATGGCCCATCCCGACTGGATAGGCACGCCAGTCGAGGCCGCCTGGTGGGGCTGGGACAGCCGCCACCTCTATTTCAAGCAAAAACGCAGCGGCTCGCCCCTGCGCGACATCTGGCAGGCCGGCACGGCCGCGCCGGCCGTGGTCGGCGACAGCCAGCTGGCCGGCATCGACAGCCCGGCCATGGTGTACAACCGCGACCACACGCGCGCCGTCCTGCTGCGCAACGGCGACCTGTTCGAGCGCGACATGAAGACGGGTGCCCTGACCCAGATCGTGCGCGGCAGCACCCCGGCCGCCGCGCCCCAGTACGGGGCCGATGGCGCCCATGTGCAGTTTCGCATCGGCCAGGACTGGTACAGCTGGAGCCGCGCCGAGCGCCTCGTGACGCCGGTGGCCCTGCTGCGCACGGTCAAGGACCCGGACGCCAGGCCGGAGGCCGACCTGCTGCGCGACCTGCAGCTGCGCCTGCTGACCACGGTGGCGCGCCAGAAACAGGAACGGGAGCAGGAACGGGAACAGGGCCAGGCCCAGCGCCGCGCCGACCCCACCCGCGCGCCCCTGCCCGTCTACCTGGGCGACAAGGTCGACATCAGCGGCAGCGCCCTGTCGCCGGACGGGCGCTACCTGCTGGTGGTGACCACGCCGCGCGACGGCGCCAAGGCGCCGCGCGACAAGATGGCCCGCTTCGTCACCGAGTCCGGCTTCGAGGAAGCGGTGGACCAGCGCCAGCGCGTGGCCCACGACGGCCCCGTGCCGCAAACGCTCAAGCTGGTCGACCTGGCCACCCGCAGCGTGCGCGAGCTGCCATATGACAGCCTGCCCGGCATCGCCACCGACCCGCTGGCCGAGCTGCGCGCGGCGCAGAAGCTGCCGGCCCTGAAAGGCAACCGTCCCGTGCGCGTGGACCCGGACGACGGCGTGCTGCAATGGAGCGGCGACGGCAGCCGGGCCGCCGTCATGGTGCGCGCCATCGACAACAAGGACCGCTGGATCGCCACCGTCGACCTGGCCCGCGCCACCCTGGCCAGCGTGCACCGCCTGACGGACCCGGCCTGGATCAATTACCGCGGCAACCACTTCGGCTGGCTGCCCGACAACAGCACCCTGTGGTACCAGTCCGAAGAGAGTGGCTACTCCCACCTGTACACGCTGGCCGCCGGCGGCCAGCCGCGCGCCCTCACGGCGGGCCGCTGGGAAGCGAGCCAGCCGGAATGGACAGCCGATGGCAGCCAGGTCTATTTCATCTGCAACCCCAAGCTGCCCGGCACCTATGAAGTGTGCGCCACCGCCGTCAAGGATGGCGGCCTGCGCGAAGTGACGGCCCTGGGTGGAGTAGAAAACTTCTCGCTGTCGCCGGACGGGCGCAAGGTGTTGCTGCGCTACTCGGCCAGCTACCTGCCGCCGCAACTGGCCACCGTACCGGCCGCCGGCGGCGCGCCCACCGTGCTGACCGACACCCGCTCGGCCGACTTCAAGGCCCGCAGCTGGATCGAGCCGCAACTGGTGGCCGTGCCGTCCACCCACGGCGCCGCGCCCATCTGGGCCAAGCTGTACCGGCCGGCCCAGCTGGAAGCGGGCAAGCGCTACCCCATCGTCATGTTCGTGCATGGCGCCGGCTACCTGCAGAACGTCAGCCGGCGCTACCCCAACTACTTCCGCGAGCAGATGTTCCACAACCTGCTGGTGGAAAAAGGCTACCTGGTGCTGGACATGGACTACCGGGCCTCGGAAGGCTACGGCCGCGCCTGGCGTACGGCCATCTACCGCCAGATGGGGCATCCGGAACTGGAAGACTACCTGGACGGCGTGAACTGGCTGGTGGCCCAGCACCAGGGCGACGCCGGCAACGTGGGCGTGTATGGCGGCAGCTACGGCGGCTTCATGACCTTCATGGCCCTGCTGCGGGCGCCGGACGTGTTCAAGTCCGGCGCCGCGCTGCGGCCCGTGACGGACTGGACCAGCTACGAGCACGACTACACCTCCAATATCCTGAACACGCCGGAGCTGGACCCGCAGGCCTACAAGGTGTCGTCGCCGATCGAATACGCGGACCAGCTGCGCGGCAACCTGCTGATCGCCCACGGCATGGTGGACGACAACGTGTTCTACCAGGATTCCGTGCGCATGGCCCAGCGCCTGATCGAGCTGAAGAAGGACCACTGGGAACTGGCCAGCTATCCGGTGGAACGGCATGGCTTCGTGCAGCCGGAGAGCTGGTATGACGAATACCGCCGCATCTACCAGCTGTTCGAGCGCACGCTGAAATAATGGCAAGGGTGTGGCGGCATTGAAAATTCACCCTTGACGGCGCCCCACACCCGCCTGCTATAATTGCGGCCCTTGGCCTGGTAGCTCAGTTGGTAGAGCAGAGGACTGAAAATCCTTGTGTCGGTGGTTCGATTCCGCCCCGGGCCACCAAGAACAAGATAGACGCCGACCCATGCTGGTCGGCGTTGTCGTTTCTGGAGTGCGCAGTCCCTGTGTCAGGTCCATTTCCGGACCGACTCGATCGCACCTTACTTGCCGGAGTTCCGTTCAACACCAGGACGCGCCATCCCGGCAGCGGCTGGAATGCCGGCCCAACGTGGCGGCCTCTTGGGATTTCAGCCGTCATTTGCCCATTTCTTCCTTGTACGTTTGACGTGCTGGCGTCAGTCCGCCAGGTGTCGACCAGGATTGCGTCCTGCCGCTGCGGCTGGTGTTGGCGGTCGCGACCTATTGCCTGGTGCTGATCCTGATCCACGCACTGTGCGCCGAGCTCGCCGCCCGGGCCGGCACTTGGCTGAGCCAGCCCGGCACGGCCCGCATGCTGGCGCAGCAGCATTGCTGGCACAGCCAGCAGGTTGGGCGTGTCCAGCACGTATTCCTGGGTGTGCACTTGAACGCGCGCTTGCGCGCCCTGGATGATGGGCCGCGGACGAACATAGCGCGCAAGCGGAATGCACCATCGGGTGCTGGTGCGCACGAAATTACTTTGCACATCCAGATACAGCGGATGACCGGCAGCCTTATTGGGATTGACGTAAATGTCAAATCTCGCCATGGTCGCCCGTCATCGCCTCAGGATGTTCCGCTAAATAGCGCTGGAGTTGCTCTGCGGCAGTTCCCTCGGCATCCACCTGGCACGCATACGCTTCCAGCGCCTCCCGGTTGTCGAGTGCCCACTGGGTGCAATCATCGTAGCCGCCCGGCGGCGTCCAGCCGTCTGGTGCGGGAACGAGCTGGGACGCTTGGGGCGGAGCCGTCGTCACCACCCGCACCGGTAGCAGCTCGAACCTGCCGTCGGCATGAAGCACGACGTCATACAACTTGCCCGCATATTTCTTGCCCAGCGAGATCTGGCCGCTGGCGCCCACTTCTTTCAACATATGCCCTCCATGTCTTCATGCGATCATGCGGCACCTACCGGGACGTGTCAATCTGGCGCCAGCGGCAGCCCCACTTCAAATGCGGCAGCGCACAGCTTGACACATGCGCGGCGCCATGGCGTCGACATGGCCGAGCGGCCAGCGCACCCCGGCAGCGCGCCCGTCGCACCAGAACAAGGCAAGCGCATCCACCATGGTGCGCGCCGCAGCTTTGCGCACCAGGATCTGGCGCCGCCGCACCATCGCGGCGCCCCGCATCACCCGGCCAGCCATGCGGCCCGACTCTTGCTTAGTGATGGACATAAGTGATTTCAGCACCACGAAATACTTTACCAATCACACAATAATTTCAGGATAGGGGAAACAACATGGCATACCTGGCACCTTCAGAGTTCGTCACCAAAATGGTCGATGCGG
>JAZJZQ010000776.1:4315-8178 GCA_040389625.1 Pseudomonadota bacterium | reverse complement strand
TTACTGCTGCGTATAATGGGCCGAACGGGGACCATACAGCAGGCCGTTGTTCTGGCCCGCCGCCAGCAGGCGCTGGCTGGCCACGTTGGCCACGGGATAGGATGCATCCGTCGTGCTGTTGATGATCTGCTTGACAGCCGCCGCCACCAGCGCGCCGACCAGGCCGCCACTGTTGTTGTTGCCTTCGTTGTTGGTGGCCGAGGCCTGGCCCGTCCACAGCGTCGCGCCCGTCTTCAGGTCCACCAGCCTGGCGTTGGCCGCCACCGTCACCACGCTGTTGAGCACCGTGTAGCTGGCGCCGAAATTGGTGACCGTCACGTACAGCGCGGCGTCGGCGCCGAAGATGCTGCGCAGCTTCTGCGTGTCCACCGCGTGGATGTCGGCCGCCGTGCTCAGGCCGTTCTGCTTGAAGGTCTCGTCCACCAGCGCCACCGGCAGCACGTAGTAGCCCGCCTCGGCCAGCGGATAGGTCACCTGCGACAGGACGGTGTAGCCGGCCGTCACTTCCGGCGACGTGTTCAGCGGCGGCAGCACCACGATGGAACGGGGCTTGGCCGCCTTGAAGGCCGTGTAGTCGTAGGGCTTGGCCTGGTGCGTCGCGCAGCCCACGGCCAGCATGGCCGGCATCAGGCAGGCGGCCAGTTTCATCACTCGTTTCAGCATCTTATTTCTCGTCTTTCTTGGCTTTTTTCAGCAGGAAGTCCATGTAGGCGGCCGATTCCGGGAACAGCTTCTTTTCCGTCTCGAACTCGGTGGCCACCTGGTCCTGGCGGCCAGCCAGTGCGTACAGCAGGCCCAGATGGGCGTGGTAGCCCGGCGGCGGCATATTGCCCTTGGCGCTAATGGTCTGCAAATCCTTCTCCAGCACGGCGATCTGCTGGTCCGGGCTGCCGCCCTTGAAGTGCTCGTAGACCTGGGGCTGATAGCCTTCCCACTGGTACATGGTCTTGGGCGCCGAGGCGCAGCCGCTCAGGATGGCGGCGGCGGCCAGGGCCGCGGCCAGCGGCTTGAACATCGTTTGCTTCATGGCGCCCACCTTATTGCTTGTGGGCGGACATGGCGCCCGCTTCCACGCCGGTCACCAGGTGGTCCACCGCTTCGCGCATGGCCAGGTCCAGCACCTTGCCGTTGAGCGTGGCGTCGTAGCTGGCGGTGCCGCCAAAGCCGAGGATTTCACGGTTGGACAGGCTGTATTCGCCCGCGCCCTGGGTCGAGTACACCACTTCCGAGGTGGCAATATTGACGATGTTGAGCGTGACCTTGGCATAGGCCACCTGGGTCTTGCCGCGGCCCATGATGCCGAACAGCTGGTGGTCGCCCACTTCCTTGCGGCCGAATTCGGTCACGTCGCCCGTGACGACGAAGTCGGCGCCCTTGATGGCCTGGCCCTGCTTCTTGAAGTCCGCTTCCTGCTTCAGTTCCTGCAGGTTGTCGCGGTCCAGCACGTTGAAGCGGTTGGTCTGCTGCAGGTGGGCGATCAGGATGGTCTTGGCCTGGCCGCCCAGACGGTCCACGCCGTCCGAGAAGATGCCGCGCATGAAGCTGGAGCGGTTGTCGAACTTGCCGACGGCCACCAGCGTACGGACGCCCGTGTAAGGCCGCGCCGCGCTGGCCACCGTGGGCACCGCCACCGCCTGCGAGCTTTCCGTCGCACATCCGGCCAGCGCCGCCACCATCAATGCCGCCGCCGCCAACGCACCTGCTTGCTTCATCTTCATCGTGATCCCCTGAAATATAAATAGTGTAACTATTATATAGGGGAAACAATGCCAGAAATAAACAATAATTCCATTAGGAAATATTTCTATGAGCAAAATCAAGCCGGATGCAGATCCAGATCAATCACCGTGGCATAGACCCGGTTGCGGCCCCGCGATTTGGCCTGGTACAGGGCGGAATCGGCCGCCTTGATCAGGTCGACGGGCTCGCTTTCATGGCGCACGGGGGCGAACGCTTCGACCCCGGCACTGACCGTCACATGGCCGGCGGCGTTGCCGGTGTGGTGCAGTTCCAGATCCTCGATCGCCGCCCGGATGTGTTCGGCCACCACCAGCGCGCCGGCCACATCGGTACCGGGCAACAGCACCACCAGTTCCTCGCCACCGTAGCGGGCCACGACATCGCCCGGCCGGTATTGCTTTTCGGCCACCACTTTCCCTATCGCCTTCAGGCATTCATCGCCGGCCGCGTGGCCGTATATGTCGTTGTACTGCTTGAAGCAGTCGACATCGATCATGATGAGCGCCAGCGAACTGGCGCTGCGCATCGCCCGGCTGAACTCATCTTTCAGCGACAGGTCGAACTGGCGGCGATTGGCCAATCCCGTCAAGCCATCCTGCATGGCCAGCCGCTCCAGCGTTTGATTGAGGGTCTCGAGCGAATTGCGCGCCTTTACCAGCTCGGCCTCCGCCTGCATCCGCAACCGGATCTGGCGCACGAGGCGGAAACCGAGCAACCCCAACCCTGCCGTCACGACCAGCACGGCGCTGCTGTGCAGATAGGCGTCGGAGCGCCATTGGGCCAGCACCTCGTCCTTCGACAGCGCGGCGGAGACCACCAGCGGGTAATGCTCCAGGCGCCGATAGCTGTTGATGCGGGTGATGCCGTCCTGCGCCGACGTGAACATGACGGTGCCCACCGGCCCGCGCGGCAAATAGTCGTGGAACAAGGGCAATTTGGAAATATCCCGGCCCAGCGATATCTCATTGAACGGGCGCCGTACCAGCATGATGCCATTGTCCAGTGCCAGGAATATGGCGCCGTCGTGCCCGATCTTGAAGCGCTGGAAGTACTGCAGGAAGTAATCCATGCTGATCGTGGCCAGCACCACCCCGCCAAAGGCCCCGTCCGGCCGGTTGTAGCGGCGCGAGACCGTGATGATCCAGTCGCCGGTGGATTTGCTGCGCACTGGCGGGCCGATGTACACGTTGCGGTCCGCATGCTCGCGGTGATAGATGAAATAGGCCCGGTCCGCGTTGTTCAGGTTGCGCTGCAAGGTCGGTTGGGAATTGACCAGCCAGCTGCCATCGGCGCCATAGATGAATATGCCGTGCAGCTGCGCCAGTTCGGCGACGCGATGCACCAGCAGGTCGTGCAGGCGGGCCTGCGTCGGCTCCGGCAGGCCGTCGTGTTCGAGCCGCTCCACCAGCCCGACCAGGGCCGTATCGGCCTCCTTGATCGTATCGTAGGCATGTTGTGCCACCGCTTCGGCCAGGTTGGCCGCGGCCACGCTGGACTCGGCTAACTGCACGGTACGGGCCCGTACCGTGAGCCAGGCCTGTACCGCGATCAACGATACGCACACCAGCACGACAAAGGCGCTGGCCAGCAACATGAGCGGCAAGCGGAACGGCAGTCTGGGCGATGGCAAACCGAACTGAGGTTCCGACAAGTTGCTTAGCATCATAGAAGTCACCCGTAGTAGGCGCCGTGAGCACTTGGACGCTTGCATCAGTATGTCCGCTTTCGCGGCCTGGATACTCACGAATAGTCACGTGCGCCGCATCGCCGGCGGGATGCCGGCGGCTCACAGGCGGACGCGCAGGCCGGCCCGCCGCGCGCGGCGCCTAGCGCAGCAGCAACAGTGCCTGCTGCGGCGTGGCGTTGGCCTGCGCCACCATGGAGGCGGCGGCCTGTTGCAGGATCTGGCTGCGGGTCAGCTGCGCCGTCTCGCTGGCGTAGTCGGTGTCGAGGATGCGCGAACGGGCCGCCGCCAGGTTGGTGCCGGTGCCGATGGCGCCGTCATAGGCCAGCTTCAGGCGGTTCTCCAGCGCGCCGAGCTGGGCGCGGATGGCGTTGCTGCTGTCGAGCTTGCTGTCGATGAAATCGAGGGCGCTGGTGGCGCCGGAAAAACTGGACAGGTC
>JAZJZQ010000776.1:0-4215 GCA_040389625.1 Pseudomonadota bacterium | reverse complement strand
GCTTGCTGTCGATGAAATCGAGGGCGCTGGTGGCGCCGGAAAAACTGGACAGGTCAATCGGCGGGTCACCGCCGGCATTGGCCGATTCCTGCACGGTGACCGTATTGCCGGTCGAGGTGGCGCCATGGGTACCGGCCGTCAAGCCCACGGCGGCCGGATTGGCGCCCCCGACCAGCAGGCTGTGGGCGCTGCCGCTGGCCGTGTCCTGCACGGTGAGGGTGCCGGCATTGGTGCCGTTGGCCAGGCCCAGCAGGCCGGCGTACGGACCGCCGGCGGACGCGATGGTGATGTCGCGGCCGTCGGCCGCCGTCAGTGTCAGCGTGCCGCCGCTGACGCTGGCCGTCACGCCCGTGGCGCCGGCCGCGCCCGTGATGGCGGCCGCCGCACTGGCGGCCAGCGCGCCGGCATTGGCGCCCGTGATGGGCCCCAGGCCCACGCCATTGATCGACACCCCGCCGGGCGGGATGTTGCCGCTGACGGCCACGTTGCCGCTGACGGTGGTGACGGCGCTGGCCGTCACGCTTTGCGCCGGCGGTGCCAGGTTGCCGGTGGCGGCGTTGATGGCGGCCGCCGCG
Organism: Pseudomonadota bacterium; assembly: GCA_040389625.1. Taxonomy (GTDB): domain Bacteria; phylum Pseudomonadota; class Gammaproteobacteria; order Burkholderiales; family Burkholderiaceae_D; genus Rugamonas. The sequence goes on along the minus strand of JAZJZQ010000776.1, from coordinate 3,640 downwards.
GCCCAGGCGCTGGCGGCGCTCTGGCCCGGCGCGCCGCCGGCCGCGGCCGCTCCCACGGCCGTGCCGTTGAGGGTGAGGTCGCCCGCGTGCAGGGCCGTCGCCACCTGGCCGCTCAGCTTGACCTGCTGTTCCGGCACGTCGACCTGTACCGAGCCCGCCAGGCCGTTGCGGTAGGCGGCGGGGATGTCCACGTTGATCACGTCGCCGGCCCGTTCGCCCACCTGCAACTGGGTCCGGTAGGAACCGTCCAGCAGGTTCAACTGGTTGTACGTTGCCCGGCTGGCAATGTCGAGATTCGACTTCACCAGGGCGTCGGCCTCTTGCTGGATGGCTTTGCGATCGAGCACGCTATTGGTGTCGTTGGCGGCCTGCACCGCCAGTTCGCGGATGCGCTGGTAATTGTTCACGATCTGGTCCATGGCGCCGTCGGCCACCTGCAGCAGGGCGATGCCGTCGTTGACGTTCTGGGCCGCACGCTGCGCACCGCGCACGCCGGCCGTCAGGCGCGCGCCGATGGCCAGTCCGGCCGCGTCATCGCGCGCCGAATTGACGCGCTGCCCGCTGGCCAGCCGCTCCAAGGTGGTGCCCAGCGCCGTCCCTGCCCGCGCATAACTGCGCTGGGCAAACAGGGCCGACAGATTGCTGTTGATCTGCATGGATGGGCATAAGGCCGCCGCGCGCAAGCGCCGCGAGCCGTCAAGGGTTTCGTGGTTGTCGCGTAATTAACGGCAGGAAACAGCAAACTCTTTAGCGTGGGGTCAGCCGGGCAGCAGCTCCAGCTGTTCGCGGGCGCGGGCCAGGCCGGCCGGGTCCAGGCGGGCGGCGGCGGCCTGGCGGTATTTGGCGGCGGCCGGTGCGCCGGCCCGCTCCGCCATCGACAGCCACGTCCAGGCCTGGGCCGCGTCGGCCGGCGCCCCCTGGCCAGCCAGCAGCATCAGGCCCAGGTTGAGCTGGGCCCGGGCGTGGCCCTGGCGGGCCGCCTGCAGATACCAGTGCTGGGCCTGGGCATAGTCACGCGCCAGGCCGTGCCCCGTGTCGTAGCGCAGCGCCAGCGCGAACTGGGCCAGCGTGTGGCCCTGTTCGGCCGCCTTGCGATACCAGTCGCTGGCCTGCACGCAGTCGGGCGCGGGACCGTCGTCGCTGTCGTGCAGCCGGCCCAGCATGTACTGGGCCGCCGCGTAATCCTGCTCGGCGGCGCGGCGATACCAGGACAGCGCCTTGCGCAAGTCCTGCGGCACGCCCTGCCCGTTCTCGTAGCGCAGGCCGAGGTCAAACTGGGCCCGCAGGTGGCCCTGGTCGGCCGCCTTGCGATACCAGAAGATGGCTTCCTGCGCGTCCAGCAGCACGCCGTGGCCGCAGTCGTACAGCATGGCCAGGTGGTATTGGGCGGCGGGGAAGCCCTGCTCGGCCGCCTTGCGGTACCAGAACTGGGCCTGTTCGTAATCCTGGTCCACGCCCTGGCCGTGGTCGTAGCGCAGGCCCAGGTTGTTCTGGGCCGCCGCGTGGCCCTGCTCGGCCGCCTTGCGGTACCAGTCCAGCGCCTTGCTCTCGTCGCGCGGCACGCCCTGGCCGTTGTCGTAGATCAGCCCCAGGTTGAACTGGGAACTGGCGTGCTCCTGCTCGGCCGCGCGGCGGTACCACAGGATGGCCTTCTGGCTGTCCTGGGCGATGCCGTCGCCCTTGTCGAAGCGCAGCGCCAGGTTGAACTGGGCCGGCGCGTAGCCCTGGTCGGCCGCCTTGCGGAACCACGCCATGGCCTGGCCCACATCCTGCGGCAAGCCCTGGCCGTTGTCGTAGCGCAGGCCCAGGTTGAACTGGGCGCGGGCATAACCCTGCTCGGCCGCCTTGCGGTACCAGTAGATGGCCTGGCGGAAGTCCTGCGGCACGCCCTTGCCCGTGTCGTACATCATGCCCAGGTTGTTCTGGGCCCCGGCGTCGCCCTGGTCGGCCGCCTTGCTGAACCAGTGCATGGCCTGGGCGCTGTCCTGCGCGATGCCCTGGCCCTTGGCGTACAGCCAGCCCAGGTTGTACTGGGCCGCCGCGTAACCCTGCTCGGCCGCCAGCTGGTACCAGCGCGCCGCCTCCAGGTAATCCTGCTCCACGCCCTGGCCCTTCTGGTACATCACGCCCAGGTTGTACTGGGCATGCTCCAGCCCCGCGTTGGCGGCCTGGCGGTACCAGGCCACGGCCAGCTCATAGCTCTGCTCCACGCCCTGGCCGTTGAAGTACATGAAGCCCAGGCTGTGCTGGGCATTGGCCACGCCCCGTTCGGCCAGCGCCCGCACCCGCAGGTATTCGGCGGTGTAGGTGCTGCCGGCGGAAGCGTCGGCCTCGGTCGGGCGGTATTTCTGCATCGGGGGTCAGGCCTGGATGGCGATCATGGCCGGCGCCTGCATCATGGGCGCGACGCTGGGCGAGACGCTCAGGCGGTTCTGCTCCTGCAGCACGTGGATGAAGTGCGACAGCGAGATGGGCCGGTGGTACAGGTAGCCCTGCATGGTGGTGCAGCCGTTCGCTTCCAGGTAGCGCGCCTGCACTTCCGTCTCCACGCCCTCGGCCACCAGGTGCAGGCCCAGCCCGCGCGCGATCGAGATGATGGCCAGGATCACGGGATAGTGGCCCTGCTCGTCGTGGATCTCCTTGACGAAGGACTGGTCGATCTTGATGGTGTGGATGGGGAAGCGGTGCAGGTACGATAGCGACGAGTAACCGGTGCCGAAATCGTCGATCGCCACCGACACGCCCAGCTGGCACAGCTTGTTCAACTGTTCGATGGCGTACTGCGGATTGCGGATGCAGATGTTCTCCGTAATCTCCACCTCGATCTGGGCCGGCGAAATGCCGTAGCGGGTCAGCGCGCCGCGCATCTTTTCGAAAAAGTCGCCCCGGTCCAGGTATTGGGGCGACAGGTTCAGCGACAGGCGGATGGCGTCGCCGCCGGCCGCGTTCCACAGCAGCAGGTCGCGGCACAGGGCGCCCAGCATCCAGTCCGAGATCGGCAGCATCAGGCCGTTCTCCTCGGCGAACGGCAGGAACTCGCCGGCCGACAGCAAGCCGCGCTGCGGGTGGTTCCAGCGCATCAGGCCTTCGGCGCCGATGATGCGGCCGGTGGCCACGTCCACCTGCGGCTGGTAGTACATTTCCAGTTCGTTCTGCTCGAGCGCCTTGCGCAGGCTCTGCTCGAGCGCGATCTTCTGGTGCGACACGTCGAGCATGGAGTTGTGATAGAAGCTGTGGCCGTTCTTGCCCAGCGCCTTGACCTGGTACATGGCGATGTCGGCGTGGCGCAGCAGTTCGTCGATGGTCTCGCCGTCGCTGGGGTAGATGGCGATGCCGATCGAGGCCGAAATGTGGACCTCGTGGCCGTCCAGGTCGAACGGCTTGTGCAGGCTTTCCAGGAACTTGTCGGCGATGGACTTGGCGTCCTGGCGGTCGCGCAGCTCGGGCAGCACGATGGTGAATTCGTCGCCGCCCTGGCGCGCCAGCGTGTCGCCCCGGCGCAAACAATCCTTCAGGCGCAGCGCCACCTGCTGCAGCAGCTCGTCGCCCTTGACGTGGCCCAGCGTGTCGTTGACCAGCTTGAAGCGGTCCAGGTCGACGAACATCACGGCCAGTTCCGTCAGCTTGCGCTTGGCCTGGA
>JAZJZQ010000775.1:0-6735 GCA_040389625.1 Pseudomonadota bacterium | reverse complement strand
GGCGAGCGCTGCTACCAGTGCCCGGCCTGCGGCCTGAGCGCCTATCCGCGCATCTCGCCGGCCATGATGGTGCTGATCCGCAATGGCGACCGCGTCTTGCTGGCCATGCACGCCAACGCGCCCTATAAGCGCTACACGGCGCTGGCCGGCTTCCTGGAGGCCGGCGAATCGATCGAGGAAGCCGTGCACCGCGAAGTGTACGAGGAGGTCGGCCTGCGGGTGCATAACCTGCGCTACTTCAACAGCCAGTCCTGGCCCTTCCCCCACTCGCTGATGATCGCTTTCACGGCCGACTACCTGGACGGCGAGATCCGGGTCGATCCGGCCGAAATCGCCGACGCGCGCTGGTTCGGGCCCGACGATGCATGGCCGGACATGTCAGTCACGGTGTCCATCGCCGCCGAGCTGATCAACGCGCACCGGCCGCCCGGGCGCTGAGGCCGGACCGGGAGGCCAGCCGATGTGCCGCCCGCATTTTCTATATACTTGCGGCAATCGTTATTTTTATGGTCTCACATCATCATGTCTAAAGAAGCTTTCACGGAACAAGACTGGCGCCGCCTGCTCACCACCCTGGGTGAAGATCCGGACCGTCCTGGCCTGGCCGAAACCCCGCACCGGGTGGCCAAGGCCTGGAAACACTGGACCTCCGGTTACGAGCAGGACCCGGTCGAACTGCTGAAGGCATTCGAGGATGGCGCCGAAGAGTACAACGAGCTGATCGTGGTAAAGAACATTCCCGTCTACAGCCACTGCGAGCACCACCTGGCGCCGTTCTTCGGCAAGGCCACGGTCGGCTATCTGCCCAACGGCAAGATCGTCGGCCTGTCCAAGCTGACCCGGCTGGTGGACTGCTTCGCCAAGCGGCTGCAGGTGCAGGAACGGATGACGATCCAGATCGCCAACGCGCTGATGGAAGTGCTGGAGCCGAAGGCGGTGGGGGTGGTCGTCAAATGCCGTCACATGTGCATGGAAAGCCGCGGCATCCGCACGCCGGGCGAAGAAACCATCACCTCGGCCATGCTGGGTGAGTTGCAGCCCAACCTGGCGCTGCGCACGGAATTCCTGGCCCTGGCGCGCGAGTAGCAAGGCCAAAGAAATGGGGTACGTCCCCATTTTTTGGGATGGAAAAAACGGGGACGTAACACGGTTTTTGAATACCGTGTTACGTCCCCCCTTTTTTTGTCGCCATTATTTGCGCCGGCGCGCTTATTTGGGGCGCGCGGCCAGCGATTGTTCGCGCGCCTGCTTGAACTCGGCCGTCGGCTTCCACTGCGGGTACGCGCTCCCTTGCGCGACCTGGTAGCCGACCTGGTACAGCAAGTCGATGTCTTGCGCGGCGCCCCGCATATCCCAGCCCGGCTCCACCACGTCATGCACGGTGTGGTACTGGTTGGCCGTGTAGGCCTGGCGCCGGGTCAGCGCCGCCGCGGCACCGCTGCCCGTGTATTGGGTGCCGCCGCGCAGGATCAGCGCCGGCACGCCGGCCCGGGCAAATTCGAGCTGGTCGTTGCGGAAGTAGCCGCCCAGCTCGGGGTTGAGCTCGCCATGCACGGTGCGTCCCTGCGCCTTGGCGGCGGCGACGACGATGTCTTCCGCGCTGCTGCGCCCCATGCCCGTCAGTTCCACGTCGCGCGTGCGGCCCCACAGGTTCATGCCGTCCACGTTGATGTCGAGCAGCGTCTTGTTGAGCGGGTACAGCGGGTTGCGGGCGTAGTATTGCGCGCCCAGCAGGCCCCGCTCTTCGCCGGTGGTAAACAGGAACACGATGCTGCGCTTGGGCGGCGCCGGCAGCGCCTTGTAGGCCCTGGCCACGGCCAGCAGGGCCGCCACGCCCGAAGCGTTGTCGTGCGCGCCGTGGAAGATCTGCTGCGTGCGCGGCCCCGGCAGCGTGCTGTCGATGCCGAAGTGGTCCCAGTGCGCGCTGTAGATCACGTATTCGTTCCTGAGCGCCGGGTCGGCACCGCTGATCCTGGCCACCACGTTGTTGGACACCACTTCGCGCCACGTGTTCTGCGCGCCCATGGTGACCTTGACGCCCAGCGGCACGGGCTTGAAGTCGCGTCCCAGCGCGCGCTGCTGCAACTGGTCGAAGTCCTGGCCGCCGGCCTTGCAGATGGCGCGCGCCTGTTCCAGCGGCAGCCAGCCGGCCAGCGGCGGGTAGGCCGGATGGGGGCCCTTGGTCTTGATGGTGAACACTTCGCGCGCCAGGCTGCTGCGCGCCACCTCGTACGGATAGCCGGCCGGCTTGGTGTCGTGCACGATCAGCACGGCGGCCGCGCCCAGCCTGGCGGCCATCTCGAACTTGTAGTTCCAGCGCCCGTAGTAGCTGAGGGCCTTGCCGCCGAACTGGCTGGCGTCGAGCTGTTTGGGATGCCTGGGATCGGGCAGGGGCGGGTCGTTGATCAGCACCACCAGCGTCTTGCCGTGCAGGTCCACGCCCTTGTAGTCGTCCCACTGGTACTGGGGCGCCGTGATGCCGTAGCCGACGAACACCAGCTCCGAATCGGCCACGTTCACCTGCTTGTCCTGGCGGGCGCTCCAGGCCACGAACTGGTCCGGATAGGCCAGCTTGACGGCGGCGCCGTCGCCGGCCTTGTAGCTGAGCGTGGGATGGCTGGATATGCCCACCATGGGCACGGCTTGCAGGTAGGTGCCGTCCGGGTTGCCCGGCTCCAGGCCCAGTTTCTTCAGTTGCTGCTGCAGGTAGTCGACGGTGACGGTCTCGCCGTGGCTGGCCGGGGCGCGGCCTTCGAACGCGTCCGAGGCGAGCGTGGTGATCTGGGACAGCATGGCGTCGGTGTCGACTTTGAGCGGCGCGGCGGCGCCGGCGGCGGCGCAAGTGCACAGCGCCAGCAGCGCCGCATACGGGTGGAATGTCATCAGGGGTGGTTGGTTGGCGGAAAGAATGCCTTATTTTGACACAGAATGCTGCAACAGCACATCAGCCAGCCAGTCCACGAACACCCGCACCCGCGGCGACAGGTGGCGGTTGTGGGCATAGACGATGTGGAGCGGCAGCGGCGCGGGCCGGAACTGGGGCAGCACTTCCTCCAGCGCGCCGGCCGCCAGCAGGTCCACCATGCCGAGCCGCGGCGACTGGATCAGGCCCAGGCCGGCCCGGCAACTGTCCAGGTAGGCTTCCGTGCCGCTGACCGAGACCTGGCTGCGCATGGTCAGCGTGCGCGACACGCCATCGCCGTCCACGTATTCCCAGTCCAGGTCGCGCCCCGTCTGGCTCGAGAAGAAATTGACGGCCCAGTGCCGGCGCAGGTCGGCCAGCGTCTGCGGCCGGCCGTAGCGCGCCAGGTAGGCCGGCGCGCCCACGTTGATCTGTTCCATGTCGGCCACTTTGCGCGCCACCAGCGTGGAGTCGCGCAGCACGCCGCCGCGCACGGCGCAATCGATGCCTTCGCCCACCAGGTCGGCGTAGCGGTCGCGCGAACCGAGCTTGACCTGGATCTCCGGATAGCGCTGGAAAAACTCGGGCAGGGCCGGGATCACCACCTGGTGCGCCAGCCGCTCCGGCAAGTCCACCCGCAGGCTGCCGGCCGGCTGGCGGCCGTCGCCCAGGAACAGCCCGTTCAGGTCGTCCAGGTCGTTGAGCAGGGCGCTGCAGCGGTCCAGGTACAGGGCCCCTTCCACCGTCAGGCTGACCTTGCGCGTGGTGCGATGCAGCAGGCGCACTCCCAGCTGCTGTTCGATCGCCTGCACGGCGTTCGTCACGCTGGGCTTGGGCAAGTCCAGCTGCTGGGCCGCCAGCGTGAAGCTCTTGCTGTCGGCCACGGCCTTGAAGATGTGCATGGCTTTCAACTGGTCCATGATTATTAATTTTTTACGAATAAAGTAATAGGAATTACAGCGTTTATTGCCTGATTCGATAATAGCATAATGGTTCCAACGCGCCGTCCTAGCCGGCGCGGCCCCCTCACTGAACTGGAGAACATCATGCAAACACGTCAACTGGGCAGCACCGGACCGCAGGTCGCGCAACTGGGCCTGGGCCTGATGGGCATGTCGGACCTGTATGGTCCGGCCGACCGCGCCGAAAGCATCGCCACCATCCACGCCGCGCTGGAAGCGGGCGTCACCCTGCTCGACACGGGCGACTTCTACGGCATGGGCCACAACGAGCTGCTGCTGCGCGAGGCGCTGGCGGGACGGCAGCGCGAGCAGGCCGTCATCAGCGTCAAGTTCGGCGCCCTGCGCGATCCGCTGGGCGGCTGGAGCGGCGTCGACAACCGGCCCCAGGCGCTGAAGAACTTCCTGGCCTACTCGCTGCAGCGGCTGGGGGTGGACTACATCGACATCTACCGCCCGGCCCGGCTGGACCCGGCCGTGCCCATCGAGGACACGGTGGGCGCCATGGCCGAGCTGGTCCAGGCCGGCCTGATCCGCCACATCGGCCTGTCCGAGGTGGGGCCCGACACCCTGCGCCGGGCCCACGCCGTGCATCCCATCAGCGACCTGCAGATCGAGTATTCGATGATCTCGCGCGGCATCGAGGATGGCATCCTGCAGACTTGCCGCGAACTGGGCATAGCCGTCACGGCCTACGGCGTGCTGTCGCGCGGCCTGATCAGCGGGCACTGGACGGCCCAGCGCGCCGGCGAAGGCGATTTCCGCGGCCAGCACAGCCCCCGCTTCCAGGGCGAGAACCTGCGCCATAACCTGGCGCTGGTGGACCGGGTGCGCGACATCGCGGCCGGGCTGGGCGTGTCCGTGGCCCAGCTGGCCATTGCCTGGGTGGCGGCGCAGGGAGCCGATATCGTGCCGCTGGTGGGCGCGCGCAGCCGGGCCCGCCTGGCCGAGGCGCTGGGCGCGGCCGGGCTGACCTTGTCGGCGGCCGACCTGGCGCGGCTGGCACACGCCGTGCCGGCCGGCGCGGCGGCCGGGGCCCGCTACAACCAGCATGCCGTGGCCCTGCTCGACAGCGAACGGCGCGCCTGACGGCGCCCGGGCGGAACGCGATACGGCGCTCCGCCCCTGTCAAGATGTCTACGACAAATAAACAACATGAATGATAGTCAGTGATTTGGCTGATAGCTCTTGTCCGTGATTCGGCGTATTCTTTCTCGTTGTCAACTAAGGAGCTAGCCGTGAATCGCCTGTCATTCCAACAAAAACTGTGGGTACCGTTAATTTGCAGCCTGTTGTGTATAACGGTGATTTTCATTGTCGACGCCTTCCACGCGCGCGACGTGCGCATCGAGGAACGCAGCAATGACTTGCGCAACATCGTCGATGGCGCGCTCAGCATCGTCAAGGGCTACGACGCCCAGGTGGCGTCCGGCGCGCTGAGCAAGGAAGAGGCGCAGACCCGGGCCAAGGCCGTGATCCGCAGCCTGCGTTACGGCAGCGACGGCTACCTGTCGATCAACAATTCCAACTCCGTCGTCATCATGCATCCGATCAAGTCCGAGATGGACGGCAAGGACATGAGCGGCATGCAAGACCCGAAAGGCAACTATGTGTACCGCGACATCGTCGCCGCCGGCAACAGCGCCGACAACGGCGGCTTCGTGCGCTACTACTGGCCCCGTCCCGGCGCGGCCGAGCCCGTGCCCAAGCTGAGCCGGGTGGGCCATTACGGGCCGTGGGACTGGCACCTGGTGACGGGCGTGTACGTGGACGACATCGACACCGCCTTCCGCAATTCGCTGCTGACCTCGGGCGCCGTGCTGCTGGGCGTGTGCGCCGTGCTGGCGCTGATCGTCAGCGTGGTCAACCGCAGCCTGCGCCACACCATAGGCGGCGACCCCGAGTACGCGGGCGAAGTGGCGCGCCGCATCGCCAGCGGCGACCTGAGCGCCGCCGTCAAGACCCATGAGAACGACCGCGCCAGCATCCTGTACGGCATGAAGACCATGCGCGACCAGCTGGCCGACACCATCGGCGAGATCCGCCACAGCGCGGAAACCATCGCCACCGCCTCGGCCGAGATCGCGACCGGCAATATGGACTTGTCGGCTCGCACGGAATCGCAGGCCAGTTCGCTGGAACAGACGGCCGCCTCGATGGAGGAACTGACCTCGACCGTGAACCAGAACGCCAGCAACGCGGTGCAGGCCAACCAGCTGGTCGAATCGGCCTCGGCCGTGGCCGAGCAGGGCGGGCGCGTGGTGTCGCAAGTGGTGCAGACCATGGACACCATCAACGCCTCGGCCACCCGCATCGTCGACATCATCAGCGTGATCGATGGCATCGCCTTCCAGACCAACATCCTGGCCCTGAACGCGGCCGTGGAAGCGGCCCGGGCCGGCGAGCAGGGCCGCGGCTTTGCCGTGGTGGCGTCGGAAGTGCGCAACCTGGCCCAGCGCAGCGCGGCGGCGGCCAAGGAGATCAAGACCCTGATCGGCGACTCCGTCGACAGCATCAACGCCGGCAGCGCCCTGGTGGCCCAGGCCGGCACGACGATGGACCAGGTGGTGGCCAGCGTGTCGCGCGTGACGGCCATCATGCGCGAGATCACGGCCGCCTCGACCGAGCAGAGCACGGGCATCGGCCACGTCAACATGGCCATCACGGAAATGGACAGCGTGACGCAGCAGAACGCGGCCCTGGTGGAACAGGCAGCGGCGGCGGCCGGCAGCATGCAGGAGCAGGCGGCCCACCTGGCCGAGCTGGTGGCCCGTTTCCGCCTGAGCGGCGAAGCTGGCCGCGCCGCCCCGGCCGTGGCCGCGGCGCCGGTGCGCCTGGCCAAGCCGGCGCGCCGGGTCGCGCTGTCGCGCTAGC
>JAZJZQ010000774.1:6351-18974 GCA_040389625.1 Pseudomonadota bacterium | reverse complement strand
TCATACTACGTGATGGATAGCGGAAGAAAACTCACATATTCCCACCAGCAACAAAAAATTGCCGGGCAATATTGAGTAAAAGTCAAGAAAGGTTAAAGCTGGCCGACAGGCTGTAACCTTCGCCGTAGGCGCTGCGCAGGGGCAGGTCCTGGCCCAGGCCGGTGCGCGCCTTTTTGCGCAAACGATACACCAGCATGTCGACCCGGCGGCCGGCGTCGGGATCGTCGCCGCCGATGCCGGCCACGATCACCTGGCGCGGCACGGGCCGGGTGTTAATGGTGAGCAGGTGCAGGAAATTGCATTCCTTTTCCGTCAGCGTGATGGCCATGCCCGCCAGTTCCAGCTGGCGGGCCGACACCCGCAGCGTCCACTTGCTGGGCACGGGTACGGGGTCTTGCGGCCCCACGCGCCGGTCCAGCGCCTCGATGTGGGCGGCCAGCTCAGGGAATTTGATGGGCTTGGTCAGATAATGGTCGGCCCCCAGGCGCAAGCCGAGGATGCGGTTGTCGAAGGCCACCCGGCCCGTCAGCACCAGCAGGCCGATCTGCGGATACAGCTGGCGCATGCGGGGAATTACATTGAAGCCATCCTCATCGGGCAAGCCCAGGTCCAGCACCACCACGCCCACCTTGCCCTGGCTGAGGGCGGACCACATCTCGCTGGCGTTGTTGGTGATGTGCACTTCGTGTTCAAGCTCAGTCAAGAACTCTGCCATTTCCTCGGCATAGTCCAGATTGTCTTCCACGATGAGTATTTGCGTCATTGATGCGCCATTCGGTCCGATTATTGAGCAATCGTGCTCAGTTCTGCCCCGCGGCAGAGTGAACTTGCGTCGGGGAATTATCACTGCTGCCCAGTCCTTGTGCAAGGCTTTTCCCGGCGGCGGCCGGCGCCGGCAACCAAATCCGACATTCCGCGCCGCTTTCAGAAACATTTCGTATGCTCACAGTGCCGCCCTGCACATCGACCACGGCTTTTGCCATATACAAACCCAAGCCCGAGCCGGGGATGCCGGCCGCGTTGCTGCCGCGGAAGGACTTGTCGAACACGTGCGCCAGTTCGGCCTCCGGGATACCGGCCCCATGGTCGCGCACCAGCAATTCGATCCCGCCTTCCATTGCCTTTTTACCTATCAATTCTATCGCGGTATCGGGCTTTGTGTACTTAATTGCATTGTCGAGCAAGACTTCTACTGCCAGGCGCAAGCCATCCGGGTCGCACCGTATCCATTGCGGCAGGCCGCTGCAGTGGACGTGGATGGCCGCGCGCTGGGGGCGGGCCTGGGCGGCGGCCGTTTCGAGCAGGGTCTGCGGCGACAGTTCGTTGGGCTGGCGCACCCGGCCGATGCTGGCCAGCCGCTCCGGCGACAGGTAATCGTCGAGCATGGCCAGCAGGCGGTCGACGGCCGTCTGGATCTTGCGGTAGCGCTTGCGGGTCGCTTCGTCGTGGTGGCCGCCCGTCATTTCCAGGCGCTGGATGGCACCGTCGATGGTGGCCAGCGGGGTGCGGAATTCATGCGACACCATGGACGCGAATTTCTTTTGCTGTTCGGCCAGTTCGCGCCGCGCGCTCAAGTCGCGCACCACGCCCACCAGCGTAGCGGGCCGGCCATCGTCGCCCAGCACCACGGTCGATTCGATCTCGACCGGCAACAGGCGGCCGTCCGCATGGGGCTGCTCGCACTGGCGCAGCACATGCATGCGGCTGGCGTCGCCGGCCGCCAGCCGGGCCAGCCGGGCCGGCAAATCGGCCAGCAGGGCGGTCGCCAGCGGCTGCACCGTCTCGAGCCGGTAGCCGAACTGGCGCTCGGCCGCCGGGCTCAGGTAGGTCAGCCGGCCGCTGGCGCAATCGGCCATCCAGCTCACTTCGCTGCTGTGCTCGAGCAGCAGGCGGTAACGGGCCTCGTTGAGACGGGCCTGGCGCAGTGCGAGTTGGAGTGCCTCGAGTTCCTCAGCTGTTTGCATGGATGAAACTACATTTATAAAACAATAAGCACCAGTATAGCCCGCTGCGCCTTAATCGGCCAGCGGGGCGAAGATCTGCTGCAAGTCTTCCTGGGTCAGGGCCATCTTCTGCGACTCGCCCTCGGCCAGGATCGATTGCGCCAGGTCCGACTTCTTCTGTTGCAAGACCTGGATCTTTTCCTCCAGCGTGCCCTTGGCGATCAGCTTGTAGACGAACACGGGCTTGTCCTGGCCGATGCGCCAGGCCCGGTCCGTGGCCTGGTTTTCCGCCGCCGGATTCCACCACGGATCGTAGTGGATCACGGTATCGGCCGCCGTCAGGTTCAGGCCCACGCCGCCCGCCTTCAGGCTGATCAGGAAGATCGGCACGGCCCCCTGCTGGAACGCGGCCACCTGGGCGCCGCGGTCCTTGGTGTCGCCCGTCAGCAGGGCATAGGGGATGTCGCGCGCCTCCAGTTCCTGCTCGATCAGTTCCAGCATGGAAGTGAACTGGGAGAACACGAGGATCTTGCGGTCCTCTTCCAGCAAGTCTTCCACCATCTGCATCAGGTCGGCCAGCTTGGCCGAACCGGCCGTCTGCTTCTTGGCCGGCAGCGACTTGACCAGGCGCGGGTCGCAGCACACCTGGCGCAGCTTGAGCAGCGCTTCCAGGATCACGATCTGGCTGCGCGCCACGCCCTTGCGGTCGATTTCCTCGCGCACCTTCTGGTCCATGGCCAGCCGCACCGTCTCGTACAGGTCGCGCTGGGGCCCCGTCAGCTCCACCTTGCGCACCATTTCCGTCTTGGGCGGCAATTCCTTGGCCACGCTGTCCTTGGTACGGCGCAACAGGAAAGGCTTGATGCGGCGGTTCAGCAGGGCGCGCCGCAGCGGATCGTCCTGGCGCTCGATGGGGTGGCGGAACAGGCTGTTGAAGCTCTTCTCGTCGCCCAGCAGGCCCGGCAGCAGGAAGTGGAACTGCGACCACAGCTCGCCCAGGTGGTTTTCCAGCGGCGTGCCCGACAGGCACAGCCGGTGGCGGGCCCGCAGCAGGCCGGCGCTCTGGGCCGCCTTGGAGCGGGTGTTCTTGATGTAGTGCGATTCGTCCAGGATGACCAGGTGGAAATCGTGCTCGCGCAGCTTTTCCTCGTCGCGCGGCAGCAGGGCGTAGGTGGTCAGCACCAGGTCGGCCTGGTCGATCTGGTCGAACTGGGCCATCCGGTCCTTGCCTTGCAGCAGCAACACGCGCAGGCTGGGTGCGAAACGGGCCGCCTCGTCCTGCCAGTTGCCCATCAGGCTGGTGGGGGCGATCACCAGGGTGGGCGCCGTCAGCCGGCCCGCTTCCTTTTCCACCAGGATGTGGGCCAGGGTCTGCACCGTCTTGCCCAGGCCCATATCGTCGGCCAGGATGCCGGCCAGGCCGTATTCGCGCAGGAACTGCATCCACGCCAGGCCGTCCGCCTGGTAGTCGCGCAGTGTCGCCTGCAGGCCGGCCGGGGTGGCCACCCGCTTGACGGCGCCGAACTGGTTCAGGCGCGCGCCCATCTGGCGCAATTCCTCGCCGCCCGTCCAGCGCAATTCCACGTTGCGGGCCAGCTCGTCGAGCCGGGCCGCGTCCAGCGTGGCCATGCGCAGCGACTGCTTGATCTTGTCGCTGAAATACAACTCGCCCAGCGTGTTGAGGATGGGCTGGACCCGGCCCCACGGCAAGGCCACCCGGCTGCCGTCGGGCAAAGTGGCCAGCATCTGGTCATGGGCCGCGTAACCGGCCATGGTTTTCGGGTTGAAATCGAGCGGCGCGTTGCGAATCAGCTGCACCAGCACCGGCAGCAACGGCACCCGCTGCTGATTGACGACGATGCCCAGTTCCAGCTCGAACCAGGCGTGGCCGCCGTCGGCGCTGTCCAGTTCCACGTCGGCATACCAGTCTTCCACGGCCGTCATGTCGTAGCGGTAGCGGGGGCTCTTTTCCACTTTCCAACCCTGGGCCTGGAGCGCGGCCAGGCCGTCGTCGGCAAAACGTATCCAGTCGGCCTGGCCGGGCAGCAGCTGGCCGCCCTTCACGCTGCTCAGCGGCAAGGCCGTCGGCTTGCGGAAACCCATGGTCTGCAACACTTCCAGCGCGGCCGTCTCGGCCGCCGTGTCGCGCTGGATGATTTCCGTCACGTCGCCGCGCTGGCGCACCACGCGCTGGGACGGGTCGAACGAAACCCGTTCGCCGTCGTAATCGTAGGACAACACGGCGAAATCGTGCCAGCGCTGCACGCTGCCGTCGGCCAGCATGGCCGCGTCCAGCAGCAGCACGGGACGGGGCCGCACGTCCTCGCGCAGGCGCTGGGGCAGGGGCTGGGGCAGCGGCATCAGCTGCTGCAAGCCGTGCGCCAGCAGCAACTGCGACACGCGCACCTTGTCGTTGGCCGTCAGCAACGGTGCCTGGGCCACCAGCGCCTGCAATTCGGCCAGCGGGATGGCGGCGCCGCCCTGGTTCAGCTGCAGCACGCCGCACGACAGGTTGTCGATATACCACGGCGGGTCGGTCGGCAGCATGTAGTCGATCTGGTCGGCGCCATGGTGGCGCGCGCCCTCGGGCGCCTCCACCTGCCAGCCCAGGCGCAAGCCCTTGCCTTCCTCGCGCCACACGAGGTTGGCCGGACGCAACGGTCCGGCCTTGAGCGGATACACCAGGCCGTTGCCGACGTCGGCCCAGGAGTTGGCCCACAGCAATTTTTCCTGTTCGGACAACATCTGCAGCAGGGCCGCGCCGATCTTGCCGCGCGGCTCGGTGGCGCTGCCCGTCTGGGACGCGGCGCCGCTGCGCATGGCCACGAAGAAGCGGATCAAGTCCTCGTCGCCGGGGGCGAGGAAGGTGGGCGGGGCCGACAGCAGCGAAAACACTTCGCTCACGGGACTGGCCGCGGCCACGTCGCCGTTGGCCCGCAGCCGCGCCTTGTACAGGCACAGGGCCACGTGGCGGCCGCCGCTGGTGGGCGCCATCACGTAGATCAGCCGGAACTGGGTTTGCTTGGGATCGGCATCGGCCGCGACCGGGGTCAGCTTGGCCTTCGGATGCGCGGCCGCATCCACCCGCTGCAGCCAGGTGGCGACAGCGTACGACAATTGGGTCGCGGGCGGCGCGGGGCGTGCCGGAACGGCTGGGGCATCGGTGGCGTCGTCGCGGGTAAAATCCATAGGGCGCATTGTTGGTCTACGATGGTTCAAAAACGGCAACAGGCAATATTATCCGCCATACGCGGCTTCGTGTTTGCGTAATCTTCAGCAAGCTGAACGGCGCGGGGGCCGGTGCATAGTCCTATTGGGCTGTCAAGACTGGCGCAATCGCTAAGATTGCGTATCATTCCCCGCTTGACCGCTTAGGAACCACCCCTCATGTTGCCTTCCATCGAACACCGTCTTGCCCTGGAACTGGCCGCCAAGCCCGTCCAGGTCGCCGCCGCCATCGCCCTGCTGGACGAAGGCGCCACCGTGCCCTTCATCGCCCGCTACCGCAAGGAAGCCACGGGCGGACTGGACGATATCCAGTTGCGCCTGCTGGAAGAGCGGCTGCGCTACCTGCGCGAGCTGGAAGAGCGCCGCGCCGCCATCGTCGCCTCGATCACCGAGCAGAACAAGATGACGCCTGAGTTATTAGATGCCGTCATGCACGCGGAAGACAAGACCCGGCTGGAAGACTTGTATCTGCCGTATAAACAAAAACGCCGCACCAAGGCCCAGATCGCCATCGAGGCGGGCCTGGCGCCGCTGGCCGACGGCCTGCTGGCCAACCCGGAACTGACGCCTGAAATGGAAGCGAACAAGTTCCTGCGCGAACCGTTCACCACGGCCGACGGCAACAATCCCGGCGTGGCCGACATCAAGGCCGCCCTCGACGGCGCGCGCCAGATCCTGATGGAACGCTTCGCCGAGGACGCCACGCTGTTGCAATCGCTGCGCGAATACGTGCTCGATCATGGCGTAGTGGAATCAAAGGTCATTGAAGGAAAGCAAGAAGAAGGCGAAAAATTCGCCGATTACTTCGATTATTCGGAAACCCTGGGCACCGTGCCCTCGCACCGGGCCCTGGCCCTGTTGCGCGGCCGCCGCGAAGGCATCCTGGACGTGACCTTGCGGCTGGACACGGAAGCGGAAAAACCGAAATGGGACGCGCCCCACAACCCGTGCGAAAGCCGGATCGCGGCCCGCTTCGGCATCAAGCAGGCCGGCCGACCGGCCGACAAGTGGCTGGCCGACACGGCGCGCTGGACCTGGCGCGTGAAGAGCTTCATGCACCTGGAAACGGAACTGATGGGCGCCCTGCGCGAACGCTCGGAGCAGGATGCCATCAACATCTTCGCCACCAACCTGAAGGCGCTGCTGCTGGCCGCCCCGGCCGGCCAGCGCGCCACCATGGGCCTGGACCCGGGCCTGCGCACGGGCGTCAAGGTGGCCGTGGTGGACGCCACCGGCAAGGTGGTGGACACGGCCGTCATCTACCCGCACCAGCCGAAAAACGACTGGGAAGGTTCGCTGCACACGCTGGGCCGGCTGGCCGCCCAGCACAATGTGTCGCTGATCTCGATCGGCAACGGCACCGGCTCGCGCGAGACGGACAAGCTGGCCCAGGACTTGATCAAGCGCCATCCGGAGCAGAAGCTGACCAAGATCGTCGTGTCCGAGGCGGGCGCCTCGGTCTACTCGGCCTCCGAATTCGCCTCGCGCGAGCTGCCCGACATGGACGTGTCGCTGCGCGGCGCCGTCTCCATCGCCCGCCGCCTGCAGGACCCGCTGGCCGAACTGGTCAAGATCGACCCCAAGTCGATCGGCGTGGGCCAGTACCAGCATGACGTGTCGCAAACCCAGCTGGCCCGCTCGCTCGACGCCGTGGTGGAAGACTGCGTGAACGCGGTGGGGGTGGACGTCAACACGGCCTCGGCGCCGCTGCTGGCGCGCGTGTCAGGCCTGTCGGCCTCGGTGGCCCAGTCCATCGTCACCTACCGCGACCTGAAGGGCGCCTTCCCGTCGCGCGCGGCCTTGAAAGCCGTGCCGCGCCTGGGCGACAAGACCTTCGAGCAGGCGGCCGGCTTCCTGCGCGTGATGGGCGGCGAGAACCCGCTGGACGCCTCGGCCGTGCACCCGGAATCGTATCCGCTGGTGGAAAAGATCCTGGGCGATATCAAAAAGGATATCCGCGCCGTGATCGGCGAAACGTCCCTGATCAAGACCCTGAGCCCGGCAAAATATGCCGACGACAAGTTCGGCGTGCCCACCGTGACCGACATCCTGAAGGAACTGGAAAAGCCGGGCCGCGACCCGCGTCCGGAATTCAGCACCGCCACCTTCAAGGAAGGGGTGGAGGAAATCCGCGACCTGCGTCCGGACATGATACTGGAAGGGGTAGTGACCAACGTGGCCGCCTTCGGCGCCTTCGTCGACATCGGCGTGCACCAGGATGGCCTGGTCCACATTTCGGCCCTCTCCAACAGCTACGTCAAGGACCCGCACGCGGTGGTCAAGGCGGGCCAGGTAGTGAAGGTGAAAGTGCTGGAAGTGGACGAAAAGCGCAAGCGCATCGCCCTCACCATGCGCCTGACCGACAGCGCGCCCCAGCCCGGCGCCAACCCGCAGCAGCGGGCCGACCGCAACGACCGCAAGAGCCTGGGCCAGCACCAGAAGCAGGCGGCCCGCACGGAAGCCCCGAGCGGCAGCATGGCCGCCGCCTTCGCCAAGCTGCGCGGCTAGGCACCGCAGTCTGTCCCGCACGCACGCAACGCCGGCCCTCGCGGGCCGGCGTTGTTGCTTGTGAGGCAATGGTTTATGTGGTTTATTCGCCAATCATGCACAATATCGAACAGTTATGATTGACCCCGCCCCGGAACGCCCCTAGCATCGGTTTTCGATGGCCGCTAA
This sequence comes from Pseudomonadota bacterium, assembly GCA_040389625.1. Taxonomy (GTDB): domain Bacteria; phylum Pseudomonadota; class Gammaproteobacteria; order Burkholderiales; family Burkholderiaceae_D; genus Rugamonas. Next base: position 11,127 of record JAZJZQ010000774.1, on the reverse strand, counting down.
GCGCGGCCGTCGCGTTTCTGGTGTATCGGTAGCAACAATCTATCCATTCATTTCCAGGGCTAAATCATGTTCGATAATAAGAAGAGCAATCTCCGCGCACGCGTCCTCATCGGTGCGCTGGCGGCCGGCGTCGCTGCGCTGGCACCCCTTGCCAGCGCGGCCACGGCGGACAACACACGGGTCATCGTCGGCTTCAAGCAAGGCGCCAGCGCCAACGGCAAGGCGGCCATCGCCGCCGCCCATGGCCAGCCAGTGCTGGACCTGGCCGAAATCAACGCCATGGCCGCCGAAATCCCGACCAAGGCCCTGGCCGGCCTGCGCAACAATCCCAATATCGAATTCGTGGAAGTGGATGGCAAACGCACGCCCACCAGCGCGTCCACGCCATCCACCGGCAACCCCTACCAGCTGGGCCAGCAGGTACCGTATGGCATCGCCATGGTACAGGCCGACCAGCTGCCCGATACCTACGCCGGCAACCGCATGCTGTGCATCATCGACTCCGGCATCGACCTGGCCCATGAAGACCTGCACGACAACCGGGTCAGCGGCGATGCCAACCCCGGCACCGGCGCCTGGGACACGGACGAGCTACACCACGGCACCCACGTGGCCGGCACCATCGCCGCCATCGACAATGCCGGCGTCGGCGTAGTCGGCGTCAACCCGGGCCGCCAGCTGAACCTGCACATCGTCAAGGTGTTCGGCGCCGACGGCTGGGCCTACACCTCGACCCTGATCGGGGCCGCCAACAAGTGCGGCGCGGCAGGCGCCAACGTCATCAGCATGTCGCTCGGTGGCGGCGACCGCAGCATCGCGGAGGAGCGTGCGTTCGACGGCCTGGCCAAGCGCGGGGTGCTGTCGATCGCCGCCGCCGGCAACGACGGCAACGACGTCCAGTCCTACCCGGCCGGCTATGCCAGCGTGGTGTCGGTCGCCGCGCTCGACCAGAACAGGCAGATCGCCGGTTTTTCCCAATACACTCCCAAGGTCGAACTGGCCGCGCCGGGCGTGCAAGTGCTGTCGACCGTGCCGATGGGCAGTGGCCGCAGCGCCGCGCTGACGGTAGGGGCGGGCAGCTACGAAGCCGGCGCCATGGATGGCTCGCCGGTGGCCACGGTCACCGCGCCGCTGGCCGACTTCGGGCTGGGCACGGCGACCGATGCGGCCATGGCCGGCAAGGTGTGCCTGATCAAGCGCGGTACGATCTCCTTCGCGACCAAGGTCAGCAACTGCCAGGCCAGCGGCGGCGTGGGCGCCGTGGTCTATAACAATGTGGCGGGCGCCCTGAACGGCACCCTCGGCGGCACGGTGACCAATATTCCTTCGGTGGGCGTGTCCGACACGGACGGCGCGAGCCTGAAGGCGCAGCTGGGCCAGCCGGCCACGCTGCAGGTGACGGCCACCAACTACGCGCTGTTCAACGGCACCTCGATGGCGACGCCGCACGTGTCGGCGGTGGCGGCACTGGTGTGGAGCTACTTCCCAAGTTGCAGCGTCAGCCAGATCCGCAGCACGCTGGACAAGACCGCGCTCGACCTCGGCGCGCCGGGCCGCGACCCGTACTTCGGCTACGGCCTGGTACAGGCCAAGGCGGCCTATGACCGCCTGCACGACCTGGGCTGCGACAACTAAGCCCGCCCGGCGCCTGCCCGGCCCGGGCCGGGCAGGCGCCACAACAAGCGCTGCGGCCGCCGACGCGCATGGCAAAAATGGCAAGACGCGAGAGCGCGGACGGGATTGCGCCTGGCAGCGCCTGTCCGTCCCCCGCTAATCGTCCAACGCGGTCGACTCGCCCTGTCCGTCGCCGCGCCGGCAATGGTGTAAGTCACCGTTGGGGGCGGTGCCGTAGCAGTAGCCGGCGCCGCTCGCCGCGCCCTGCTCGTCCATGGAGCCGACAAACACTTCGCCGCCGCTGGCCGGCCACACGTGGCGGCCGTACAGCCACTTGCCCCGTATGGCGACCGGCTTGGCCGCCGGCGTGAAGCAGCCTTCGCCATGCGGCACGCCGTTCAGAAAAGCGCCCTCGTAACGGCCGGTGGCCCCCGTCAGGACGCCGTGCCCGTCCGGCTTGCCCAGCGCGACGCCGCCCACGTAGCTGGCCGCGGGCGCGCCGTCCGGGAAACGCAACGTGCCCTGGCCGGCGGCCATGCCGGCGCTGAATTGGCCCTCGTACTGGCCACCGCGCACGCTCACCAGCTTGCCTGTCAGCGGCAAGCCGTCGCGGAATGTCCCTTCGAAATAGCTGCCGTTGATGCGTTCCAGCTTGCCCCTTCCGTCCGGCTTCAGGCCGCGCACCTGGCCCACGTAGCGGTCGCCGCTTGCGTAATCGAGTCCGTCCGCCGTGGCCGCGGGGGTGTCGTGCTCCAGCTCGTTGAGCAGTTCCAGATTGTCGAGCAGGAGCGCGTCTTGGCTGTAGCCGCCCCGCTTGCCGAACGTGACCGCGTGACGCAATGCGGCAAGGGCCTGGCCTGGATGCCGGGCGCGCAAGGCCAACGTGGCCACGCCGCGGAACATGTCGGGCGTCGCCTGGTAGACCGAGGCCGTATCGAATCCGGCGATGCCTTCGTCCAGCGGCTCGCTGTCGGGCAAACTGAGGTATAGCTGGCCCAGGCCGGCGTATGCCGCGGGATAGCCGGGATCGGCCTGGATGGCGCGCCGGAACTGGCCGCGCGCCTTGAGCAGCAGAGCCTGCCAACCGGGCAGGCCGGTGGCGCGCAATGCCTCGGCTTGCCGGAGCGTCAATTCGCCCTGCAGGGACAGCAGCTGCGCATTGCCGGGGAAGCGCTCGCTGAGCGCAAGCACCTCGGCCATGCTGTAGCCGTTGTCGGCAAAGCGCAGCCGGTCGATCTGGGCCTGGGCACTGTCGGGATTAAGTTGCAGATTCCTGGCCAGCACCGCCGCCCGGGCCTCGTCCGGCACTTCCATGTGGATCAGCACACCGGCCAGCGCGGCCGCGACATGGGGCTGGTCCAGGGGCGCAACCTTGATCTCCACCGGCGGAAACTTGAACGGCCCATCGGTGGCCTTGAACACCCGCACGTTCAGGCGCCGGTGCAAATAGTGGGCGATGTCCTTGTCCAGTTCGGCGTAGCTGCGCTTGAACGCCAGCCGGGCGGCGCGATCCTGGCCTATGCCCAGGTTGTACAGGCGCAGGTAGTGCGCCAGCTGCGCGCGCAGCTCGGGCGACGAATTGAAATAATGGATGACGAAGCCGGCACGGGCATAGAACGCGTTGAGCTCATCCTGGTTGTCGTCGCTGCTGTCGGCGTAATCGAGCCTGGTCGTATTGAACAACTTGGCGCTGTCGATGTAGAGCTCCCCGCCGGGGCCGCGCAAGCCGCTGATCCGGCCGCTATTTTCGTCGATGTCGCCGACGCTGACTGAAGTATTGTCGTAGCGCAGGGTCGAAAAATATTCGGACATGCCTTCGTCGCACCACATGGGATAGGCCGCCGTCTGCTGGGTCATGCGTATCAAGAAGTGATGGTACTCGTGCAGCAACACCGCACGGGCGAAGGTCGGGGTATCGCTGTCGCCCACGTAGCCCTTGACGCCGGCGATCGCCGCGTAGCCGAGCAGTGAATTGGAGAACACGCCGCCGTAAGTTTTCGGCAGGCCGACGTCACTGAACAGGTCCGCATCGCCGATCGCCAGCACCGTCAGCGGCGCGACCGTGTCGAGCGCGTCGATGCCCAGCGCGTGCAGGCTGAAGTGGCGCATGTGTTCCAGGTCGTTGACCAGTAGGCGAGCCGTTTCGGGTTTCTGGTCGGTCACCACGCGAAAGTGCGTGGTTTCCGCCTGCACCCATTTGGCGCGCAACAGCGCGTCGACGTCGGCGCCCAAGGCGGGGATACTGCACAGCGCCGCCGCCAGGGCTAGCACACGTGGAAAATTAGTCATAGAAACATTGTCAAAAATAATAACTCATCATGCTAACAGGCAATGCTGACTCAGCAAAGCACGGGCCCCCGCGGGCGAGGCGCAGCAGGTCCGCAAGGTGGTTGGACGAATGCTGCGCACACCAGGAATGCCACAAAGGGATGTGTTATAGTTAATTATTAAAAATAAAATATTCTCTATGCGCAATAAATTGATCGGCGTCGTTGTTGTAGCGGTCGCCCTGCTGGCGGGTGGAATTGTCTTTCGCCAATTGAAACCGGGCGCGCCCCCGCGGCCACCGATCGCACCAGCGAGCGCGACGGTTCCGGCCCCGGCTGAAATTGCCGAGCAATCTGATGCGGATGCGGATGAGCAGAACGCGCTACAGCGCACCCAATCGCTTAAGGGAAAAGATTTCAGCCTCGACGTCTACGTCAACGGCAACGAATTGTTTCGCAACGTGGATATCAGCATGGACGACAACCGTGCCATCCGTTGGCTGCGGCCGCTGCATCGCGACGCCTGGGAGCTGGCCAGCATGACATTCTCGCCCGCCGACGTCTTTGAGCTGATCAACCTGATTCCCGGCGAAGCCCGCGAGCAGATCATTTGCAAGGGCAGTACCGCGCTGAGCGCGGGACAAGGGATAGTAGGTAACTATTCCGTTTTCCGCATCGAAGGCGACACCCTGAAGGAATTGTTCAATGTCATCACGGAGCGCGAGCGCGACGGGGAGGGAGAAACGCCCCCGCAACGGCTGGAAGCCCATGTAGAACCCACGACACGCAATGGACAGCCTGCCTTCATCTATCGCGTCAAGGTGGAAAAGGCGCCGGAAAAGACCATAGTCTTCCTCTGGAACGGCAAGCAGTTTGAAGACGCCAGCGGCGAATA
>JAZJZQ010000774.1:0-6251 GCA_040389625.1 Pseudomonadota bacterium | reverse complement strand
AGACCATAGTCTTCCTCTGGAACGGCAAGCAGTTTGAAGACGCCAGCGGCGAATATGACAGGGTCACCAACGGGTACGCCCCGTAAGGCAAGCAAACCGGCCAGGCTGCCACCCATGAGTTGACACACCCGCCGCAGCAAAGATCAGCCCCGCGCATCCCACCCGTTACATAGACAACAAGCGGCGGCGCAACAAGGCCTCAAGGTCGCGGCTCGTATGGCAGACAAGGTGGGTGTAACAGATGTCATTATCGCCCCGCTCAGAAATGATGCGGTGCTGACCGGCCAAGAGTTGCCGATACTGTGCGAGGTGGAGTTCCTCGAGCTCTTGCACATAAATGCCTTTGTATTTCGGCCATTGCTTGAGCATTGCGACTGCATCACGAATTTCGTTGGTGATTTTCGGCGCAAACGGAAGTGACTCGGCATGCTTCAAGTAGTCGCGGATATCGACTACATCATTCTTGGCAGCATCGGTCCAGACGATCCTCATCTGTTCAACGACCTTCTTTCACTGCTGCTTCGAGCTGAGCAAAGAAGTCATCGTGATCCGTTACCTTGCCTTCGTCAATTTGCTTCCTGCCGTGGGCAAGAATGCGCAGCATCGTGAGCTGGTCCTGGGTCTTTTGATAACTGACGGGATCTTGCACGATAGCCTGGACCTTGCCATTGACGGTAATTGCCACAGGGTCATGCGTTTCCTGAACCTGCTTCACCACATCGCTCGTGTTGGTCTTCAAGTAGCTGAATGGTTGAATGTTCAGAAATTTCATGCTGCCCCCATCAAGTTGGTCATCTCGGCATAGCACGGCAAAATTAAATTACGTGCCAAATTTAGCACTACTATCCCTGCCAGAGGGCGCCGCCTGCCGTCCTGAATTGTTGCCAGCCCCGCCAGGATATCTGAAAGAAAGTTGCGGCCAACAGCCAAATATACCCGCCCCGTCGTTTTCTTATAAAATACAGGCATCTTTATTTTATTTACCTTGAGGCAGCTATGAGCGACGTACAAACCTGGATCAAAGAGACGGTGACCAGCACCCCCGTGGTGCTGTTCATGAAGGGCACGGCCCAGTTCCCGCAGTGCGGCTTTTCCGGCCGCGCCATCCAGATCCTGAAAGCTTGCGGCGTGGAAAACATCGCCACCGTGAACGTGCTGGACGATCCGGAAGTGCGCCAGGGCATCAAGGAATACTCGAACTGGCCTACCATTCCCCAGCTCTACATCAAGGGTGAATTCATCGGCGGTTCCGACATCATGAACGAAATGTATGAGTCGGGCGAACTGAAAGCCCTGCTGGATGCCTGATCGCCCGCAGCGGCTCGTCATTGCCATCACGGGCGCCACCGGCGCCGTGTATGGGGTGCGGCTGCTGCAGCACTTGCAGGCCATGCCCGGCGTCGAGACCCATGTGATCGTGTCCGACGCCGCCGTGCTGACCCTGCAGCAGGAAACGGGCATGACGCGTCGCGCCGTCGAGGCGCTGGCCGACGTGGTGCACAAGACGCGCGACGTGGGCGCCTCCATCGCCAGCGGTTCGTTCCAGTCCGACGGCATGGTGATCGCGCCGTGCTCGATGAAAACGCTGGCCGCCGTGGCCCATGGCCTGTCCGACAACCTGATCGCGCGCGCGGCCGACGTGGTGCTCAAGGAGCGCCGCCGGCTGGTGCTGATGGTGCGCGAAACGCCGTTCAACCTGGCCCACCTGCGCAATATGACGGCCGTGACGGAAATGGGCGGCATCGTGTTCCCGCCCCTGCCCAGCTTTTACCACCGGCCCCAAAGCATAGACGAGATGGTCGACCATACGGTGGCCCGCGTCATCGACCTGTTCGGCATCGCCCACACGCTGGCGCCCCGCTGGAACGGCCTCAAGCCCGCGACGGACGCCTGACACCGGCCGCACGGCCGATCGCGCACCGCTTGCGCCCCTGCACCTGAAGCTGGCCGCCAGCCCGATGGCCCCGCTGCACACTATCTCTCGGGCGGCACCGGCCCCGCGCCTGCCGCAGGGTCGCAGCGATGGCAACACATTCTGCTCAACAGCCCGGGCCTTGCCGGCCCCGGCGCAACTCGCGGCTAGCGTTTCTCGAACTGGGCGCCGCAAGCTTGTTTCAATTCCCTGGCTTCTTCCACCTTGCGGCGCTGCGCGATGCGCTTGCGCATCACTTCCGCATGCTGGGCCGCCGTCATGGGCGGCACGGTCATCAGGTCCTTCAACTGTGCGACGTTGCTGTAATTACTTTTCATATGGCGGCTCAAAGGCTCGACTCCGTGGTGAAAACTGCTGCGACGCGAAAACTAACCCAATTATGAGCCACTATTGGCATCTGCGCTGTAAAGAAGCGAGTCATTGCAAAAAAAGAAATGGCCCGTCCGCCATTGTGCACCCCGTGCGTGTCGGCCACATGACAGGGCGCAAACGGCGTGGACCGCTGCGGGCGGGTAGAGTTTTGCTGGGTAGCAAAAGACCAAATAAAAGTCGGAGGGAATTTAAGAGAGCTTAAATTTATGCGGAAAAGGCGGCCAGCCTGCGTCCTGTTTTGTTCAGGACAATTAATAGCATTTTGTTACTTTTGGTAATTGACGCGCACCAGCATGCGGATAAATTCACGCGCGATCTGGCGGTGATGTTCATCGAGCCGTTGCAAATCGGCGATCAGCTTGACGTCGGCCGATTCAAAACGCGACAAGCCATTGCCGCCCTCGCCGGCCGGGGCGCCGGCCTCCGGTCCGCCAAAGCGCAGCCATTCCGCGGGCACGCCCAGCCATTGCGCAATCATGCGCAACTTTTCCTGGGTGGGTATCGCCTCGCCTACCAGCCACTTGCGCGCCGCGTGGACCGTGATCGGACGGCCATCGAAACGGATGTTGAACTCCCGTGCCAGGCGGGTGGGACTATCGGGAGAGTAGTGAGCATTTTTGAGTGCCTGTTGCAGGCGCTGGCTAAAGCTTTCGCGTTCATTGGAAGAATTCATAATTGCACTATTTCACGTTGCCGCATGAAAGTCAGTCTCTTGGATGCAAACACTAATTGTGACATAAATAGATTTAACGTTTGACATTCTATTTCACATGCGCACCGCCAATGACCAACACCGCCACCAAACTAAATTTGGTGACGGTCGGTGAAAATACCAGCCCAGGCGGGATACGAACGGAGGTTAAATGGCAAGATTGATACCATAACATTTATACCCGCCCCCGGCCAGTGGGGTCATGCTATTTCCGCATGCAAGCTGACCTGCGGCCCGATCAGCGCAGCCGAAATCTTATGATGCCGTCTGCCCCCGTTTCGCGGCGCACGATACCGTCCTGCCACAGTTTGTGCAGGTGGGCCAGCGCCTCGCCCAGCGCGAAGCTGAGCTGGTGGGCGTCCAGCGCCCGCTTGAACATGATGGGCACGATGTCGGCCGCCGCCTGCCACTCGGCGCAGGCGGCCACCACTTCGGCCAGCCGCTCCACGTGGTGCTGGCGCAGCTGGGCGATGCGGGTGTGCAGGCCGCGGAACGGCTTGCCGTGCGACGGCAGCACCAGCACGTCGTCCGGCAGGGCGGCGAACTTGCCCAGCGAATCGAGATACAACCCCAGCGGATTCGCTTCCGGCTCGACGGCGAACACGGAGACGTTGGTGGAAATGCGCGGCAGCACCATGTCGCCCGAAATCAGCACGTTGAGCGCGGCGCAGTACAGCGACGCATGCTCGGGCGCGTGGCCGAAACCGGTGATCACTTGCCACTGGTGGGCCCCGATCGCCAGCAGCTGGCCATCCTGGATGCGGCGGTAGCTGTCCGGCACGGACGGCACCAGGCTCGGGTAGTACTGGCGCCGGCTGGCCATCTTGTCGAGCATGTCCGGATCGCGCAGGCCGTGGCGCTGGAAGTGGGGCAAGGCGGCCGGGCCGTCCACGCCGGGCAGGGCGGCCGACATCATGCGCGCGAACGCATATTCGCCGGTTGTGGTCCACAGCGGCGCCTGCCAGCGCCGGCCCAGCCAGTCGGCCAGGCCGATGTGGTCGGGATGGCAATGGGTGGCCAGTACCCGCTGCAGCGGCCGGCCGGCCATGGGACCGGCGAACAGGGCTTCCCAGCCGGCGCGGGTGGCGTCCGTGGCCACGCCGCAATCGACCACGGTCCAGCCGGGCGCGCCCGTCTCGCCGTCGCGGTCGTCGAGCAGCCACAGGTTGATGTGGTCGAGCGCGAACGGCAGCGGCATGCGCAGCCAGGCCACGCCGTCCGCCACGGGGACGGTGGTGCCGACGGCGGGCACGGTGTCGCCCAGCGGATACTGCAGTTGCGATTCAAGTGGATTCATGGCGATCTTTCCCGGCAGGCGCGCTACAATGTGATTGACGTTGACGTAAACGGAAGCAGAGCACCGATTGTAAACGGCCCCTGCCACCCCCGTCATCCGGATTCCGCCACTTTACCGCAAGCCCAACAATGCCGACCTATACTATTACCGAACTGGCCCGCGAATTCGACGTGACGGCGCGCGCCATCCGCTTTTATGAAGACCAGGGCCTGCTGAACCCCTCGCGCGAAGGCGCGGGCGGGCGCAACCGCGTCTACACGCCGCGCGACCGCACCCGGCTCAAGCTGACCCTGCGCGGCAAGCGCCTGGGCCTGGCCCTGTCCGAAATCAAGAGCCTGGTCGACATGTATGAATCGCCCAAGGACACGGCGGCCCAGATGCACCGCTTCCTGAACGTGCTGTCGCAGCACCGGGAAACGCTGGAACAGCAGCGCGAAGACCTGGAAATGGCATTGGCCGAGCTGACGGCCCATGAAGACGAATGCAAACGCCTGCTGGCGGCCCTGGCCGGCGAGCAGCAGGGCGCCGTCCCATAGGCGGCGCCAGGGGCCGCACGGGCGGCCTTGCCTGTTTCACTTGACGTTTACGTTAACGTCACACAAGCGTATCATTGTCCCACCACCACCACCCACACGACAATAGAGGATGACATGCTCCATCTCCCCGGCCTGACCTTTGACCATGGCGAAGACATCGCCGCCCTGCGCGAAGCCGTGCAACAGTTCGCCGCCGCCGAAATCGCCCCGCGCGCCGCCGAAATCGACCGTAACGACCAGTTCCCCATGGACCTGTGGCGCAAGATGGGCGAGCTGGGCGTGCTGGGCATCACCGTCGGCGAGGAATACGGCGGCGCCAACATGGGCTACCTGGCCCACATCGTGGCGATGGAAGAAATCTCGCGCGCCTCGGCCTCGGTCGGCCTGTCCTACGGCGCCCACTCCAACCTGTGCGTGAACCAGATCAAGCGCAACGGCACCGAAGAGCAGAAGCGCAAATACCTGCCCAAGCTCATTTCCGGCGAATACGTGGGCGCGCTGGCCATGTCCGAGCCGAACGCCGGCTCCGACGTGGTGAGCATGAAGCTGCGGGCCGAGTTCAAGGGCGACCGCTGGGTACTGAACGGCACCAAGATGTGGATCACCAACGGCCCCGACGCCGACGTGCTGGTGGTGTACGCCAAGAACGACCTGGAGGCGGGCCCGCGCGGCATGACGGCCTTCCTGATCGAAAAGAATTTCAAGGGCTTCTCCGTGGCGCAAAAGCTCGACAAGCTGGGCATGCGCGGCTCGCACACGGGCGAACTGGTGTTCGAGAACTGCGAAGTGCCGGCCGAGAACGTGCTGGGCGGCCTGGGCAAGGGCGTCAACGTGCTGATGTCGGGCCTGGACTTCGAACGCACCGTGCTGTCCGGCGGCCCGCTGGGCATCATGCAGGCTTGCATGGACAACGTGGTGCCTTACATCCACGATCGCAAGCAATTCGGCCAGCCCATCGGCGAATTCCAGCTGATGCAAGGTAAGATAGCCGATATGTACTCGACCATGATGGCGTGCAAGGCATATGTGTACGCCGTCGGTCAGGCTTGCGACCGGGCCACAACCCCGGAAGCGGTCCGCCAGCTGCGCAAGGACGCGGCAGGGGCCATTCTGTACAGCGCGGAAAAAGCCACCTGGATGGCCGGCGAGGCCATCCAGACCCTGGGCGGCAACGGTTACATCAACGAGTATCCGGTGGGCCGCCTGTGGCGCGACGCCAAACTGTACGAGATCGGCGCCGGTACCAGCGAAATCCGCCGCATGCTGATCGGTCGCGAACTGTTCGCAGAGACCATGTAGTGGACTGTCACGGTAGAATCGGGAGTGAAGGACGTGCCGGTGGCGCACAGGGCAAGGCGCAAAGCGCAGCGATAGCGGGCTATCGCGAGCATTTGCAACGCG
>JAZJZQ010000773.1:0-9174 GCA_040389625.1 Pseudomonadota bacterium | reverse complement strand
GCTCCTATAGTGAAGTGAGCAGGAGTGCCACCATGACCATCGCGCTCAATTCCGTCACTTCCACATCGGCTTACCAGACCTATGTGCCGCCCGTCCAGACCAACGGTGGCTTGGGCTTGCCCGACGCTGCCGTCGCCCTGTCGGCGCAGCAGGCCGTGGTCGCGTCGCTGGGCGGCTCGACGGGGGTGACCGTCTATACCCCGAGCGGTTTGCTGGAATCGCTGCAGCAGGCGGGCATCCTGGCCGAACCGGCCACGGTTCCCGTGCCGGGGAGCAATACGGCAGATCTGGCCCAACAGGCGCTGGCGCTGGGCGTGATCGGCACGCTGACGGACACGACGACAACAGCCAGCGCCGGCATCTACAACGGCGCCGGCGTGCTGGCGGGGGTGCCGTCGGCCCAGGCATCCTCCAACTGGGCCGACATTCTCAAGACCAACCCGTCCCTGGCCGGCAGCGTGATCCAGGCCTCGTTCAATTCCGGCCTGGTCGGCACCTTGCTGGCGACGGCCTGAGCCGCCCTAGCGGACGTCCATTTCCACGTTGACCATGTTGTCGTCCGGCTTGCGGTCGATCAGCTTGTTGTCGGGGTCGATGCCGGCCCGCGCCGGGCGGCCCCGTACCAGCAGCGTGTAGCGGTTGTCCTTGTGCTCCACGCGCACGCGCTGGCGCAGCAGGCTGTTGCCGTTGGCGTCGTCGAGGCCGATGTCTATCCAGTCATGCAAGGGCACGTCCCGCTCGGCGCCCTGTTCGTCGGCCCGGACCTTGGCCGCGCTGACGGCCAGTTGCACTTCGTAGCGGCCGTCGGGCAGCTTGCGCGCCGTGGCCGACACGGCATGGTTCTCGTACAGCACGATATGTTCGAACAGGTCGTCGATCAGATAGGCATGCTCCGGCGGGGTGATGCGGCGCAGCGCATCGACCAGCACCGTGACGCCCGGGTAGGGGCCGCTGCGCCTGCCGTACTCGGTCAGTAGCGTGCGCAGGGCAGCGTTGACCCGCGCCTCGCCCACCCGGTCCTGCAGCAGATACATGGCCAGGCTGCCCTTGCTGTAATGGATATAGTCCTGGTCCTCGTTGTCGGCCAGCGGCAATTCCTTCTTGCGCTCGAGCGCACGGCCCAGCAGGTATTTGTCGAGGTCGTAGCGCAGGAAGCGGCGCATCTTGCCGGCCCCAAAGCGCTGTTGCATCACCATCAGGGCCGAGTACTCGGCCAGCGTCTCGCTCAGCGCGGTCGCCCCGCGCGCATTGCCGCCCACCAGCTGGTGGCCCCACCACTGGTGCGCCACTTCATGGGCGCTGACGTAGAACGGGTAGTCGATATCCTTGGGATTCTTGTCGTCCACCTTGGCGATGAAGCCCACGCTTTCCGAGAACGGTATCGTGTTCGGGAACGATTGGGCAAACGCGGCGTAGCGGGGGAATTCCACCACGCGCAGCACCTTGTGCTGGTAGGGGCCGAAGTTGCGGGTGCAATAGTCCAGCCCGTCCTTGAGGCCGCGGTCGATGCGGTCCAGGTTGAATTCGTGGCCGGGGTGGTAGTACAGCTCGATGCCGACGTCCTGCCACCAGTCGCGCCGCACCTGGTAGCGGGCCGACTGGAAGGCGTAGAAGTCCAGCATGGGCTGGTCCATCTTGTAGTGGAAGTAGTGGCGGCCGTTGGCGCGCCAGTCCCGCTCCAGCGTGCCGGGGGCGATGGCCGTCTGGTCGGCGCTGGTGCTGACGGTGGCGTCGAAGCTGATCCAGTCGGCGTCGTTGCTGACGCCATTGTTGGCCAGGCCGCGCGCATCGTCACGGGGCAGCATGCGCTCGCGCGGCGGCAAGTCGTGCCGGCGGCGGTCGCGCGCGTCGTTCAGCTCGCCCCGTTCCTGGTAGCCGATGTGGGGCAGCACGTCGTTGTTGAAGAAGGTGCCGTTGGCCGCCACCGGGGTCTCTTGCCCCAGGCCGAAGATGCCCTTGGGGACGAACTCCAGCTCGAACTCCAGCGCCAGTTGGGCCCCCGGCGCCAGCGGCGTGGCCAGCTGGTAGCTGTAGAAGCCCAGTTGCGCGTCGCGCAGGCCGGGCCGCGTCGGCTGGCTGAAGCGCATGGCGTGCACGGCGGCCATGATGTCCTGCTGCACCAGCACGGTCGAGATCGCCTGTTGGCCACGGTTGCGCAGCACATAACGGCCCTTGACCTGCAGCCGGCGCTGTTCCGGCACGATGTCCACGTTCAGCGTGACGTCCGTGATGCGGGGCTGGGGCAGGGCGGCGAACTTCTTGTATTGCCGCTCGTAACGGGCCCGCATTTCTTCCTTGCCCCAGGTCGAGTGGTAGTCGTTGGCGATGTGCAGGTTGTAGAACAGCACGCCGCCGGCGCCGCCGAACACCAGCAGGCTGGCCGCCAGCGTGCGCAGCACGGGCACTGTCAGGCCGTGGCGGGCCAGCTGCAGGCGCTGGCGCCATTCGCCGTTGGTGCCGCGGGCCCAGAACAGCAGCGACAGCACCACCAGCACGGCGGCCGCGCCACCCCAGTACAGTTCGAACCACCGTTCGCGCGCCAGGCCATGGCCGTAGCCGTTGAGGGCCGAGTAGGTGATGCTGGGCGTGACGCCGTACAGCAGCATGGGATGGTCCAGGCCGATGGAGCTGAGCGTGATGGTCGCCAGGTAGTACACGATCATGGCGAAGTAGCCCAGGTATTTCTGGTTGACCAGCACTTGCAGCGCAATGGCCAGCACGGCCACCAGCGCGTAGCCGGGCAGCTGGACCAGGAACAGCTGGTACAGATAGAGGCCAGGCTCGAGCAGGAAATAGCCCTTGAAGATCTGGATTGACATGCCGCACAGCATCACCACCACCATCAGCAAGGCCTGCAGGCCCACCAGGGCGATCAGCTTGGACATCAGCGGCAGCCAGCTGGGAATGGGCAGGGCGTCCAGCATCTGGGCCATGCGCGCTTCCCGTTCGCGCCACACCAGCTCGCCGGCGTAGAAAGTGGTGATGATGAGCATGAACAGCGAGAACGTGCCCGACACGGCTTCCAGCACCATGTAGGTGACGGGGTAGGTATTGGTGCCGTACATGGAACCGAGGTCGAGCGCGCTGGCGTACATCATCAGCACGCCGGCCAGCACGATGACGAGGAAGTAGATGTTCTTGGTCGTCTCGCGCAGGTTCAGCCAGCTCATGCGCGCCAGCAGCAGGCCCAGGCTGCGGGCCGCGAAATCGGGCTGCTCCTGCAACGCGCCGGAAGTGGCTGGGACCGGCGGGGCGGCGTCGCGTTCGGCGCGCCGGTCGGCCCCGCTGTCCACGCTGGCGATGAAGTGGAAACGCCAGTAGCCGAGCAGCAGCGCGGCCAGGCCGAACGCGCACCAGATGGCGCGGTTCAGCAGGAACACGCCTTCCAGCCACACCATGCGCGTGTTGCGCTCGGCGATGGGCCAGTATTCCGTCAGCCGGATGATGGCCGTGGTGCCGAACGGGTCGATCAGGGCGGCCAGGGTCTTGTAATCGAGGTCGCGCGCCAGGTCGGGCGCGACGATGTAGCCGATCAGCATGACGACACTGCTCACGTAGACGGGCAGCATGCGCCGCGTGAGCGCGGCCAGGATGAAGAATACGGCGCCGAAGATGAAGATGTCGGGCAGGGTAATGCTGACATAGGGCATCAGGTAGGCCAATAGCGCCGGATGGCCCAGCCGTTCGGCGTCGATGCCGGGCAGATAGCTGCCCAGCCAGGCCCCCAGCGGCAAGCTGGTGAAGATCACGGCCAGGCTGAGGAAGGCGCCCAGGAAGCGGCCGAACATGTACTGGTGCTTGCCGATGGGCGCACTGAAGAAGAAGTGCTGCATGTCGTATTCGAAATCCTGCTGCACCGAGCGCCCCATCATGGCCGCCATCACGATCACGCCCAGCGAACCGAGGTAGCTGACCGTGATCATCACCGAGCGCGGCGCATTGATGGCCACGCTGCCGAACGAGACGACGGCGGCCTTGAACACGCCGCCGGCGGCCGCCATCCACAGCATGGCCAGCAGCAGGAACATGCCGAAATAGACCCAGGTGGAGAGCAGCTTGAGCCGCTGGCGCGCCTCGAACAGGGCAATGGCTAGCATGGGCGCCCCTTACGCACAGGGCAGGGCGGCGCGGTGGCGGCCGGCGATGGTGGCGAAATACACGTCCTCCAGGTCGCCGATGGCTTCCTCGAAACCGTCGCCCGGATCGTCCTCGCTGTAGACGTGGATCAGGGTGCGGCCCGACAGCAGGCGCGAGGAAATGACGGGGTGGCGCTGCTGGAAGGCGGGCAGGTCGCGCTTGTCGATAAAGCGGGCCCAGATCTTGTCGCTGACGTCCTCGATCAGCTGCTGGGTCTGGCCGCACAGCAGCACATGGCCGTGGTTGATGATGGCCATGTTGGCGCACAAGTCGGCCACGTCGCTCACGATGTGGGTCGACAGCAGCACCGTGCGGTCGTCGCCGATGTCCGACAGCAGGTTGTGGAAGCGCACCCGTTCCTGCGGGTCCAGGCCGGCCGTCGGCTCGTCCACGATGATCAGGCGCGGGTCGCCCAGCAGGGCCTGGGCGATGCCGAAGCGCTGCCGCATGCCGCCGGAAAAGCCGCCCAGGCGCTGGTGGCGCACGTCGTACAGATTGGTTTGCTGCAACAGTCCTTCCACCACTTCACGCCGCCGGGCCCGGTTCGACAGGCCCTTGAGCACGGCGAAATGGTCGAGCAGTTCGTAGGCCGTCACTTTCGGATAGAGGCCGAAGTCCTGCGGCAGGTAGCCCAGCAGGCGGCGGATGTCATCCTTTTCGTCGAGCACATCGTATTCGCCGAAGAACACGGAACCGGTATCGCATTCCTGCAGGGTGGCCAGGGTGCGCATCAGGGTCGACTTGCCGGCGCCGTTGGGACCGAGCAGGCCGAACATCCCGGCCGGGATCGTGAGCGAAATATTGTCCAGGGCCACCACGCCGTTGGCGTAGGTCTTGGACAAGTTGCTGATGCGCAATTCCATACTGACTCCTGTCTTGCTCCGCAATGGCCGGCAGGCAGCATTGCAGAACGAATAAGCACTTTTTACATGGTGCATTGTATTGAATTTGCGACAGCCGCGGTGGGCGATTGCGACGGGCGGCGTGAAGCATGCGCCAGAGTGCGCAAACGGCGCACTGGAACGCAGGCCATGCCGGCGCGGGGCGGCGGCCCGTGTGGCGCGAGCGTTAATTGCGGAACAATACCTGCTCGCGGTTGAACCACCAGCGGCACAGGGCCAGCAGGGCGCCGGCCGTGAGCGTGGTCGACAGCAGGATGACGGAGAACATGCGGTAATCCATGGTGCCCTTGACCAGTTCCTTCATGGCCAGCGACACGTTGGTGAGCGGCACCATGGCCCACATCCAGTTCATTTCCACCCCCGGCAGCAGGGCCACGATGGTGGGCAAGATGGTGACGATGATCAGCGGCGAGATCAGGCCGGCCGCCTCCTTGTAGCTCTTGGCGTAGACGGAAATGGCCAGCAGGATGGAGGCGAAGATGGCGGCCGTGGGCACCAGCATCAGGGCCACCATGGCCAGGTCGGCCACGCCGATGGCATGCAGCATCATGGCCAGGTTGCCTTCGACGGCGTGGCCGAAGAAGAACAGCAGCAGGCCCAGGCTGACCACCATCAGCAGGGCCGATGTCAGGCCGATGGTAAACAGGACCAGGAACTTGGCCAACACGATGGCCGTGCGCGGCACGGGCGCCAGCAGCAGCGTTTCCAGCGTGCCCCTTTCCTTTTCGCCGGCCGCCGTGTCGATGGCCGGGTACATGGCCGCCATCAGGCACACCATCAACAGGATGTAAGGCAGGAAACCGCCGAACAGGGCGCCCATCTGCTCCCGCTTGTCGGCCGTGGAATGTTCTTCCAGTTTGATGGGGTCGAGCGCGAAGCGCAGCTGGTTCTGGCTCAGGCCCAGGGCCAGCAGCGCCTGTTCGCGCAGCGTGCTGTTCTGGGCGTGGATTACGGTCATCACGCGCTTGCGGGTGACGTCGATCGGCGTGGCGTTGTTGTAGTGCAGGGCGACGACGGCTTGCTGCTGGCGTGCCAGCCGGGCTTCGAAGCCGTCCGGGATCACCAGCGCGAACTTGATGCGGTCGTCGGCGATGGCGGCCTTGATCGCTTCCGGCCCGGCCAGCGCCACTTCCCGGAAGCCTTTCTCGTGCGCGAAACGGGCCGATAGCAAAGGCGCGTTCTGCTTGCCGAAGATGCTGTACGTCATTTCCGCCGTGTTGGCGTGGCGGAACATGGACGAGGACAGGTAGCCGAAGCCGGTGAAGATCAGCGGCATGGCGAAGATGGGGATGAAGACGGTGAAGATGAAGGTCTTGCGGTCGCGCACCAGCTCCAGCATTTCCTTCAGGTAGATGATCCACATGGCGCGCCCCCGTGGTTGATGACGCAGATGAAGGCGTCGTACAGGTCGGCGCTGCCGCCCAGGTGGCGCAGCTGGTCGGTGGTGCCGTGGAAGGCCGTCTTGCCGTGGTTGATGATGCAGACCCGGTCGCACAGTTTTTCCACTTCGTGCAAGTGGTGGGTGGAAAAGATCAGCGGGATGTGCAGCGCCTTGTAGCTGGCGATGAAGTCGAGCAGGATCTTGGACGACATCACGTCCAGCCCCGTGGTCGGTTCGTCCAGGATGACGATCTGCGGTTCATGCACGACGGTGCGGGCGATGGCGCATTTCTGCTTCATGCCGGTCGACAGCTGGTCGGCCCGCTTGTTGCCGAATTCGTGCATCTGCAGCAGTTCGAACAGCTCGTCGCAGCGGCGTTGCAGGTAGGGCGGACTCATACCGTGCAATCGGCCGAAGTATTCGATATTCTCGCGCGCCGTCAGGCGGCCGTACAGGCCCGTGGTGCCGGACAGGAAGCCGATGTGCTGGCGCGCGGCCAGCGGGTCGGCCAGCAAGTCCACGCCGTTGGCCATGACGGAGCCGGCGTCGGGCTTGAGGGCGGTCGACAGCAGGCGCAAGGTGGTGGTCTTGCCGGCGCCGTTGGGGCCGAGCAGGCCCAGCACTTCTCCGGGCGCGCAACGGAAGCTGACGTCGCGCACAGCATGGAACCAGCCGTCATGTTCGCGCGGATCATGCAGCTGGTACGGTGAGCCTTTGTGAGACGGCAGGCGGAAACGCTTGGCCAAGCCTTTGACCTCGATCATCGGGCCATCCTCGGTAGTCGGTAGTGAAGAGTAGCATGTAAAAATTCTGGCGTGCAAGGCACAAAGCGACATTCTCTTGCTATAGTCCAAGCCATGAGCGCGCAGGCGTACTACCGGCAGGCAAGATGAACCCGCAGATGCAGCACCATATCCTGGCCGTGACCCAATACGGCACCAGCAAGCGCGAGGGCATAGGCTTCTTTCGCGTGGCCACCGGCCTGTATTACCTGGCCAGCCTGATGACCAAGGAAACGCTGGATTTCAAGCAGATCGACCGCGAATACAACCGTTTTATCTACCGCAGCATCGGCAAGGGCCACAGCATCACCAGCGTGTTGCAGTTCATGAGTGGCGAAAAGGTGGTGCCGGTGGTGGAGTCGAAGCGCTTTCTCCACGCTTTCGCCGAGCACTGTCCCGAGGTGCCGGTGGACAGCATACCCTTCCTGCTGGGGCTGAACCTGGGCGTGGCCAAGGACATTTCCGGCATCGACGTGCGCGGCCCGGTGGCCGACTACATCGAACGCCAGCGCCAGTTGCGCGAGGAAGCGGACGCCTGAGGGGCTGCCCGCCTGCCGCGATCGTCCTATAATGGGCGCTTTCCGACCGATTGCGACTGATACCATGGCAGCAAACCGTTACCACCATCCCCTGGACCGTTTCATTACCGGCGCCGACAAGGCCTTGCGCGTGATTGCCGGCGTGGCCTCCGCGTCGCGCCCCACGCCGGGCGCGCACGCGGCCGATGCCGTGCTGAGCGAGGCCGAACAGCGCCACAGCGCCGGCTTGATGCGCGTCAACCATGTGGGCGAAGTGTGCGCCCAGGCCCTGTACGACGCCCAGGCCCGTTTCGCCCATGGCGATGCGATGCGGGTCCAGTTCGAGCAGGCGGGACGGGAAGAGGAAGACCACCTGGCGTGGACGGCGCAGCGGCTGGCCGAACTCGGTTCGCAGCCTAGCGTGCTCAATCCCCTGTTCTACGCGGGCGCCTATGCGCTGGGCACGGTGGCGGCCTATCTGGGCGACGCCCGCAGCCTGGGCTTTGTGGTGGAAACGGAACGCCAGGTGGAAGCCCACCTGGCCAGCCATCTGGAGCAGCTGCCGCCGCAGGACGCCAAGTCGCGCGCCATCGTCGAGCAGATGCGGGTCGATGAAGTGGCGCACGGCGCCGCCGCCCAGGCGCTGGGCGCGATCGAGCCGCCCGTGCCCGTCAAGCTGGCGATGACGGCCATGGCCAAGGTCATGACCGGCAGCGCCTACTACCTGTGACGGCGCCCTGAGCTCAGGCGGCGTCGATAATCTCGAACGAGTGGGTGATCTCGGCCGTCTTGCCCAGCATGATGGAAGCCGAGCAATATTTGTCATGCGACAAGGTGATGGCCCGCTCCACGGCGGCCGGTTTCAGGTTCTTGCCGGTGACGGTGAAGTGGAAGTTGATCTTGGTAAAGACCTTCGGCTCGGTGTCGGCCCGTTCGGCCGTCAGCGTGCATTCGCAGCCGCGGATGTCTTCGCGGCCTTTTTTCAGGATCAGCACCACGTCATAGGCGGTGCAGCCGCCCGTGCCCAGCAACACCATTTCCATGGGACGGGGCGCCAGGTTGTGGCCGCCGCCCTCGGGCGCGCCGTCCATGTTGACCAGGTGGCCGGAGCCCGTCTGTGCCAAAAAACTCATGCCCGAGGGGCCGTTCCAGCTCACTTTGCATTCCATGCCATTCTCCGATAGAAAAAACTGGCCTGTATTGTAATGGACTCGGCCAGCGGACGCGGCGGCCCGCCGCGGCACGGCCCGCAAAGCCGCATGGCGCTTGACCCGGTCCGTGTTTGACGGTTATAATTGCCGGCTTTCCGTTCGCTCAGGAAAGAATTAACAAAAAGGCCGAGTCCGCTGAAGCAATGGCGGAACCACCATATGAGCGTGTGTAATTCATTTAGGAAGTCAACATGAAAACTTTTTCCGCTAAAGGACATGAAGTCCAGCGCGACTGGTTCGTGA
>JAZJZQ010000772.1:4445-8280 GCA_040389625.1 Pseudomonadota bacterium | reverse complement strand
GGCTACTACTTCAATTTCCGCAAGACGTCGATCTACGGCGGCTCGAACGAGATTCAGAAAAATATCATTACCCAGATGATTCTGGGTCTGTGAGGGGACAGCGATGGATTTTACTTTCAAAGAAGAGCAGCAACAGTTCGCCGACGCCCTGCGCCGCTGGGTCGACAAGGATTACGGTTTCGCTGTACGCCACCAGATCATCCATTCGCCGGCCGGCGTGTCCGACGCGGCCTGGGCCACGCTGACGGAGCTGGGCATGCTGGCCCTGCCGGTGCCGGAAGCGCAGGGTGGCTTTGACGGCACGGCCGTCGACCTGCTGCTGGTGATGCAGGAACTGGGCCGTGGCCTGGTGGTCGAGCCTTATTTCGCCACCGTGCTGGGGACCCAGTTCCTCAAACTGGCCGGCGGCCAGGAGGCGCTGCTGGAGCGAGTGGCCGGCGGTGAACTGAAACTGGCGTGCGCGCTCGGTGAAAAGCAGGCCCGCCACGACCTGCACGACATTAGCACCACGGCCCGCGCCGGCGGCGACGGCTACCTGATCGACGGCAGCAAGACCGTCGTCATCCACGGCGGCCAGGCCGGCGCCTTCATCGTCTCGACCCGCAGCGCAGGCGGCCAGCGCGACACGGCCGGCATCTCGCTGTTCGTGGTGGCGGCCGACGCGCCCGGCGTGACGGTGCGCGACTACCGCACCATCGACGGCCAGCGTGCCGCCACCGTCAGCTTCAGCAACGTGGCCGTGCCGGCGACGGCATTGTTGGGCCAGGCGGGCGCCGGCTGGGACATCCTGGACGCGGCGGCCGATTACGGCGCCACGCTGCTGTGCGCGGAGGCGGTGGGGGCGATGGACGCCATCTTCGCCGCCACGCTGGACTACCTGAAGACGCGTTCGCAGTTCGGCGCGCCCATCGGCAAGTTCCAGGCCCTGCAGCACCGCATGGCCGACATGTTCATCCACCTCGAACAAGCCCGCTCCATGGCCATGCTGGCCGCCGCCAAGGTGGCATCGGATGATGTGGAAGAGCGGCGCCGCACGGTGTCGGCCGCCAAGGCCCGCATCGGCCAGGCCGCCAAGTTCGTCGGCCAGCAGGCGGTCCAGCTGCACGGCGGCATGGGCGTGACGGATGAACTGCCGGCGGCCCACCACTTCAAGCGCCTGACCATGATAGACCTGACGCTCGGGGACGCCGAACACCACCTGGAACGTTTCATCGCCCAGCCGGGTTTCCGGCAGCACGCCTGAGCAAGGCGGGGCCGGGCGGCCGGCGATCGTCGGCCCGCCAGGCCGCTAGGCCGCTAGGCCACTAGGGCGCGGTGCGGGGCGGCGCCTCGCCGGCGCCGGCCAGGCAGTAGCGGTTGCGGCCGTGCTGCTTGGCCCGGTACAGCTGTTCGTCGGCGCTGCGTATCAGGCTGCTGGTGTCGCCGGCTTCGCCCGGCTGCACCGTGGCTACCCCCATGCTGACGGAAACGACGGAACTGGTGGGCGAGGCTTCATGGGGCAGCGACAGCAAGTCGACCTCGTCGAGGATGCGGCGCGCCACGGCCGTGGCGCCGGCCAGGCTCTCCTGGGGCAGCAGCAGGATGAATTCCTCGCCGCCGTAGCGCGCCAGCAGGTCTTGCGGGCGGGCGGCGCAGCGCTTCATGGCCGCCGCCACCTTCTGCAGGCACAGGTCGCCGGCCTGGTGGCCGTAGGCGTCGTTGTAGCGCTTGAAGTGGTCGATGTCGATCATGATGGCCGACAGCGGCAGGCCGCTGCGGGCGCAGCGCCGCCATTCCAGTTCCAGCGTGTCGTTGAA
This sequence comes from Pseudomonadota bacterium, assembly GCA_040389625.1. Taxonomy (GTDB): domain Bacteria; phylum Pseudomonadota; class Gammaproteobacteria; order Burkholderiales; family Burkholderiaceae_D; genus Rugamonas. The sequence goes on along the minus strand of JAZJZQ010000772.1, from coordinate 6,484 downwards.
GTGGCGCCGGTTGGCCACGCCCGTCAGGGCGTCGGTCAGGGTCAGTTCGCGCATGGCGTCGGCCTGGCGCTTGACGGTGAGCTGGGTGCGCACCCGGGCCCGCACCACGGCCACGTTGAACGGCTTGCTGATGAAATCGACGGCGCCCGCTTCCAGCGCCCGCGTCTCGTCCTCGGGCTGGCTCAGGGCCGTCACGAAGATGATGGGGATGTCCTGCACTTCCGGCGTGGCGCGCAGGGCAGCGCAGACGGCGTAGCCGTCCATGCCGGGCATCACGGCGTCGAGCAGGATCAGGTCCGGCATCTGCTGGCGCGCGATGTCGATCGCCGTCGGGCCGTCCAGGGCGAACAGCACTTCATGCTCGTCGCGCAGGGCCTGGTACAGCACCTGGACGTTTTCCATCGCGTCGTCGACGATCAGGATGCGGCCGTTGGTGGCAAGGTCGGTCCAGCTCATGCGATTTCCTTATTTTGCAACAGCGTATGGACCAGTTGTTCGGCAGCCCGGAACTGCAGCGTTTCCACGGCCTCGGCCAGCGCGGCGGCGGCGGCGCCGTCGATCGCCTCGAGCCGCGGGCGCACGGCCTGGAACAGGGCCAAGGCTTTCAAGTTGTTATTCTGTAGTAAATCTTGCAGTTGCGCCAGTGTTGCCATCAAAGTTGTGGCACTGGCGTCGTCGATCTCGGTCGGACCCGGGCCGGCGGCCGGCGCCGGCAGCCGGTGGGCGCCGGCCGCCACCGTGGCAAGGGCGACGTCCAGGGCCGCCAGCCGCTCGTCCAGCTGCTCGGAATGGCCCTCCAGCAGGGCCGCCTCCACCTGGGCCGTCAATTGGGCCACCTGGCCCGCGCCCAGGTTGGCGGCCACGCCGCGCAGGCGGTGCAGCGCCTGGCCCGCCTGCTGCTGCAATCCGGCCGCCAGCAATTCGCGCACTTCGGCCACGGCGTCGCCCTGGGACTGGATGAAGCGGCGCAGCAGGCTGGCCAGCGCGGCGTAGTCGCCGCCCATGCGCGGCAGGGCCGCCGCCAGGTCGATGCCGGGCAGCTCGGGCAGGTCCGGCTGCGCGGGCGGGGTGGACTGGCCGGACTGGCTGAACTGGTTGGGTTGGGAGGCGGCGCCGCCGGCCGGGGCGGCGCCGGTCCCCTGGCCGGCGATGGCATGGGGCGCCAGCCGGATCAGGGTGCCCAGCAGCTGTTCGATATCGATCGGCTTGGCCACGTGGGCGTCCATGCCGGCTTCGGCGGCACGGCGCAAGTCGTCCTCCATCACGTTGGCCGTCATGGCGATGATGGGCAGGCGCAGGCCCAGGCGGCGCGCGCCAGCGCTGGCGTCGTAGCCGTTCATGACGGGCATCTGGATATCCATCAGCACCGCGTCGTAGCGCTCGGGCGCCTGCTGCAGCAGTTCCAGCGCCTGTTCGCCGTTGCCGGCCAGCGTCACCTGGGCGCCGGCATGGGTGAGCAGGTACTGGGCCACTTCCTGGTTGATGGGGTTGTCCTCCACCAGCAGCAGGCGCATGCCGGCCAGGCGGCCGTGCAGCGCGTGGGACGGCAGCGCCGCCAGCGGCGCGGCCGGCTGGCGCACGGCCGTCACGGCCGCCAGCAGGCGCGCCGGCGTGGCCGGCTTGGACAGCACGCCGGCCGCGCCCAGGGAGGCGCAGTCGTGGGTCAGGTTTGCGCTGTCGTGCTCGGGCACCATCAGCAGCACGGGCGGCAAGGCCAGGCCGGCGATGGCGCGCGCCTGGCACAGCAGGCCGTCGTTGCCGGCGCCGAGCGAGTCGTAGTCCAGCAGCAGCAGGTCGAACGGGGCGGTTGGGTCGCCGGCCAGGATGGCCAGCGCGGCCGGCACGGTGGTCACGCACACGGCCTCCCAGCCGAAGCTGTCGCACGCGTGGCGCAGGGCGTCGCGCACGCTGGCGTTGTCGTCGGCCACCAGCAGCCGCAGGCCGCGCACGGCGTCGCCGGCGGGCAGCACGCCATGGTCGTCCGGAGCGGCGCGCCGCAGCGCACAGACGGCGCGGAAGGCGGCGCCCTGGCCGGGGTG
>JAZJZQ010000772.1:0-4345 GCA_040389625.1 Pseudomonadota bacterium | reverse complement strand
TCGCCCTGGGGCGTGAACTTGATGGCGTTGCTGATCAGGTTGAGCAGCAGCTGCTGCAGCCGCATGGGGTCGCCCACCAGCTCGCGCGGCACGCGCGGGTCGATGGCGTACACCAGTTCCACTCCCTTGTCCCAGGCGCTGGCGGCCACCATCACGCTCACGCTGTTGAGCACATGTTCGAACTGGAAGCGCACCGATTCGAGCACCAGCTGGCCCGACTCGATGCGCGAGATGTCGAGCACGTCGTTGACCAGGGCCAGCAGCGACTGGGTGGCCAGCTGGATCTTGTCCAGGTAGCTGCGCTCGCGCTGGGCCAGCGGCGCGTCCTGCAGCAGGCGCGCCAGGCCGATGATGGCGTTCATGGGAGTGCGGATCTCGTGGCTCATGTTGGCCACGAACGCGCTCTTGGCCCGGCTGGCCGCCTCGGCTTTGTCGCGCGCCAGCCGCAGGTCCTCGTTCAGCTGCTGCAGGTGCAGTTCCGTCTCCTTCAGTTCCGTCACGTCCGACTCGAGCACGAAGAAGCCGCGCACCCCGTGCTCCGGGTCGTAATCGGGAATGAAGTTGACCCAGGTGTAGCTGATGGCGCCGGACGGCCAGGCCAACCGGCTCTCGAAGCCTTGCGGCCGGCCGCCCAGGGCGTCGGCCACATGGGGCGCGCACAGGGCATAGCGGGCGCTGTCGAGCACTTCCGTCATGCGGGCGCCGATGATCTGCCCGGCGTCGCGGCTGTGCCATTCGAGGAAGTAGCGGTTGGCGAAGCGGCACTGCAGGTTGGCGTCCCAGTAGGCCACCATGCCGGGCAGGTTGTCCGTCACGGCGCGCAGGAACTGTTCGCTCTGGGCCAGCCGTTCGGCCGTGGAATGGAGCACGGCCTCGGCCTGGCGGCGCTCCGTGATGTCGAGCGCGATGCCCAGCAGGTGGGTCACGTGGCCGCCCTCGTCGCGCAGCGCCACCTTGCGCGTGGTCAGGTAGTGGGGCGGGCCGCCGTCGGCCGTCACCAGTTCCTGTTCCACTTCGCTCACCTGGCCCGAGGCCAGCGCGCGCCGGTCGTCGGCGCCGAAGGCCTCGGCCTGGGCCGGCGGCATGATGTCGTAGTCGGTCTTACCCAGCACGTCGGCCCGTTGCAGGCCCAGCAGCGCCTCGCCGTAGCGGTTGAACATCTCATAGCGCAAGTCGGAGGCCCGCTTGACAAAGATGGTGGCCGGCATGTACTCGACCACGGACTGGAACATCTGGCGCGACTGGCGCAGCGCCGCTTCCGTGCGTTTCAGTTCGCTGATGTCGAGCAGCAGGCTGGTGATGCCGGCGATGGCGCCGTCGGCGTCGAACTGCGGGTAGTAGCTGACGATCCAGTAGCTGGTGCGCCCGGGCGCGGCCGCGCTCACGCCGGAGCGTTCTATGCCCACCAGCGGCTTGCCGGTCTGGAGCACGGTGCCGTAGTCGTGCAGTACGCTGCGCCGCACCTGCGGGTCGCCGATCATGGACGCCAGCGGCTGGCCCAGGTGGGCCGCCACGGGCCGGGCGTTGTAGGCGGCCAGGTAGTCGTTGATGCGCACCACGCGCAGTTCCGGGTCCACATAACTGAGGCCCACGGGTGCGGTGGCGTACAGCGTTTCGAGCTGGGCCCGTTCCCGTTCCAGCTGGGCGGTGCGCTCGGCCACCAGGGCCGACAACTCGTTGCGGTGGCGCTGCAAGTCGGCCTCCAGCGAACGCAGGGCCTGCGCCACGGCCTGGGCTTCGCGGAACGTCATGCGTTCGAGCGTGAACGGGGCGCCGCTGGCCAGCGCCTGGGCCGGCTTGAGCAGGGCCCGCACGGTGTGGCTGATGCGCCCGCCCACCACCCAGGCCAGCGTGAAGCCGGCCGCCAGCAGCAGCGCCAGCGCCAGCGACACCGTGCTGACGGTGGACAGCAGTTTGTCGTCGGCCAGGGCGCGCGGCGCGGCCACGGCCACCGCGAGGCCGCTGGCCGGGGCCCGGTTCAGGCCCAGGTAGATCGGGGTGCCGTCGGCCGCCTTGGTATCGAGCAGCGCTTCGTGGCCCAGGCCCAGCTCGACTCGCAGCGCGGCCGGCGCCAGCTGGCCCACCACGTGGCCGCCGCTGCCGTAGTGGGCCACCAGCACGCCGTCGCGGTTATACAGGGCCACGCTGTGGCTGCTCGTCACCTGTTCGTCGAGCAGGGTGCGGGCCAGCCGGTCCGGCTTGAGCAGCACCGTCAGCGCGTAGCGCGTCTTGCCGTTGTAACGCACCGGCACGTCGACGGCCAGCAGGGCTGCATCGTGGTCGTAGACGACGGACACGGTGGGGTGGGGCGGGGCGTCGTCGGCCAGCAGGGCCCGCAGGCGGGCCGCGTTGCGGCGCGCGCCGAAGGCGCTGGCCACCGTCTCGTCGGGCGCCGGCAGCAGTTCGCCGCGATTATCGCTGAGCAGGAAACGGGAGCCGGGGAACTGGGGCACGAGCAGGCTGGCGGCCTGTTCGCGGAAGCTGGTCAGGTCGCCGCTTTGCAGGCTGGGCGAGGTGGCCAGGGCCTGGGCCGCGCTGGCGCTCTGGGCCAGGTCGCGGTCGATGGCGGCGGCCACGATGCGCGCCAACTGGCGCGTATCGTCGCGCAGGGCCGCATGTTCGCGGCCGTAGAGCTGGCCCACGAGGGCGGCGAAACTGATTACGGTGGGCAGCGCGCAGGCCAATACCAGCAGCGCGATCTGCGAGCGTATCGACGGCAGGGATGGACTGGCCTGGTCTGGCAATGCGTGGACCCCAAGTGAACCGGCGCCGGCTGTGGCGCCCCAAGGCGGACAGCGTAAGCGCTGGCAGCACGATAGTAGCCCAGCCGGCCGTTTTGAGAAAGCGGCAAATGTAGCGGAGCGGGCCCGGCACGACACAGTCGGCGCAACCAGTCCGGCCGTGTAAGGGCCGGAGCGGGCCGCAGCGGCCCGCCGCCTCAGTTCAAACGCTCTTGCGGCCGCAGGCGTATTCCCAGGCCAGTTCGGCCATCGGGCGCGCCATCTTGCCCGATTCCAGGGCCTGGGCGCTGGCGGCCGTGCCGTCCACATAGCGCTTCATGATGCCTTGCATGATGCTGGCCAGGCGGAACATATTGAACGCCAGGTAGAAATTGAAATCCTCCAGCCGTATCGTCTTGCCGGTGCGCTCGGCGTAGCGGGCGATGTACTCCTGCTGGGACGGGATGCCCAGTGTCGCCAGGTCCAGCCCGGCGATGCCGCGGAACTGGCCCGGTTCGATGTGCCAGCTCATGCAGTGGTAGGAGAAGTCGGCGAACGGATGGCCCAGGGTCGACAGTTCCCAGTCCAGCACGGCCAGGATGCGCGGCTCCGTCGGGTGGAACAGCAGGTTGTCGAGGCGGAAGTCGCCGTGCACGATGGCCGTGTCCTCGCCGGGCGGGATGTGGTGCGGCAGCCACGCGATCAGCTGGTCCATGGCCTCTATTGTCTCGGTCTGCGAGGCCACGTACTGCTTGCTCCACCGTTCGATCTGGCGCGCGAAGTAGTTGCCCGGCTTGCCGTAGTCGGCCAGGCCGATGGCGGCGTAGTCTATCGTATGCAGCTGGGCCATCACGCGGTTCATCTCGTCGTAGATGGCGGCCCGTTCGGCCGGCGTCATGCCGGGCAGGGCCTGGTCCCACAGTACGCGGCCAGCGACGAACTCCATCAGGTAGAAGGCGCGCCCGATCACGCTCTCGTCCGTGCACAGCACGTACTGGCGGGCGGCCGGGAAGCCGGCCCGCTGCAGCGCGTCCATCACCCGGTATTCGCGCTCGATGGCGTGGGCCGACGGCAGCAGCTTGGCGGCCGGGGCCGGCTTGGTGCGCAGTACGTAATGCTGGCCGGCGATGCTGAGCTTGAAGGTGGGGTTGGACTGGCCACCCTTGAACTGCTCGACCGTCAGGGTGCCGGCCGGGTAGCCGGCCACGTGCTGGCGCAGATAGGCGTCCAGCGCCGCCACGTCGAACTGGTGGCGTGCCGACACGGCCTTGGTACCGATGAATTCTTCGAACATGCTGTCTCCCGCATTGATAGGTGGACCTATTTTAGCCGAGAAAAAGAACGGGCGTGCTATTTATTTGCATGTCTTGTTGCGGGCCTCCCCCGGCGGGGACGGCGGACTCAGAAGAACAGGGCGGTGCGGGTGATGATGGTGCCGTTGTTGGTGTAGTTGCCGGTGGCGCGCACGGAGCCGGTGTTGAACTTGCCGTCGTCGAGCTTGCTGTCTATCTGCTCGGCGAACGAGTCGGGCAGGTTGTCGAAGCGGATGCCGTTGCCGCCGCGGCCGGCCACGATGTCGTTGTAGATGTAGACGGCGCCGCCCTGGGCGCTGGTCATGAAGTCGG
>JAZJZQ010000771.1:2395-7192 GCA_040389625.1 Pseudomonadota bacterium | reverse complement strand
TGCCGCCTTACTTGGCGTGACGGTCGACCAGGATCTGCACGGCCGGCAGGGTCTTGCCTTCCAGGAATTCCAGGAAGGCGCCGCCACCGGTCGAGATATAGCCAATTTTATCGGTAATGTCGTACTTTGCAATCGCCGCCAGCGTGTCGCCGCCGCCGGCGATGGAAAACGCCTTGGAGCCGGCGATGGCCAGCGCCAGCGTCTTGGTGCCTTCGCCGAACTGGTCGAACTCGAACACGCCGACCGGGCCGTTCCACACCACGGTGCCGGCCGCGGCTATCTGGGCCGCCAGGGTGGCGGCCGTCTGCGGGCCGATGTCGAGGATCATGTCGTCGTCGGCCACGTCGGCCACGGCCTTGATGGTGGCGGCGGCCGTAGGCGAGAATTCCTTGGCGCATACCACGTCGACGGGAATCGGCACTTGCGCGCCGCGGGCCGCCATCATGTCGATGATGGCCTTCGCTTCGCCCACCAGGTCCGCTTCCACCAGCGACTTGCCCACGTTCAGGCCGACGGCCTTCATGAAGGTGTTGGCGATGCCGCCGCCGACGATCAGGTTATCCACCTTCTCGGCCAGCGCCTTCAGGATCGACAGCTTGGACGATACCTTGGAGCCGGCCACGATGGCCAGCAGCGGACGGGCCGGGGCGCCCAGGGCCTTGCCCAGCGCATCCAGTTCGGCCGCCAACAGGGGGCCGGCGCACACGATGGGGGCGAACTTGGCGATGCCGTGGGTAGACGCTTCGGCGCGGTGGGCCGTGCCGAACGCGTCGTTGACGTAGACGTCGCACAGGGCGGCCATCTTTTGCGCCAATTCGTCGCTGTTCTTCTTCTCGCCCTTGTTGACGCGCACGTTTTCCAGCAGCACCACCTGGCCCGCTTGCAGGTTCTCGAGGCCGGCGCCGTCGACCCAGTTCTGTTTCAGTTCCACGCCCTGGCCCAGCAGCTCGGCCAGGCGGGCCGCGACGGGCGCCAGGCTGTCTTCCGGCTTGAACTCGCCTTCCGTGGGGCGGCCCAGGTGGGACGTGACCATGACCTTGGCGCCGGCGGCTAGCGCGGCGCGGATGGCCGGCACGGAGGCGCGGATGCGGGTGTCTTCCGTGATACGGCCGGCATCATCTTGCGGCACGTTCAGATCGGCACGGATAAAGACGCGTTTGCCGCGCAGCGCATCGGACGCGACGAGGTCTTGCAGGCGGAGGAAGTTCAGAACAGCTTGCATGGCTACCCAAGGAAGAAAGTTGAAAGAAAGACCGCTATTTTACCGCAAGGCCGCGGCCGGAAATCCGTTTATGAAAACACGTGCAACAATCGCAAGGCCGTAAAACTGCCCATGCCGAACACAATGGTTTGCAACATATTGCGACGCAGCAAGTAAAACACGATGGCGGCGATGCCGGCCACCAGCTTCAGGTTGGCCGGCTCCAGCTGCAGCTGGCCATTGTTGAGCAACAAATCGGGGGCGATGATGGCCGCCAGCGCGCAGGCCGGCGCATAGCGCAACATGTCCTGCACCCGGCGCGGGATGGTGATGTGGTGGCCGATCAGCCAGAACGAGCTGCGGGTGCAGGCCGTGGCCAGCGCCAGCGCCGCGATCGTGACCCAGATTTCCCAGTCGGCCATCATGGCTCCTTCTTTTCAGTCAGTTCTTCCACCAGCATGGCGGCGGCCATGCCCAGCACCACGGCCGCCAGCAGGCCCAGCTTGTAGGGCAGGCCGGCCGCCAGCACGGCCACCACGCCGGCCACCAGCACCCCGCACAGGGCCGGGCGGCTGGCCACCAGCGGCACCGTGATGCAGATGATGGCCAGCGTGCCGGCAAAGCCCAGGCCCCACTCGGGCGGCACGGCGCTGCCCAGGAAGATGCCGGCGATGGAACCCACCTGCCAGGCGGCCCAGTTCGGGTATAGCAAGCCCTTCAGGTAGGACAGCTTGCCCACCTGGGGCGCTTCGTTCGGGTATTTTTGCAGGAACAGGGCCACCGTCATGTCGCCGGCCACATAGCCGAGCAGGAAACGCTTGCGCAGCGGCAGGTTGGCGAAATGGGGCGCCAGCAGGGCGGAAAAGATCACGAAGCGCAGGTTGACCACCAGCGCCGTGGCGAAGATGACCCAGATCGGGGCATGGGCGGCGATCAGCGGCAGCGAGGCCAGCTGGGCCGAGCCGGCGAACACCACCAGCGTCATGGCCAGCGCCTGCGGCACCGTCAAGCCCGTCTTGACCATGGCGATGCCCACCACCAGGCCCCAGGCGCCGATGCCGAACAGGGTTGGCATGCCCGTCTTCAAGCCTTCGCGCCAGGACGGCTCGTCATGCTCGGCGACGTAGGGGGTGGCGGCGCGGCTCAGTTCAGTCATGTGGTTTTCCCGCCACAGCAGCGGGCGATGGACGGCCGGCGGCGCACGGCGGCCACGGCCAGGGGCGGCGTGACGGGCAGGGCGAAGGCGGTCGGCAGTGGTGCTGGTGGCGTCATATGGCGAGCCGCACGGGCGTTATCCGAATGGAAACAGACGCGGGCGGCGCTGGAATAATGAAGGCGCTATTTTACCGATGAATTTTGTCCGCTGCGCGAATCCGTTAAAATCGAGGTTTGTTTGGCGGTTTCCAGCCGGGAGCCGTCGTGTCTTTTTGCCTCACGGAGAACCCGCAGATGACCCACGCTACCCCAACCGCCGCCAACGCAGTCGAGCTCGAAGGCAAAGACCTGCCGGCCCACTGCCCCAACCCGGCCATGCCGCTGTGGTCGTCCCATCCCCGCGTGTTCCTCGAATTCAACCATGACGGCGTGGCCAAGTGCCCTTACTGCGGCACGGCCTACCGCCTCAAGCCGGGCACCGTCGTTTCGCACCACTGATCCCGTCCCCGCCCGCCGCCCCGGAGCCCGCATGAAACGTGCAAAACAGTTGAATGGCAGTGCCGCCGAAGTGGAAGCGGCGTTCTACGATGCGCTCAACCGGGCCGACGTCGACGCCCTGATGGCGCTGTGGGCGGACGACGAGGAGATCGTCTGCATCCATCCGGGCGGGCCGCGCCTGATCGGCCACGCGGCCATCCGCGAGGCCTGGAGCGCCATCCTCGAGCATGGCGGCCTGCACATCCTGCCGTCCCAGCTGCACGAAACCCATAACCTGATGAGCTCGGTCCACACGGTGATCGAGGGCACCACGGCCGCCACCGGCGAGCCGGCCCACCTGCTGGCCACCAACGTCTATGTCAAGACGCCGCGCGGCTGGCGCATCGTGCTGCACCATGCGTCGGTGGCGCCGGGCGCGGTGCCGGCCGAGGTACCGGGCCAGGTCCTGCACTGAGAGGCCATGCGCTACCCTGCCCCACTGTGGCTGCCCAGCGGCCACCTGCAAACCATTTATCCGGCCGTATGCATCGCCAAACCGGCCGTCGCGTTCCGGCGCGAACGGTGGGATGCACCGGACGGCGACTTCATCGACGTCGACTTCGTGGACGGCCAGCCGGGCCAGCCTTTTGTGGTGCTGTTCCACGGACTGGAAGGCTCATCCGGCAGCCACTACGCGCGGTCGCTGATGGCAGCCGTGGCGGCACGGGGCTGGTCCGGCGCCGTGCCCCATTTCCGCGGCTGCTCGGGCGAACCGAACCGGGCGCCCCGCTTCTACCATTCCGGCGACGCGCCCGAGATCGACTGGATCGTGCGCCGCCTGCATGGGCGCAGCAGCGGCAAGTTCTACGTGACGGGCGTCTCGCTGGGCGGCAACGCCCTGCTGCGCTGGCTGGGCGAGTGGCAGCACCAGGCCGATTTTGTGGACGCAGCCTGTTCCGTGTCGGCCCCGCTCGACCTGGCCCAGGGCGGCGTGGCGCTGTCGCGCGGCTTCAACCTGGTCTACACCCGCATGTTCCTGCGGACGCTCAAGCCCAAGTGCGAGGCCAAGCTCGAACAATTCCCCGGCCTGTTCGACCTGGACGCGCTGCGCGCCGCGCGCGACCTGTACGCCTTCGACAACGTGGTGACGGCGCCCCTGCACGGCTACCGCGACACGGACGACTACTGGAACCGGGCCAGCGCCAAACATGTGCTGGGCGACATCACCGTGCCCACCCTGGTGCTCAACGCGCAGAACGATCCCTTCCTGCCGGGCCGCCATTTGCCGCGCCGCGCCGCTGCCTGCGTGCAATTGGACTATCCTGAACATGGCGGCCACGTGGGTTTTGCCGTGGGCGGGGTGCCGGGCCGGCTCGACTGGCTGCCGCAACGGCTGCTGCATTTCCTCGAAGGCAAGAGCGGCCCTGTCGATAACATGCAGCCGCAGCAGCCCGAGCACGCCACCAACTGAAAGCAATCATGGATGAGATCGTCAAGCAGGCAATGGCCAAGTGGCCCAACGTGCCCCATTGCTATGGCTGGCTGGCGCTGGACGCGCGCGGCCAGTGGCGCATGCGCGACGAACGGGCCCAGCACCTGAACTTGCCCGGCGACAAGCTGCACCATGTGGCCCTGATCGCCTTCATCGGCCGCAACTACGGCTGCGACGAACAGGGCCGCTGGTATTTCCAGAACGGTCCGCAGCGGGTCTACCTGAACCTGGAAGCGACGCCCTACATCGTGCGCACCGATCCGGCCCTGGGCTGGCGATTGCACACGGGCGAGGCGCTGGGGCCGCTCGACGAAGTGCTGATGACGGAACAGGGCGAACTGATCTTGCGCAGCGGCGCCGTCCTGGCCCAGCTTGACGACCGCGACGGTGCCGAGGTGCTGGCCCGCCTGGCGTGGGCCGGCCACGCGGACGATGACGAAGCCTTGCTGGCGTGGCTGGAACGGGCCGGCGA
>JAZJZQ010000771.1:0-2295 GCA_040389625.1 Pseudomonadota bacterium | reverse complement strand
GGCCAGCTGCGCTGCGGCTGCATCAACGCCTCCACGCCGCGCGGCGCGGCACGCTGCGGGCCGGCCGCCGGCGCCAGCGCCGTGTGTACCTGCTCAGGCGCCGCCCTGGCTTCCTTCTTGCCCTTCTCGCCCAGCTCCTCGCGCCGGCGCGCCTGCAACTCCCGCTCGCGGGCGTCGATCACGGCCTGGTCGTAGAACGAGGCGTCGGGCGCCTTGCGGGCGATGCCCAGCTGGTCCAGCGCCGACAGCACGCCCCCCTGCAACACATACGATTCGGCCAGCGCCATGTGCTGCAAGGCCAGCTTGCCTTGCGCCGCATACGTCTTGGCCAGCAGGTCGTACAGGGCCGGCTCCTCGCGGTACAGCTGGACCTGGTCGCGCAGGTAGACGGCGGCCGGTTCCAGCTTGCCAGCCGCGATCATCGCATCGGCGTACTGGCGCGCAATGCCGCGCGACAGGGGGAACTGCTGGTGCGCCGCGTCCGCCTCGGCCAGCGCCTGGGCGACCACGGCCGGATTGCGGGGCTGGGCCAGCTTGATCTCCAGCGCCGTGCTGACGAAGATGGCGTTGGGCGTGGTGGCCGGCGCCGCGCTGTAGACGCCAGGCGCCGGCGGCCGGCTGATGGTGGCGCGCGCCTCGTCCAGCAAGCGCTGGGCGCTGGCCGTGTCGCCTTTCTTGAGGGCGACGAAGGCCAGACCGTACTTGGCCGCCGCCACCTGCTGGCGGCCCTGCTGCTCAAGCTGGGTTTCAAAGAAGGCGGTGGCATCGGCCAGGCCCTGGGCCGACTCGTCCTGCAGCACGCGGGCCCGGGCCCGCACCAGGTGGAAGTCCAGGCTGTCCTGGCGCTGCTTGTAGGGCTGCTCGCGGATGCGGGCCTGGATGTCGGCGATGCGCTCACTGGTCAGCGGGTGGGTCTGCAGGTAGGCCGGGATGGTGTCGCTGTACGACCGGCTGGCCGTCTGCAGGCGCTGGAAGAAAGCCACCATGCCGGTCGTGTCGAAGCCGGCCGCGCCCATGATCTGGAAGCCGATGCGGTCGGCCTCGCGCTCGGCGTCGCGGCTGAAATTGAGCTGACGCTGGATGGCCAGGCCCTGGCCGCCCATGAACACGCCCATGGCCGCGTCGCCGCCCGCCTTGGACGCCAGCGCCGCCAGCACGATGGCCGCCAGCGGGATCAGCGCGTCCTGGCGCTGCTGGCCCAGCGAACGGGCGATGTGGCGCTGCACCACGTGGCCGATCTCGTGGCTCAGCACGGAGGCCAGCTCGGCCTCGCTCTGGGCCGCCAGCAGCAGGGCCGAGTGGACGGCGATGAAGCCGCCCGGCAGCGCGAAGGCGTTGAGCTGGGGATCGCGCACGGCGAAGAAATAATAGTCGAAGCTGGCCTCGCCGCGCGCGCCGGGCCGCGCTTCCACCAGCGCGTTGCCGAACTGATTCAGGTATTCGAGGATGGGCGCATCGTCGAGGAAATCGTGGTCGCGCCGGATGTCGCGCATGATTTCCTCGCCCAGCTTGCGCTCCATCAGGGGCGACAAGTCCTGGCGTTCCGTGTCGCCCAGGCTGGGCAGGTTGGGGATCTTAGCCGGTGGCAACGCCGTCTGCGCCATGCTCAACGGCAGCACGCACAGCAGCGCGACGGCCAGCAGGCGCAGCCGCGGCGTCCGGCGTGGCGGACGGTCCTGGGGAATGGGGAAGATTCGATCAGCGTTCACGGTGCTATCATACCCGCAACTGGCGCCCGCACGCAGCGGGCCAGCAACCGATTTCCCCCATGACCGGCCGTCCCGCGCGCGGCCCTTACCACTGCAAGCTACCCATGACTACCAGCAAAACCACGCCCCCCGCTGACCAGCTGACCCACTTCGACGCCACCGGCCAGGCGCACATGGTCGATGTCGGCGCCAAACAGGAAACCCACCGCATCGCCGTGGCCAGCGGTACCATCCGCATGAAGCCGGAGACGCTGGCCATCATCCTGTCGGGCAGCGCCAAGAAGGGCGACGTGCTGGGCATCGCCCGCATCGCCGCCATCATGGGCGCCAAGCGCACCAGCGACCTGGTGCCCCTGTGCCACCCGCTGGCCCTGACGCGGGTGGCGGTGGACTTCGAGACGGACGAGGCCAACAGCGCCGTCCATTGCCGGGCCCAGGTGGAAACGTTCGGCAAGACGGGGGTGGAAATGGAAGCCCTGACGGCCGTCCAGGTGGGCCTGCTGACCGTGTACGACATGTGCAAGGCGGTGGACCGGGGCATGGTGATGGGCGAGATCCGCGTCATGGAAAAGCACGGCGGCAAGTC
>JAZJZQ010000770.1:0-1663 GCA_040389625.1 Pseudomonadota bacterium | reverse complement strand
CATGCGCCTGAACCTGGCGCAGGCGCTGATGTGCCCTTCCGACCTGCTGCTGCTGGACGAGCCGACCAACCACCTGGACCTGGACGCTATCATCTGGCTCGAGGACTGGCTGAAACGCTATGCCGGCACCCTGATCATCATTTCGCACGACCGTGACTTCCTCGACGAAGTGGTCAACGTGGTGGTGCACATCGACGAGCGCAAACTGAAGCGCTACTCGGGCAACTACTCGAGCTTCGAGCGCCAGCGCGCGGCGCAGATGGTGCTGGCGGCCGGCGCGCTGGAAAAGCAGCAGCGCAAGCGCGCCCACCTGGAGTCCTTCGTCAACCGCTTCAAGGCACAAGCCTCCAAGGCACGCCAGGCGCAAAGCCGCATGAAGGCGCTGGCCAAGATGGAAGAACTGGCGCCGCTGCGCGCCGCCGCCGAATTCTCGTTCGAATTCCGCGAGCCGCTCAACGCCCCCAACCCGCTGCTGGTGATGGAGGACGTCAACGCCGGCTACCGCATCGAGGACGACAAGACGGGCGACGTGGCCACCAGGAGCATCGTCCACGGCATCAACTTCTCGCTGCAGATCGGCCAGCGCATCGGCCTGCTGGGCGTGAACGGCGCCGGTAAGTCGACGCTGATCAAGACCATCGCCGGCGAGCTGATGCCGCTGACCGGCGACGCCACCATGGGCAAGGGCCTCAACATCGGCTACTTCGCCCAGCACCAGGTGGAGATGCTGCGCCACGACGAATCGCCGCTGTGGCACCTGGCCAAGATCGCGCCGACCGTGCGCGAGCAGGAGCTGCGCAACTTCCTGGGCGGCTTCAACTTCCCCGGCACCATGGTCACCAGTTCGATCGCGCCGTTCTCGGGCGGCGAAAAGGCGCGCCTGGCGCTGGCCCTGATCGTGTGGCAGCGCCCCAACCTGCTGCTGCTGGACGAACCGACCAACCACCTGGACCTGGAAACGCGCGAGGCGCTGACCGAGGCGCTGGCCCAGTTCGAGGGCACGCTGGTGGTGGTCTCGCACGACCGTCACCTGCTGCGCGCCACCACCGACCAGTTCATCATCGTGGCCGACGGCAAGCTGCAGCCGTTCGACGGCGACCTGGACGACTACAAGGATTGGCTGTTCCAGACCAAGCTCGGTAAAGGCACCGACGTGCTGCCGGCCGCCGGCAAGGCCAACAAGACCGACTTCCCCGTGGCCTCGCCCGTGGCGCCGGCCGCCGCCCCGGTGGTGGATCGCAAGGACCAGAAGCGCCAGGCGGCCGAAGACCGCCAGCGCCTGGCTGCGCTGCGCAAGCCGCTGGAACAGAAGATCAAGCGCCTGGACGACCAGATCGCCAAGCGCAGCACGCAAAAGTCGGAAGTCGATGCCCAGCTGGCCGAGCCGGCCATCTACGAGGCGGCCAACAAGGCCAAGCTCAAGCAGCTGCTGGCCGACCAGTCCTTCTTCACCAAGGACCTGGCGCAGCTGGAAGGCGAATGGCTGGAACTGCAGGAACAGCTGGAGGCGCTGGCCTAACTGGCAACTGCGCTGGCACCTGCGCTGGCCACCGCGCCGGTGGCGCGCGCTGCGCTCATGCGGCCTGGCGCGCGCCGATCGGCACCTTTCGGATCGACATCAGGCGGTCGATGTCGACCACGATCAGGCGCCGCCCGTCCACCT
>JAZJZQ010000769.1:0-10966 GCA_040389625.1 Pseudomonadota bacterium | reverse complement strand
GCTTGATGCCGATATCGATCAGGTCGCGGATGATGGTGTCCACGTCGCGCCCCACGTAGCCCACTTCCGTGAACTTGGTCGCTTCGATCTTGATGAAGGGCGCGTCGGCCAGCTTGGCCAGGCGGCGCGCGATCTCGGTCTTGCCGACCCCGGTGGGGCCTATCATCAGGATGTTCTTGGGCGTAATTTCGTGGCGCAGCGGTTCGGCCACCTGCTGCCGGCGCCAGCGGTTGCGCAGGGCGATGGCGACGGCGCGCTTGGCCTTGGCCTGGCCGACCACGTGTTTATCGAGTTCGCTGACGATTTCCTGTGGTGTCATGTTCATTGGCTCAGTCCAAAGTTTCGATGATGTGGGACAGGTTGGTGTAGATGCACAGCTGGCCGGCGATGGTCAGTGACTTTTTGACGATATCGGCCGGCGCCAGTTCCGTATTTTCCTGCAGGGCCAGCGCGGCCGACTGGGCGTAGGTGCCGCCCGAGCCGATGGCGCCGATGCCGTTTTCCGGCTCCAGCACGTCGCCGTTGCCGGTGATGACCAGGGTCGACTCGCTGTCGGCCACCAGCAGCATCGCTTCCAGCCGGCGCAGCACGCGGTCGGTGCGCCAATCCTTGGCCAGCTCGACCGAGGCGCGCAGCAGGTTGCCCTGGTGTTTTTCCAGCTTGCCTTCGAAACGGTCGAGCAGGGTGAAGGCGTCGGCCGTGCCGCCGGCGAAGCCGACCAGCACCTTGCCCTGGTACAGCTTGCGCACTTTGCGGGCCGTGCCTTTCATGACGATATTGCCGAGCGTGACCTGGCCGTCGCCGCCCAGGGCGACCTGCTTGCCGCGGCGCACGCACAGGATGGTGGTGCCGTGAAATTGTTCCATATTGACCTCGGTTGGTGTTAGCGTCTCTTGCCAGTCCAGCACATGGGGCTGGCCGCGCAAAATTGCAAGGCGGGTCAGTACTTGTGCGGGTAGATCTTGGCCAGGTCGGCGTAACCCAGCAGCCGCAGCAAGGCGGCCACCAGGTGGTTGACGTCGCGGAATTCGACTTTCTTGCCGCCTTGCACCAGCGCCTGCAAGCGGGCCTGCAGCGCGTTGGCGGCACCGAACTCCACCCGTGCCAGGCGCGAGCAGTCGAACACCAGGGTCTGGTACTGTTCAGCATAGGCGGCCAGCGCGCCAAGTAAAGTATCGAGCGGCGCTTCCACCACGGTGGGCAGCAGGTAGCGGTCGGGCGCGCCGGCCAGGGGCTGGCGGCTGGCCGTGGCCACGGCGCGCGGCGCCACGAACGAGGGCGGCGACACTTCGAACGTGACGCAGTAATCCATGCCCGTTTCCTCGAAATCCTTTTCGCGGTTAAGCAGCTGCAACAGTTCCAGCAGCAGCAGCCAGGGCGCGGTGCCCCCCTCGCGCTGGCCCACGGCCACGGTGGACTGGATCAGGGCCGCCAGATGGTCGGCCGCCACCACGATCAGTTCGCGCTGGCCCCCGTGCAGCTGCTGCAGCACGGGCAGCAGCAGGGCGCAGCCGTCCGGGGTGACACCCTGCAGCCGGCTGAAATCGAGCCGTAGCACGGGGTGGCCGGCCATCTGCTGGCGCAGCCGCTCCAGCTGGGGCGCGATGGCGCCGTCCAGCTGGCCGGTAAACGATTCCGTCGGCGTCACGCCGGACCAGGCCGGGCCGCTGGCGGCGGCCGGCGCCGGTAGCGGCGCGCGCCACGGCGGCGGCGACGTTTCGAAGGTGCTGGCGTAGTCGATCGACAGGCTGTCGAACTTGTCCTGCTGGCCGGTGACCTGGTACAGGTCGAACAGCATCCACCACAGCGTGCGGTCCTGGGCCCCGGCCGGCGGCAGGTTGTCCACCAGCATCTGTTCCGCCATGGCGGCCTGGCCATTGGCGTAGACGATGGCGATTTCCTCCACCACGGGCGCGGTCTGGGCCGCCACGGCCTGGGCCGGCAGCTCGTCCTCGCCCAGCAGTTCCGTGGAATTGTCGTCCAGCAGGGGCAAGGTGGGATTGTCGCCGGCCACGGCGGGGCGGGGCGGGCGCGCGGGGCGGCTGCCCCAGGCCGGTTCCGTGTCGTGGAAGATGTCGAGCGCCATGGCCGCTTCGATGGCGTCGATCTTCATGGCCGTGGCGCGCGCCAGGTCGCGCTGCAGGGCCTGGGAATTGGGACGGCTCAGCTCGCTGTTCGGAGCCAGGCGCGCGCCATCGTCGGCGTCGGCCGTGGCGGCCGGCGCGCGCTGCGCGTCCTGTTTCCTGAAGAGCGAAAAAATGCCCACGTCGTGTCCCGTTGTGTTGCACGCTGGCCGGCAGCTGTGACGCGTGCCGTAGGATATCTAGTGTAGCTCATGGGAAAGGTCTTGCCATGGGCATACGCAAGCGGATACAACAATTTTCACCAATTCCCACGCCGGGCGGCGCACGATGGCGAAAAAATGGGGACGTACCCCTTTTCGATCAAGCTTGTCTTCCCCGGCACAGGGGGCTGGACCAAAAAAAAGCACGCGAGGGCATCGCGTGCTTCCGGTGACGGCGGGAACGACTCAGTCGCCGTACAGCTTCTGCTTCAGTTCGCGGCGCTGCTGGGCTTCCAGCGACAGGGTGGCCGTGGGGCGGGCGATCAGGCGGGGGATGCCGATCGGCTCGCCCGTCTCTTCGCACCAGCCGTAGTCGCCGGCGTCGATGGCCACGATCGATTGCTGCACTTTTTTCAGCAGTTTGCGCTCGCGGTCGCGGGTACGCAGTTCCAGTGCGTGCTCTTCCTCGATGGTGGCGCGGTCGGCGGGATCGGGCACCAGCACGGTTTCGCGCAAGTGTTCCGTGGTCTCGCCGGCGTTTTTCAACAATTCTTTTTCAAGCGCCTGCAGCTTGGCCTTGAAAAATGCCATTTGCGCCGGGTTCATGTAATCCTTGTCATCCATCTTCAGAATTTCTTCTTCGGTCAGGATGCGTTCAGTGCTCGCGGCGGGGGTCGATTTATTAGTTTTAGTAGTCATCACTTCGCTTACCTTCGATACGACAGAGTTTTCAAATGGATCGGCTGCTGTGGCGTTTGGCCGCACAGCCGCACCGGTATCCGCATAGGCACTATTGAGCTTGCCGGATGTTACAGCATTTATTCTTTAGTAACTGTCTTCCGCATCACACTCGCCGGGGCGAGTCGCCTTCCTGCCCGGTTCCGGGGGAGCCTGTCTCTTAAAACCCGGATAGTTTATACCAAACATTGTTCCAACCCGCGAATAAAGATGTCTTTCGGTAGATTTTTGCCAATAAATACCATTTTACTGCCACGGTTTTCCGTTTCCCCCCATTTGGCGCCCAGGTCGCTGCCCATGATCTGGTGCACGCCCTGGAACACCACCTTGCGTTGCGCATCTTTCATCCACAATACGCCTTTATAGCGCAGCATGCGAGGACCGTACACCTGGACCAGGCCGTTCAGGAATTCGTCCAGTTTGGCGCTGTCGAACGGACGCTCGCTCTTGTAGACGAAAGCGGCGATATCGTCCGTGTGGTGGCTGTGGTGGTGGTCGTGGGCGTGGCTGGGGTGGTCGCAGTGTTCGCCATGGACGTGCTCATGGTCATGCCCATGGTCGTGTTCTTCCTCGGCGGCCAGGAAGTCCGGGTCCAGCTCCAGCTTGTCGTTCAGGTTAAAGCCCTTCAAGTCCAGCACTTCCGTCAGCGCGGTGCGGCCGAAGTCGGAGCGCACGATGGGCGCGCGCGGGTTGATGTGCTTGATGCGGTCGGTCAGCGCGGCCAGCTCCTCGGCCGTCACCAGGTCGGTCTTGGACAGCAGCAGCTTGTCGGCAAAACCGATCTGGCGCTGGGCTTCCTCGTGCTGGTCCAGCTGCTGCATGGCGTGGCGGGCATCGACCACGGTGACCACGGCGTCGAGCATGTAGTGAGTGCCCACTTCCTCGTCGACGAAGAAGGTCTGGGCCACGGGGCCGGGATTGGCCAGGCCCGTCGTTTCGATCACCACGCGGTCGAAGGCGATCTGGCCGGCGTCCCGTTTCCGGGCCAGGGCCGTCAGGGCCACGATCAGGTCGCCCCGCACGGTGCAGCAGATGCAGCCATTGTTCATTTCCACGATCTGTTCCTGGCTGTCCTGCACCAGGATTTCATTGTCGATGTTTTCCTGGCCGAATTCGTTTTCGATGACGGCGATGCGCATGCCGTGCTGCTCCTGCAGGATGCGGTTGAGCAGCGTGGTTTTGCCGGCGCCGAGAAAGCCCGTCAGGATGGTGGTGGGGATGAGAGCCATGGTTGCTTGCCGAGTCGAAGTGAGTGGGATTGCCGGTCTGGCGCGATGCAGACAAGCTGCCGATTATGCCGGAATTTCGCAAACGGTTGCAAACGGCCCGTTTGATGCGTATCAGCCTGTTTTGCGCAGCGCTGGATGCCTTACTTTATTTTAGCGCGCGGATGGGCCTGGTCGTAGACCTGGGCCAGGTGCTGGAAGTCGAGCGCCGTGTAGACCTGGGTCGAGCTGATGCTGGCGTGGCCCAGCATGTCCTGCACGGCCCGCAAGTCGCCCGACGATTGCAGCACGTGGGAAGCGAACGAGTGGCGCAGCATGTGCGGGTGGACATGCACCGGCATGCCGCTGGCCAGCCCGTGCGCCTTGAGCCGCTGCTGCACCACGCGGGGCGTGATGCGCCGGCCCTGGGTGTTGACGAACAGGGCGGCGCTGCCGTCGGCCGGGGCCGGGCGCACGGCGATCCAGGCCGCCAGCGCCGCCAGCGCCGCGCTGCCCACGGGCACCTTGCGCATCTTGCCGCCCTTGCCCGTGACCACCGCTTCGCCCTGTTCCCGGTCCAGCCAGCCCAGCGAGGCGGGCAGGGCGTCGTCGGCCTTGCGGTAGTGCAAGTCCATGCCGGCCAGTTCCGACACCCGCAGCCCGCTGGAATATAAGAGTTCGAACATTGCCCGGTTGCACAGTTCGGCCGGTTCCGGGGCCGCGCCCGGCTGGGGCCGGCCGCCGCCGCTGACCAGCTGCACGGCGTCGTCCACCGACAGGGCGCGCGGCAGGCCGCGGGCCCGCTTGGGGGCGCGCACGCCGCTGGCCGGGTTGGCCGGCAGCACTGCCTGGCCGCCCAGCCAGTCGAAAAAGCCGCGCCAGCACGACAGCTTGCGGGCGATCGAGCGCGGTTCCAGGCCCTGGCCGTGCAGGGTGGCGGCCAGCCGGCGCAAGTCGGCCTGGTTCAGCTGCTGCCAGTCGCGGCCGGCCGTGAGCGTGGCCAGCTGGCGCAGGTCGCGCCCATAGGCGCTGGTGGTGTGGGGCGACAGCTGGCGCTGGGTGCGCAGCTGTTCCAGATAGGCGCCGGCCCGGTCGTCCTTGCTGCGCCCGGCGTCCATGGCGGCCTCAGGCCAGCAGCGGGGCCAGCGCCGTGCTGCTGGTTTCGCCGATGTGGACCAGGAAGTCAGTCGCCATCAGGGCCGTGAAGCGGGCCGGGTCGGCCGAACCGAGGATCAGCAGGCCGAAGGCGCTACCCTTGCTGCCGGGCTGGCGCAGGGGAATGATGACGGTCGACTGCACGCTGGCCGCGTCGTCCAGCCAGCGCACGGCTTCGAAGTCCTTGTTGCTGCCGCAGTAGGGCGCCAGCAGGCTGTTGGCGAACAGGCGCGCATCGTCCGACACGCCGCGCGTGTACCAGGCGTCGCCATGTTCGGGCGTCGTGTTCCACAGGCGCAAGGTCACTTGCGGCACGTCGAAGGCCGTGCGCAGGCCGTCCGCCACGGCGCCGGCCAGGGCGTCGGCGCCGCGCGCCGTCAGCAGGGCCTGGGTCCAGCGGTGGAACTTGTTGGCGATCGCTTCATTCTCGGCGGCCAGGCGCATCAGCTCGGCCATGCGCAATTCCAGCGCCTTGTACTTGTCGCGCATCACTTCCATCTGGCGTTCCTGCAACGAGACGGCGCGCCCCATCAGCGGGCTGGACAGCTTGATCTCGCCCAGCAGGTTGGCGTGCTCTTCAAAGAAGTGCGGGTGATCGGTCAGGTATTGCGCGACGGCGGCGGAGTCCAGGAGGGCGGTCATTGATGGTGTCGTTCTAATTAAGAGAGGGGAAAGCAAGTGGCATTTTAACCGAGTGTGCCAGTTGCCATGGGCCATCTGTGCGTTTTGTGCCGCGCAAATGCAAAAGACGCCCGCAGGCGTCCTGGCTGTCCTGCCGGGCAAGCCCGGCGCCGGATCAGAAGCGGTGCCGCATGCCCAGCTGGATACCCTTGCTGGCCTCGCCCGGGTGGGCCGTGAAGCCGCCCGACGCGCTGGCCGCGCCGATCGCGTACTGGCCATCGTTCTGGTTCTTGATGTAGGCCACCACCGTGTACAGGTCGGTACGCTTGGACAGGTTGTAGTCGTAGCCCAGGCCGTACTGGGTGGCGTCGCTGTTGGAGGCGCTGCGGTCGTCCTGGCGCACCACGGAGGCCATGATGCGGCCCTGGCCCACGCGGTAGTGGAAACCCAGCTGGTAGCTGACGGCGTCGAGCAGGAAGGTGCGGCGCAGCGTGGCGTTGAGCTGGCCGGCCAGCACGGGACCGAGGGCGGGGCCGAAGGCGGCGAAGGTGGGCGCCAGCGCATCGTTGGCGTAGCGGATGATGACGGAATTGTCGTTGTTCTGCTTGTGGACGCCGGCAAACAGTTTCCACTGGTCGATGGTGTACGAGCCGCCCACCGTGGTGGTGACCAGGCCCCGCGCGCCGACCTGGTCGGTGCCGTAATTGTGGCCCAGGCCCAGGTCCCAGCCGTTGGCCTTGTAGCGCAGGTTGGCGCCCCAGGAACGCTTGTCCATGCCGATGTAGCCCGATTTTTCCGTGCCGTACATCAGGGCTGCGGCCACCCCGTTGGGCAGTTCCATGCGGTATTGCACCGACTTGTCGGAACGGATGGCGATGCCGGCCGTCAACAGGCCGCCCGTGCCGCCCACGATGCCACCCCAGCCGGCCGCCGTGCCCGACTCGAACACGTCGGTATTGTTGAACACTTCATAGTCCGGCGTGTACATGCGGCCCAGCAGCACGGCGCCCACGGGCGTGACCAGGCCGGCCATCGAGGTGCGGTCGAACAGGGCGTTGTTGATGTTGACGTTGATGGCCGGCTGCAGGGCCGACTGCACCCCGGCCAGCAGCTTGGCGGCCGTGGCGGCGCCGCCGGCGGCGGCCGGCACGGTGAAGGCCAGGCCCTTGGTCAATGCGTAACCCTGGTTGCTCGACAGGTTGCCGGCCTGCTGGCTGCCGTTGTCGATCTGCACCCGCGCTTCCAGGTTGAACACGGCCTTGTAGCCGTTGCCCATGTCTTCCATGCCCTTGAAGCCGAGGCGGGAACCGTCGGCGATGCCGCTCACCACCTTGGTCCTGGCGTCGTTGCCGCCATTGTTGGCATACATCAGGCCGCCGTCGGCGATGCCATACACGGTGATGGACGACTGGGCCAGGACCGGCGCCCCGAAGCAGGCTGCGATCACACCGGCCAATACGCGTACTCTCATGTTGTCTCCTTGTTTTATCCGTCTTATTGTGGGCGCGATTAAAACGAACGTACGTGCTAATCTGCGCACTCCGAATATGACATTGTTGACAGACCCTGTACAGCAAGGCGCGCGGGCGCCACGCACAAGGTTGCGTTGAAGACACATTTGGCTTGGGATTCAAAGAAAGTGCGCGCCATCCGACCGGGGCGCGGGCAAAAAAAACGGACCAGGTGGCCTGGTCCGTTGCGGTGACGGCATGCGGCCCGGGGGCCGCCGCGATCAGAAGTTGTGGTGTATACCCAGGCCGTAGTAGTTGACGGAGTCGCCCTGCATCACAGAATTCTTGCGGTTCGACAGTTCACCGTACAGGTAGGTGCGGGCCGACAGGCTGTATTCATAGCCGGCCGACGCTTGCTTGGTCTTGTCGCGGCCGTCAGGCGTCTTCTGGCCATAACCGAGCAGGAACTTGCCGGCGCCCACGGTGTAGTTGGCGCCCAGGATCCAGGACTTGGTGTCCGGGTTGATCGGCTGGGTGTGTGCCTGGTCCTGCTTCTGATACGAACCCATCAGTTTCAGGCCGGTGACGGGGGTGACGGCGGCGGCGATCGACCACAGCTTGGTTTCCACGGCGTTGCGCTCATAGGCGGCCATGGCGGCCACGGGACCGTTGTTGTAGGTGCCCGACACCGAGTACGGGTTGACGCTGGCGGTGGCGCCGATCGGGTACTGGGCCACAGGTGCCGTGTTGCCGTTGCCTTCCTTGGTGGCCACGGTGACGTTCAGCTGGAAGCCAGCAAACACCGGGGTGTTATAGAACAGGGCGTTCGAGAAGCGGTTGCTCGAGTTGCCGGCAGGTCCCAGCGGATCGCTGCCGGAAATGGTGTCCGGCAGTGGTTTGTGCGTGCTCTTGTAGGCGCTGGTGTAGCCGGCCACTTGCAGGTCGGTCTGGAAGCCGGCCGGGGTCGGCAGGCCGCTCCATGGTTCGAACGCGGTGTTCGACGCCTGCAGCGCCGTCAGGCCGCGGCCCAGGCGCACGGTACCGAAATCGCCCTGCAGGCCGACCCGGCTCTCACCCTGGAACAGGGGACGGGTCACGCTTTCGATGGTGCCGGTGTCGGGCTCGTAGCGAATTTCCAGTTGGAACAGCGCCTTCAGGCCGCTGCCCAGGTCTTCCACACCCTTGAAGCCCAGCTTGTTGTTGTCGCGCTTGCCGATGCTGGTGGTGCCGCCCGAAGTCTTGGTGACGCCGGCATCGACCGTGCCGTAGATGGTCACGGACGATTGCGCATACGCAGCAGAAAACGCGCCCATGAGTGCCAGAGCCACTAATGATTTTTTCATTTGTTATTCCTTTTGAAAGTGAGTCGTACAAACGTCTAAAAGCCGTCAAGTGCGCGCTACGCCACGCGGGATGAGCTGAACCTTAATGGCTGCCTGCGTCAATGTTGCTGGTTTGGTTGATTATGGCGGTGAGTCTTGGTCGAAAGGGCCAAAACGGGGTAGCCCTGTTGTATTTTTGAAACGCTTGATCGGCGATCCAGAAACGGGTGGGTTGAATGATTTCCTTTCACATATGGATCAGGGATTGCCTTCAGCCTACACGGCACCTTGGGGCGCGATTTGCGTCATATCAAGGCCGGGACTGTGGCGTCGCGCGCACGCCACGGTACCGGCCGCGCGTCGCGCTACACTGCAGCCTGTGTTTATCTGGCCGTATCTTCTTCTTTCATGGCAAGATATTGTCACAACATCGGCCGTCCCAAGCTCGCGCAGACAGCACGGACGTACCGCCCGCTTCCATGAATCACACTCATAGTGAGACGATGGCAAATCGAGAAGAACTAGGGATCATCCGGGGGGCCCGCGCCGGAGACGCGGTGAGCCAACTGGCACTGGGCAAGCTCTACCTGTTTGGCGGGGCCAGCTTGCCACGCAGCATGCCGACGGCCTTGCACTGGCTGAGCCGGGCGGCCCAGCAGCAGCAGGACGAGGCATGGATGCTGATCGGCCACCACATTCCATTTGAATATGCACAACATTGCCAGCCAGCCGTGTTGCCCTGGTACGACCGGGCCTACGATGCCGGCGTGGCGCCGGCCGGCCTGGTGCTGGCCCAGCTGGTGCTCGGCCAGCCCATGGCGCCGTCGTGCCGCGCGCTGCGGGCCAAGGCCATGGCGGCGCTGGAAAGCGCGGCCCGCGACGGTAGCGCGGAAGCGCAGCAGTTGCTGGCCAGCCAGCGCGGCGAGACGGCGGCGCCGGCCATCGCGGCACCGGCGGCGGCGGCCGGCGTGGATGGCCCGGCCTGGTCCGGACCGGGTGCGGTCCAGTTCGCGGCGCTGGAACAGGCCTGGCAGGCGCACGATTACCGCGGCTATTTGCGCGCGGCGCTGCCGCTGGCGCGCGCCGTGCTGCAGGGCGCGCCGGCCGACGCCGAGGCGGCGCGGGTGGCGGCCTGGCCCGTCGAGCCGCAGCAGGTGCAACTGCTGGCGCGCTGCGCCGAGGCGCTGGACGGCCTGGCCGAGCACGATCCGGAATTGCAGCAGTGCCGCGAGCTGGCCGCCCACGGCGGCGACCGCCAGGCGCAGCTGGCCCTGGGCCTGTGGTTCGCCCGCATGAATTGCGCCGGCGAACGGCTGGCGGCCGGCATCGCCGCCGTCAACTTCAAGCGCGCCATCCGCTGGCTGACGCTGGCCGGCGAACAGGGCATGGCCGAGGCGTGGTATGCCCTGTCGCGCATCTACTTGAAACCGGAATTTTCCCAGCGCTCCGTGGCCGAGGCCCAGGCCTATCTGGAGCGGGCGGCCGAGATGGGGCACCGGGTGGCCCAGCTCGAATGCGGCGTGTACGCGTGGCGCACCCGCCGCAATGGCGAATTGAGCGATGTGCGGGCCGCCTACTGGCTGCAAAAGGCGGCGGCCCAGGGCTGCGCCGAGGCCGAGGCCGTGCTGGCCAAGATCGCCGCGCCCGTCGCCGCCCCCGGCTGGACCGAGGCCGTGCTGCCGCTGCTGACGCGGGCCCTGGCCGACAGCCAGCCGCTGCTGGCGGCCCGCATCGAGCTGGCCAGCCTGTTCGGCCTGACCCGGGCCGAAACGTTGTTGCTCGATGTGAAGGCGGCCGACCATGGGCATTGCCTGGTGGTCGACATCCGCGCCAGCTACGGGCGCAGCAAGCGGCGCCTGATCCTGCTGCGCACGGCACAGCAGCGCCAGGCGCTGGACCGCATCGTGCGGCAGTTCGAACATGTGGACAGTGGCCCGGACGGGCTGGAAGGCAATTACCGCCAGCGTTTGTACCGCCTCAAGACGTGGCTGGGGGCGGGCATGCCCAGCCTGCTGGCGGCCTGAACAGGCGCTACCCAAGCTGCGCCACCGGGCTGGCGCGGCCGTAAAAAAATGGGGACGTACCCCTTTTTGTCCCCTTTTTTGGTCCCCCAAAAAAAAGGGGTCAGCCCCCGTGGGGCTGACCCTGTCATCCGGTCCCGGCGGCCGGGATTCAGATTTCGATTTCGCC
>JAZJZQ010000768.1:0-1688 GCA_040389625.1 Pseudomonadota bacterium | reverse complement strand
GTCGTCGTAGGCGATACCCTGGGCGATCGACGCGTCCGGCGCGGCGAAGGCGCGCACGGCGGCCATGACTTCCTTGATTTCCTTACCCTTGAGGCCACGGCTGGCCGTCACGTTGACCAGCACGCCGCGCGCGCCCGACAGGTCCACGCCGTCCAGCAGCGGCGAGGCCACGGCCTGCTCGGCGGCGATGCGGGCGCGGTCCACGCCGGAGGCGGTGGCCGTGCCCATCATGGCCTTGCCCTGCTCGCCCATGATGGTCTTGACGTCGTTGAAGTCGACGTTGATGTGGCCCGGCACGTTGATGATCTCGGCGATGCCGGCGACCGCGTTGTTGAGCACATCGTCGGCGTGCTGCAGCCAGTCGATCAGCGATTCGTCTTCGTAGATCTCTTCCAGCTTCTCGTTCAGGATCACGATCAGCGAGTCGACGTTGGCCGACAGCAGCTCCAGGCCTTCGTCGGCGATGTCCATGCACTTCTGGCCTTCGTGCGAGAACGGCTTGGACACCACGGCCACCGTCAGCGCGCCCAGCGACTTGGCCACTTCGGCCACGATAGGCGCGGCGCCGGTGCCGGTGCCGCCGCCCATGCCGGCGGCGATGAACACCATGTGCGCGCCGCGCAGCGAGTCTTCGATGCGCTGGCGCGATTCCTCGGCCAGCTTGCGACCGACGTCAGGCTTCATGCCTGCACCCAGGCCGGTCTCGCCGATCTGGATGATGTTGTCGGCCTTGGAGGTCGACAGGGCCTGGGCATCGGTATTGGCGGCGATGAACTCGACGCCCGACATGCCCTTGTTGATCATGTGTTGAACTGCATTGCCACCTGCTCCGCCGACGCCGACGACCTTGATGACGGTTCCCAAAGCTGCGTTATCGACCATA
This sequence comes from Pseudomonadota bacterium, assembly GCA_040389625.1. Taxonomy (GTDB): domain Bacteria; phylum Pseudomonadota; class Gammaproteobacteria; order Burkholderiales; family Burkholderiaceae_D; genus Rugamonas. Next base: position 805 of record JAZJZQ010000768.1, on the reverse strand, counting down.
TCAAACTCCATGATGTGCTCCTATCAGAATGCGGTTTCCAAGCGCCAGGCCTCATATTTGTTAGGAGAACTGGAGATTGAAAACTGCGGTTGAATTATATAAATAGTTTAGTTAAATGTATTGGAATCGCCGTACTAAAACACACACTGCAACAACTCTTACTTCACTTAGAAATTACCGAGGAACCATTCCTTCATGCGTTGCCATACTGCCTTCACAGAACCGTCCTGGCGGGTCACGATGTGGCCGCGCAGGTATTGTTTTTTCGCCTCCAGCAGCAGGCCCAGTACCGTGGCGTAGCGCGGGCTGCGCACCACGTCGGCCAGCTGGCCGCGGTAGTCGGGCGTGCCGAGGCGGGCCGGCTTGAGGAAGATGTCTTCCGCCATCTCCACCATGCCCGGCATGATGGAGGTGCCGCCCGTGAGCACGATGCCCGACGAGAGCACGCCTTCGTAGCCCGATTCGCGCACCACCTGGTGCACCATGGCGAACAGTTCTTCCACCCGCGGCTCGATCACGGCCGCCAGCGCCTGGCGCGACAGGTTGCGCGGACCGCGGTCGCCCAGGCCCGGCACTTCCAGCGATTCGCCCGGGTCGGCCAGCACCTGCTTGGCCACGCCGTAGCGGATCTTGATTTCTTCCGCTTCCGAAGTCGGGGTGCGCAGCGCCATGGCGATGTCGTTGGTGATCTGGTCGCCGGCGATCGGAATCACGGCCGTGTGGCGGATCGCGCCGTCCGAGAACACGGCCACGTCGGTGGTGCCGCCGCCGATGTCGATCAGCACCACGCCCAGTTCCTTCTCGT
>JAZJZQ010000767.1:0-5389 GCA_040389625.1 Pseudomonadota bacterium | reverse complement strand
GTTGCGGCAGAGTGGTCCCAGTTATTCGGGCATTTGGAAGCGGAAACGCTGCCAATGTGAAGACAACCAACGAGACAAGACAATATGCATCGCCCTATCGTGATCGTACCCGCCTGTATCAACCAGATCGGCGTCCATCCCAACCACACGGCGCAACGTAAATACGTCGACGCCGTGGCCGCCGGTGCCGGCTGCCAGCCGCTGATCCTGCCCGCACTGGGCGAGGCCACCGACCTGGAAGCCGTGCTGGCCCTGGCCGACGGCATCATGCTGACCGGTTCCCCCTCCAACGTGCACGCCAGCCTGTATGGCCAGGAACTGCGCGACCCCAGCCTGCCGCTCGACCCGTCGCGTGACGCCACCACGCTGCCGCTGATCCGCGCGGCACTGGCGCGCGGCCTGCCGCTGCTGGCCATCTGCCGCGGCTTCCAGGAAGTGAACGTGGCGCTGGGCGGCACGCTGCACCAGGCCGTACATGAGGTGGAGGGCATGCGCGACCACCGCGAGCCCAAGCACCTGACGCTGGAAGAACAATACGCACCGTCGCACCGCGTGCAGCTGGAAGCGAACGGCCGGCTGTCGCACATCCTGGAAGGCGCTACCGAAATCAGCGTCAATTCGCTGCATGGCCAGGGCATCGCCACGCTGGCGCCCGGCCTGCAGGTGGAAGCGCGCGCCGAGGACGGCCTGGTGGAGGCCTACAGCGTGGCCAAGGCACCCGGTTTCACGCTGGCGCTGCAGTGGCACCCGGAGTGGCGCCTGGAGCAGAACCCCGATTCACAAAAAATGTTCCTGGCCTTTGGCCAGGCATGCCGGATCTATCAAAGCAAGGCAGGGAGAGGCGCATGACCACCTACGAACTGTGGGCGCGGCGGGTTCCTTAGTGACCCTGTCCACGCAAGACCATAAGCGCGCGGCAGGCAGTACGGCGCCGCGCAACATAAAGACTGACGAGAGATCCAAATGGCAATACGCGAGAACTTCACCTACACCGACATGGACCTGTGGCTTAACGAGAAACGGGTCACGGAAATCGAATGCCTGGTCCCCGACCTGACCGGCGTGGCCCGTGGCAAGATCCTGCCGCGCACCAAATTCACCCAGGAACGCGGCATGCGCATTCCCGAGGCCGTGCTGGGCATGACGGTGACGGGCAACTACCCGACCGAGGATTCGGCCTACGACCGCGCCATCTCCAGCACCGACCGCGACATGATACTGAAGGCCGACCCCACCACCATCACCATGGTGCCATGGGCCACCGACCCCACGGCACAGGTGATCCATGACTGCTATTTCTCCGACGGCCGCCTGGTCGACTTCGCGCCCCGCTCCGTGCTGCGCCGCGTGCTCAAGCTGTACGCCGACAAGGGCTGGCAGCCGGTGGTGGCGCCGGAACTGGAGTTCTACCTGACGGCCAAGAACAGCGATCCCGATCTGCCGCTGAAACCGCCTATCGGCCGCAGCGGCCGCGCCGAGACCACGCGCCAGGTCTACAGCATCGACGCCGTGAACGAGTTCGATCCCCTGTTCGAGGACATCTACGACTACTGCGACCTGATGAACCTGGACGTGGACACGCTGATTCACGAAATCGGCGCCGGCCAGATGGAGATCAACTTCCTGCACGGCGATCCGCTGGGCCTGGCCGACAAGGTGTTCTTCTTCAAGCGCACGCTGCGCGAAGCGGCGCTCAAGCACGACATGTACGCCACCTTCATGGCCAAGCCGATGGCGGGCGAACCCGGTTCGGCCATGCATGTGCACCAGAGCGTGGTCGACATCAAGACCGGCCAGAACATCTTCAGCGCGCCCGACGGTTCGGCCGCGCCCATCTTCAAGCACTACATCGGCGGCCTGCAGCGCTACATGCCGTCGGCCATGGCGATCGTGGCGCCGTACGTGAATTCCTACCGCCGCATCGTGCGCCACACGGCCGCACCGATCAACATCCAGTGGGGCATGGATAACCGCACCGTGGGCTTCCGCATCCCTGAATCGGGTGTGCAGGACCGCCGCGTGGAAAACCGCATCATCGGCGCCGACGCCAACCCTTACCTGGCACTTGCCGTCACGCTGGCCTGCGGCTACCTGGGCATGGTCGACGCGCTGGAACCGACGCCGATCACCGAGGGCAGCGCCTATGACCTGAAGTTCGAGCTGCCGCAAGGCCTGCCCGAAGCGCTGCAGGCGCTGCGCGCCGAGGACAAGCTGCGCACCGTGCTGGGCGACCGCTTCATCGACGTGTATGCGGCGATCAAGGACCTGGAGCACCAGGAATTCATGACCGTCATCAGTCCGTGGGAACGTGAACACCTGCTGTTGCACGTGTAACCGCACCCGAACCAACCATAAGCAGGACGCGGCCGTGCAGAACACGGCCGTTCGACAAACACTCTCATTCAACGCACTTGAGATAGGGACTATCATGTCTTCAAATCCCCTGGCGCCCAGCGCCGCACTGGTGGCATCGGTGAAATCGGCCGCCACCCGCAACGAGCTGTTCGACACGGCGGCGATCCAGAAAATGGACTCGGCCCACTACCTGCACCCGTTCACCGACTTCAAGCAACTGAACGAACACGGCGCCCGCGTGATGGTGCGCGGCGACGGCATCTACCTGTGGGACTCGCAGGGCAAGAAGGTATTGGACGGCATGTCCGGCCTGTGGTGCGTCAACGTCGGCTACGGCCGCACCACCATCTCGGAAGCAGTCTACCGCCAGATGGAGACGCTGCCGTTCTATAACAGCTTCTTCAACACCACCAACGTGCCGGCCGTGCAGCTGGCCACCAAACTGGCCGAACTGGCGCCGCCGGGCTTCCAGCACGTGTTCTTCACCGGCTCCGGCTCGGAAGGCAACGACACCAACCTGCGCATGGTGCGCCGCTACTGGGACCTGATGGGTTACCAGGAGCGCCACACCATCATCAGCCGCCACAACGCCTACCACGGCAGCACCGTGGCCGGCGCCTCGCTGGGCGGCATGGACGGCATGCACGCCCAGGGCGGCCTGCCGATTCCCGGCATCGTCCACATCGGCCAGCCCAACTACCTGGAAGCGGGGCAGGGCATGACGGAGGATGAATTCGGCATCAAGGCCGCCTCCTGGCTGGAGGACAAGATCCTGGAGGTGGGCGCCGACAAGGTGGCCGCCTTCATCGGCGAACCAGTGCAGGGTGCCGGCGGCGTGATCATCCCGCCCGCCACCTACTGGCCCGAGATCCAGCGCATCTGCGACAAGTACGGCATCCTGCTGATCGCTGACGAAGTGATCTGCGGCTTCGGCCGGCTGGGCAAGTGGTTCGCCTCCGAGCTGTTCGGCATCCGTCCCGACCTGATCACCTTCGCCAAGGGCGTCACCTCCGGCTACGTGCCGCTGGGCGGCGTGTTGGTGGGCGACCGCGTGGCCAATGTGCTGATCGAGAAGGGCGGCGATTTCAACCACGGCTTCACCTACTCGGGCCACCCGGTGGCGTGCGCCGCCGCGCTGGAGAACATCCGCATCCTCGAATCGGAACAGCTGGTGAAGCGCGTGGACGACGACACCGGTCCTTACCTCAAGCAGCGCTTCGCCACCCTGGGCGAGCATCCGCTGGTGGGCTACACCAGCAGCTGCGGCTTCGTGGCCGGCCTGAACCTGGTGCGCAGCAAAGGCGCCACCGTGCACGAGAACGTGGCCTTCGACGAGGCGCTCAGCGTGGGCATGGTGTGCCGCGGCTACATGTTCAACAACGGCATGATCATGCGCGCCGTGGGCGACCGCATGATCATCGCGCCACCGCTGGTGATGACGCGCGCGCAGATCGACGAGATGGTAGCCCTGATCCGGCACTGCCTGGATCTGACCTACGACGACGTCAAGCAACGAGGCTGGGTATAAAGCTTCCTGATTAAAGCAGGTGCAATCGCATAAGAGCAGTCACACAAGAGACGCATTTTCCAACTGTAAAAGATAGGGGAAACAAGAATGATGATGCCAGAACCCGCCAAGCAGATGAATCAGCTTAAGCACCGCGTCGCACGCGGCCTGTCCTGTATTTGCGCCGCCACCGCCGTGGCGGCAGCCCTGGCCACGCCGGCCTGGGCACAAGAAGAAAAGGTCCTCAACATCTACAACTGGTCGGACTACATCGCCGACGACACCATCAAGAACTTCGAGAAGGAAACCGGCATCAAGGTCCGTTACGACCTGTTCGACAGTAACGAGGTGCTGCACGCCAAGCTCACGGCCGGCAAGACCGGTTACGACATCGTGGTGCCATCGTCCAACTGGGCCCGCCTGCAGATCGACGGCGGCCTGCTCAAGGAACTGGATAAGAGCAAGCTGCCCAACCTGGCCAATATGGACCCGCAGCTGCAGGCCCTGATCGGCAAGAACCTGGACCCGGGCAACAAGCACCTGGTGATCTGGCTGTGGGGCTACACCACGCTGGGTATCAACGTCGACAAGGTCAAGGCCACGCTGGGCAGCATGCCGATGCCGGACAACGCTTGGGACCTGATCTTCGATCCGAAATACGCCTCCAAGCTCAAGTCCTGCGGTATCTCCGTCCTCGATTCGCCTTCCGAAATCCTGCCGCCGGCCCTGCAGTACCTGGGCAAGCCGGCCTTCTCCAAGAACAGCTCCGACTACCAGGATGCGGGCCGCTTGCTCAACTCGATCCGCCCCTACGTCACCCTGTTCAGCTCCTCCGGCTACATCAACGACATGGCCAACGGCTCGCTGTGCCTGGCGCTGGGCTGGTCGGGCGACATCAACATCGCGCGCCAGCGCGCCATCGACGCCAAGAACGGCAACCATATCGAAGCGCTGATCCCGAAGACCACGGCCACCCTGCTGTTCGACACCATGGCCATCCCCACCGATGCGCCGCACCCTGGCAATGCGCTGCTGTGGATGAACTACATCATGCGTCCTGAAGTCCACGCCAGCCTGACCAACAAAGTGTTCTACGCCAACCCGAACGCCGCCGCCATCAAGTACGTCAAGAAGGACATCGCCGACAACAAGACGGTCTACCTGTCCGACGACGACAAGAAGCGCATGACCGTCCCCGAGCCGTACAGCTCGGACATCCGACGCATCATGACCCGCGTCTACACCAAATTCAAAACCGGACTGTAAGCGCCCCGCAGTGACGTGTTTGCACGCCCGGCAAACGCCGGGTGTGGCCGCCGCATGTCCGTTTCACCTATTTTTTGTACTGTGTGCCACCATGAATCCAGCACCATCCGCCAAGCCGGCGGTCGACGCCGGCCAGCCGTTCCTGTTCATCCGTAACCTCGTCAAGTCGTTCGACGGCGTGCGGGCAGTGGACGATATTTCCGTCACCATCAACAAGGGCGAGATCTTCGCCCTGCTGGGCAGCTCCGGCTGCGGCAAGTC
>JAZJZQ010000766.1:1422-7687 GCA_040389625.1 Pseudomonadota bacterium | reverse complement strand
GCGCGCGCGGCCGGGCCGTACGTGCCGCAGCTGCCGGCGGCGGCGCCGGCCCTGCACTGGTCCGACAAGGGCCGCTTCCTGGTCGAGGTGGTGAACGAATCGCGCTACCAGGCCACGCTGAAAGAACTGGCGGGCGATCATGGCGAACAGGCGGCCGCCGTCCCCTACCTGGCCACGCTGGTGCCGGATGATCAGAATGCCTATGAGAATACGGCGGTGGCGGTGTTTATCGATGGCCGCATGGCGGGCTATCTGGCGCCGAAGGAAGGGCTGCAATTCCGCCAGCGCCTGAAGTTCAAGGAGATTGAAGGCCAGCCCACCACCTGCGACGCGCAGGTGCGCGGCGGCGGTATGTGGCAGGGCCGCCACCTGGCCTATGTGGTGGTACTCGATATCGAGCCGCTGGACTGAGCGGCGCTATCGTCGGCAGGCATGCGCTCCCGGCCGCGCGGGAACGATGCTGCCGTTATCCCGCTTACTTCCTGGTGAAGACCAGGTCCCACACGCCGTGGCCCAGCTTCAGGCCGCGGTTTTCGAACTTGGTGAGCGGACGGTAGGCCGGCTGCGGTGCATAGCCGTCGGCCGTGTTCTGCAGGCCCTCTTCCGCGCCCAGCACTTCCAGCATCTGCACCGCGTAGTCTTCCCAGTCGGTGGCGCAATGCAGGTAGCCGCCCACGGCCAGCTTCTGCACCAGCAGCTTGACGAACGGGCCCTGGATCAGGCGCCGCTTGTTGTGGCGCGCCTTGTGCCACGGGTCGGGGAAGAAGATGTGCACGCCGTGCAGCGAGCCGTCCGGGATCATCTGGTTCAGCACTTCCACCGCGTCGTGCTGGATCGCCTTCAGGTTGGTCAGGCCCTGTTCGCCGATCAGCTTGAGCAGGCTGCCCACGCCCGGCGTATGCACTTCGACGCCGATGAAGTCCTTGTCCGGCATCGCCTGCGCAATGTGGGCCGTGGTGCCGCCCATGCCGAAGCCGATCTCCAGCACCACCGGCGCCTTGCGGCCAAAGGCCTGTTCGTAGTCGAGCGGCGTCTTGCTGTACTCGATCATGAATTGCGGGCCCAGTTCCTCCAGCGCGCGCGCCTGCGCGGTCGACAGGCGGCCGGCGCGGGTGACGAAGCTGCGGATGCGGTGTTCGGTCGGGTCGTACAGCATAGGCCGTGCAGGGCCGTTGTTGGGCGTATCAGAAGACATGGGATGCGGAATCTATCGGTAAAAAGGAATGCCCGCTGAACGGGCATATAACGGTACGGGTGGCGCAACGGCCGGCAGCCGGGCTGCATTTACCCGGCATTATATCAGCCGCGTCCACGGCGACGACCAACCAGACGGCCGGACGGCCAGACGGCCAGCTCCGCCCTGCGCCGCCGCGCGCCGCCGCGCGCCGCGCCCTCATGCCGCCGCGCCGTCAGGCCGTCACCACCAGCGTGCCGGCCATCTCCTCGTGGCCGGCGCCGCAGAAGTTATCGCACAGGAAGCCGAAGCGGCCGGCCTGCGCCGGCTGCAGCCGCAGCTTGACTGCCTTGCCCGGCACCAGGTCGATGCGCGTTTGCAGTTCCGGGATGTTGAAGCCATGGGCAAAGTCCAGCGCCCGCAATTCCAGCACCACGGCCTCGCCCTGGCGCACCTCGATCACGTTGGGCGAGAAGCGGAACTTGCGGGCCTCGACCTTGATGACCCTCTCCTTGACCGCCTTGCCCTGGGCCGCGCCCAGCAGCAGCGCCGATGCGGCCAGCGGTGCGCCCAGCAGGAAGCGGCGTCTTGCCGCCTGCCTGCCCGATGTTTGCTTATCCGATGCTTGCATGATTCATCCTTTCGTTACCGGCAGTTCGGTGATCTGGTAGGCCGCCTGGCGCGGTTCGGCGTCCACCTCGCGGAAGCCCAGCCCCTTGCCCGGCGCCGCCGGGTCCCACGGCAGCGGCGTGCGCGTCGCCTGCGAACCGGGCGCCGGCAGCGGGAAGATCAGCGATTTGGCGGCATGGTGGGCGATATGGCCCGTCATCCGGTGGTGCTCCTGGTGAATGTGGCCATAGAACACGGTCACTTGCGGATACGGCATCAGCAACTCCACCGCCTGCGCGCCGTCGCGCGTGGCCCAGTCCCACTTGGGCTCCAGGTCGAACAGCGGGCGGTGCGTCAGCACCACGATGGGCGCATCCTTCGGCCGGGCCGCCAGGTCGGCCTTGAGCCACGCCAGCTGGGCCTCGCCGATGCGGGCACCGGGATCGGATACGTTGTCGAGCGCGATGAAATGCACGCCCTTGTGGTCGAAGCTGTAATGGGTAGGGCCGAACAGCTCCTGGAACGCGGCGCCCTGGTCGAGCGAAGCATCGTGTTCGCCCGGCAGGAAATGCACCTGCTTCACTTCCAGCCCGGCCACGATCTGCTTGAACTCCGTCATGCGCTTGCGGCGCTCGGCCGGGTCGTCCGTGCTGTGGGTCAGGTCGCCGGTGAAGACCATGAAGTCCGGCTTGTGCGGCAGCGCGTTGACGGCCGCCACCGCCTGGCGCAGCGTGTTCTGCGACTCCGGGTTGGCCGGCCCGCGGTAGCCCCAGTGCGCATCGGACAGCTGGACGAAATAAAAGTCCTCGTTGCCCTGCCCCGCCGCCCATGCCTTGCCGTACAGGCCGGACATGAAGACGGCGCCCCCGCCCACGGCGCCCAGCCTCAGGAAACTCCTGCGATCGATCATGTTGTCCTCCATCTGGTTGATTGAAAATCGGCGTACGCCTGCATGTGATAATCTGAGCAACCAGGCAAGCGGTCCACACAACATCAAACCGGCCGCGCCCCGTTCCTATTCCCGCCGGACGCTATATTTTTTTCGCGGGAATAAAAGCGCACCACACCGAGTCTTCATCTGCGGGACGACTACGATGGACAAGCATTTGGGCGACGACGACAAAGCGGCACGGTTTGAAAAGCTGGCCATGCCGCATCTGGATGCGGCCTACAACCTGGCACGCTGGCTCACCCGCGATCCGCACGATGCGGACGACCTGGTGCAGAGCGCCTACCTGCGCGCCTACCGCTTTGCCGACAGCTACCGGGGCGGCGATGCGCGCGCCTGGCTGCTGACCATCGTGCGCAATACCTTCTACACGGCGCTGCGCGACCGCCGCCCGCAGCAGGGCGACGTCAGCTTCGACGAAGCGCTGCATGGCGCGGACGGCGACGAATTGCTGGTGCAGGAAGCGGGCACCGACCCGGCCGGCATCGTGGCCAGCCGCGACGTGGGCCGCAGCGTCAACCAGGCGCTGCGCCAGCTGCCGCCGGCGTTCCGGGAAGTGCTGGTGCTGAAGGAAATGGACGAGCTGTCATACAAGCAGATAGCCGAAGTGGCGGACATCCCCATCGGCACGGTGATGTCGCGCCTGGCGCGCGCGCGCAAGCTGCTGCTGTCGTACCTGCAACGCGACACGGCTGGAGACTAGGATGGAATGCACGCAATCGCAACACTGGATGCCGGCCTGGCTCGATGACGAGCTGGACCCGGCCGGCGCCCTGCAGCTGGAGTCGCACCTGGCCGGCTGCGCCGACTGCCGCGCAACGCTGGCGCAACTGACGGAGCTGCGCGGCACGCTGGCGCAGCAAGCCACGCGCTACGCGGCGCCGCCGCACCTGCGCCATCGCATCGAGAACGCCTTGCAGCAAGTGCGAGGGCAAGAGCAGGAGCAGGAGCAGGAGCAGGAGCAGGAGCAGAAGTTGGAGCGGGAACGGGAGCGTCAGCAGGAACAGCAGAGCCAGAGACATTGGCAAGCGCAGGGACAACGGCAGACGCCACCGCGTCCGCGCCGCGCCGCCATCCTGTCGCGCTGGCCGTGGACCTGGATCAACCTGGGCGCCGCCGCCGTCAGCACGGCCGCCTTTGCCGTCACGCTGGGGCTGTACCTGGCGCAGCCATCGCCCGCCGAGCAGCTGGAACAGGAACTGGTGGCCAGCCATTTCCGCTCGCTGCTGCCGGATCACCTGACGGACGTAGCATCGACCGACCAGCACACCGTCAAGCCGTGGTTCACGGGCAAACTCGATTTCGCGCCGCCGGTGACCAACCTGGCCGCGCAGGGTTACCCATTGATCGGCGGCCGGCTCGACTACATCCGCCAGCGGCCCGTGGCGGCGCTGGCCTACCGGCACCGCAAGCATGTGCTCAACCTGTACGAATGGCCGGCGCCGGCCGCCAGTGCCCAGCCGCCGCGGGCCAGCGTGCGGCAGGGCTACCAGCTGCTGCGCTGGACGCAGGGCGGCATGCAGTACGCGGCCATTTCCGACATGGCCGCCCCGGACCTGGTGCAATTTGCCCAGCTGCTGGGCGCATCGGGCGCACCGGGCAAGGAACCGTAGTGCACTGCGTCCCCGGCCGAAAGCGGACGCGGATACGGACTAGGGCGTGGGACCGCGCAGCAGCCGCAGGCCGTTGACGACCACCATCAGGCTCACGCCCATGTCCGCGAACACGGCCATCCACAAGGTCGAATAACCGGCCACCGCCAGCACCAGGAACACGGCCTTGATCGCCAGCGCCAGCACGATGTTCTGCAGCAGGATCGCGTGGGTGCGCGCGCTCAGGCGCATGAAGTACGCCACCTTGCGCAGGTCGTCGTCCATCAGCGCCACGTTGGCCGTTTCCATTGCCGTGTCGGTGCCGGCCGCGCCCATGGCGAGGCCGATGGCGGCCTTGGCCAGCGCCGGCGCATCGTTCACCCCGTCCCCAACCATGCCCACCTCGCCGTGTTGCGCCGCCAGCGCGGCGATGACGCGCAGCTTATCGTCGGGCAGCAGGCCGGCGCGCACGTCGGCGATGCCGAGCCGGGCGCCGACTGCCTGCGCCGTCTCCGCGTTATCGCCCGACAGCATCACCACCCGCACGCCCAGCGCGCACAACTGCGCCACCGCCTCGGCGCTGGTGGCGCGCACCGTGTCGGCCACCGCCACCACCAGCAGCGCCGCCGTGGCGGAACACAGCACCACCACGCTCTTGCCGTCGCGCTCCAGCGCACGCAGGGTGGTATCGAGCGCCTCATCCTGCAGGCCCAGTTCCCGCACCAGCCGCGCATTGCCCAGGTAAAGCATGGCGCCATCCACCTCGCCCCGGATGCCGCGCCCCTGCAGCGCCTCGAAACGCACGACCGGCGCCAGCGCCGCACCATGCTGCGCGCCGTGCCAGTGCTGCGCCAGCGCGCGCGAGACGGGATGGGTGGACAGTGCCGCCAGGCTGGCCGCGTCGCGCAGCGGCGCGCTCCGCTCGCCGCCGGGCAGCACCACCACATCGGTCACCTGCGGCGTGCCCAGCGTGAGCGTGCCGGTCTTGTCCAGCGCAACCGCCTTCAGCCTGCGCCCCAGTTCCAGGTAGATGCCGCCCTTGACCAGGATGCCCTGGCGCGCTGCCGCAGCCAGGCCGCTGACCACCGTCACCGGGGTGGAGATGACGAGCGCACAGGGGCAGGCGATCACCAGCAGCACCAGCGCCTTGTAGAACCAGGCATGGGCGTCGGCGCCCGCCACAAGGGGCGGCACTACGGCGACCAGCACGGCCAGCGCCACCACCACCGGGATGTAGGTCGCCGCGAAACGGTCGACAAAGCGCTGGGTAGGCGCGCGCTCGCCCTGCGCCTGCTGCACGCTGCGCACGATGCGCGACAACGTGGACTCGCTTTGCGGCGCCGTCACCGTGTAGTCGAACGTGCCCTGTTCGTTGATGGTGCCGGCGAACACGGTATCGCCAGGCAGTTTGATCACGGGCATGCTCTCGCCCGTGATGGGCGCCTGGTTGACGGCGCTTTCGCCGGCCGCCACCACGCCGTCCAGCGCGATGCGCTCGCCCGGCATCACGCGCGCCAGCGCGCCCGGCTGCACGTCGGCCGCCGCCACGCGCCGCCACGCGCCCGACGGCGCCTGCACGGTGGCCGCGTCCGGCGTGAGCGCCATCATGCTGCGGATCGCGTGGCGGGCGCGGTCGAGCGAACGGGCCTCGATCAGTTCGGCCAGCGAGAACAGGAAGATCACCATGGCCGCCTCCGGCCACTGGCCGATGGCCAGCGCGCCCAGGATGGCCAGCGACATCAGGAAGTTCATGTTCAGCGACAGGTTGCGCAGCGCGATCCAGCCCTTCTTCAGCGTGCCCAGGCCGCCGCAGGCGATGGCCGTCAGCGCCAGCGCCAGCACGGGCCAGCCACGTTCATGGCCTGTGCTCCAGGCCGCGAGCTCCGCGCCCAGCGCCGCCAGGCCGGACACGGCCAGCGGCAGCCAGGACGGCAAGCCGAA
>JAZJZQ010000766.1:0-1322 GCA_040389625.1 Pseudomonadota bacterium | reverse complement strand
GCCGCTTGCGCGCCGCAGCAGTCCTTACCATCGCACACGTTCATGAATACGACCGTCCTCTCAATCCGTGTAGCTGGCTTCGGCCGCGATCTTTTCCGGCAGGGTGATGTGGTAGCGCTGCAGCTGCTTTTTGCTGTAGAGGAATTTACCGCGGTCGGCCGTGACGGGATAGATCCGTTCCGGCGGCGTGCCGGACAGGATCTTGAGCGCGATCTCGGCCGCGGCCCGGCCCTGGTCGCGGCCATACAGCACCAGCCCGCCGATGGTCTTTTCCGGACCCACGGCCCAGTCCCAGAAGCCGAAGGTGGGCACCGGCGTGTGGGCCGCCGTCCAGCGCGCCACCTGGTCCGTCGTGTTGACGCTCTTGCCGGCGCCGTCGTGCAAGGCCTGGTACAGGCCGACGAAGATGACGTCGTAGTTGTCTTTCGCGTTCAGCACTTCGGCCTGCCATTGCTCCCACTGGCCCACCAGTTTCAGCTCAACAGTGGTGCCGCCGATCAGCTGCCTGGACTTGCCCTCAAACGTTTCCTGCCGCACCACCTGGGACGTGATGTCCGTATCGAACAGCACCAGCGCCCGCCTGGTCTTGGGCAGCAGTTCCGTGACGAGCGCGATGTTGCGCTTCAGGATGGGCCGCTCCAGCACGCCCGTGATGTTCCTGGTGACCTTGGCGTCGAAGTATTCGCGCGGATTGTTGTTGATGCCCAGATAGACCACGGGCGTGACCGTGGCGCCCAGGCGCGGCGCCAGCAGCTTGAGAGCTGCGTCGTCGCCCAGGATGACGAGCACCGGGTGCAGGGCCAGGTAGGCGGCCCAGGCCTTGTCCGCCATGGCCGCGTGCTGCTCCTTGGGCAGGCGCTTGGTATCCATCTGAAAATATTCGAGCCGGTATTTTTTGCCCAGCGCCTCCTGCAATGCCTCCTTGTAGTTGGCATCCCATTGCATTTCGGCGTTGTAGCTTTCCACCACCAGGATGGTCTCGTCGGCGGCGCGGGCGGGCAGGCAGAACACCATCAGCAGCAGCAGCGCCGCCCACAGCCAGCGGCAGGCAGCGCGCCAGGCCGGCGCCGGCACGGTCAACATGAAAGAAAAGGCATCGGGCCCATGGCCGACGCGTTGGCGAGAGGAAGCATGGAAACCGGAACAACTCGCTTGTTGTCACATCGATTGGAGCGGGTGAAGGGAATCGAACCCTCGTCGTAAGCTTGGGAAGCTTCTGCTCTACCATTGAGCTACACCCGCATTGCCGCCATTCTACGCGGGATAGCGTGCTGTTGACAACTTCTCAAACCAGTTACCGTGATCGAAAGTGTGTTGGCCGG
>JAZJZQ010000765.1:0-2167 GCA_040389625.1 Pseudomonadota bacterium | reverse complement strand
CCAATGAAAAGCCTGATTCTAGACAACTTATTCATTGGTATATGCAAATTCTTATTTCTCTGATAATAAAATTGTATATAACTGTGCCGTTTTGCATACAAACGCGGCGCGCAATCGTGCGCGCCATGCGAATAGTGTAGGAATAAACAAGATTGTCCGGGCGGGGGGGCAGGCGGCTCGAACATGGGCTATGCCGCAGGTGCCAAACGGCGGTAAAATACTGTATATAAACACAGTATCAATGCCATGTCCGCCACCCTTCCTCCACCGCCGCCGCCATCGCCGCCGCCTGCCGGCCTGCCGGCCTATGCCGAGCTGTACTGCCTGTCGAACTTCTCGTTCCTGCAGGGGGCTTCCCATGCGGAGGAACTGGTCGCGCGCGCGGCCCAGCTCGACTATGCGGCGCTGGCCCTGACGGACGAGTGCTCGCTGGCCGGCGTGGTGCGGGCCCATGCGGAAGCGAAGCGGGCCGGCCTGCCGCTGCTGGTCGGCGCCTCGTTCCAGCTGCGGCGGGCGGACGGCCAGGTGGCGCTGTCGCTGGTGGCGCTGGCGCAGAACCGCAACGGCTACGGCAACCTGGCCGAACTGATCACGATAGGGCGCACGCGGGCCGCCAAGGGCACCTATCTGCTGACGCCGGACGACCTGGCCGCGCCCCCGCCCGAGTATGCCCACCTGCAAGGCTTGCCCGACTGCCTGCTGATCCTGCTGCCCCATTACCCGGCCCACCAGCCCGACGACGTGGACCGGCTGCACACCCAGGCGGCGTGGATGGCGGCCACCTTTCCCGGCCGGGCCTGGGTGGGGCTGAACCTGCTGCAGCGGGCCTTCGACGAGGCGCACCGCATCAGCCTGGCCGAAGTGGCCGTGCAGCATGGCCTGCCCGTGGTGGCCGTGGGTCACGTGTGCATGCACGTGCGTTCGCGCAAGCCGCTGCACGACACCCTGTGCGCGGTGCGCATCGGCAAGCCGGTGGGCGAGTGCGGCTATGCGCTGGCCCAGAACGCCGAGCAGCACCTGCGTCCGCGCCTGCGGCTGGCCAACCTGTATCCGGCAGCGGCGCTGGCCGAGACGGTGCGCATTGCCGGCCTGTGCCGCTTTTCGCTCGACGAGCTGCGCTACGAATATCCGGACGAGCTGGTCCCGCCCGGCCACACGCCCACCAGCTACCTGCGCCAGGAAACCTATATCGGCGCCCACCAGCGTTTTACGGACGGCATCCCGGCCAAGGTGCAGCAGCAGATCGAGCACGAGCTGGAACTGATCGAAGCGCTGCGCTACGAGCCGTACTTCCTCACCGTCTACGACATCGTGCGCTACGCCCGCTCGATCGGCATCCTGTGCCAGGGCCGGGGCTCGGCGGCCAACTCGGCCGTGTGCTACTGCCTGCACATCACGGAAGTGGACCCGGCCCGGGGCAACCTGCTGGTGGAGCGCTTCATTTCCCGCGAGCGGGCCGAGCCGCCCGACATCGACGTCGACTTCGAACACCAGCGGCGCGAGGAAGTGATCCAGTACATCTACCAGAAATACGGCCGCACGCGGGCCGCGCTGGCGGCCGTGGTGATCAGTTACCGGCCCAAGAGCGCCCTGCGCGACAGCGGCAAGGCGCTGGGCGTGGATCTGGCCATCGTGGAAAAGGTGGCCAAGTCGCACCACTGGTTCGACGGCAAGCGCGACCTGCTGAACCGGCTGGCCGAATGCGGCCTGGACCCCACCTCGCGGCTGGCCCGCCAGTGGGCCACGCTGGCCCAGAGCCTGCTGGGCTTTCCCCGCCATTTGTCGCAGCACCCGGGCGGCTTCGTGATCGCCCAGGGCAAGCTGTCGCGCCTGGTGCCGGTGGAGAACGCGACCATGGAAGGGCGCAGCGTGATCCAGTGGGACAAGGACGACCTGGAAGAACTGGGCCTGCTCAAGGTGGACGTGCTGGCGCTGGGCATGCTGTCGGCCCTGCGCCGCGCGTTCGACCTGGTGGGCCAGCAGCGCCAGTCCGTGTTCAGCATGCAGGACGTGCCGGCGGAAGACCCGGCCACCTACGACATGATGTGCGAGGCCGACACCATAGGCGTGTTCCAGATCGAGTCGCGCGCGCAGATGAGCATGCTGCCGCGGCTGCGGCCGCGCCAGTTCTACGACCTGGTGATCGAGGTGGCGCTGGTGCGGCCCG
>JAZJZQ010000764.1:0-5980 GCA_040389625.1 Pseudomonadota bacterium | reverse complement strand
GCCTACTCCGGCGCGCAGACGGTCGCCTATTCGGGCGCAGCAAATTCCAATGCAGGCGCGCAAAAAATGGCCTATTCTGGATTACCGGCAGAGAAACAGACTGCCTACTCCGGCGCGGCCGGTGCTGCCCTGACCGACAGCATGTACACAGTGCGGCCACGCCTGAGCGCTTGAGTGTCCGGCGTCCTGGCGGCTGAACCGCCAGGCGCTGCGCACGATGATGCCGGGGCCCTTGCAGGGCCGCCGGCATTTTTTTTCGCCCCCATGGAGATCGTCATGGCCGTCCATTCAGTCACCAGCAACACCACTACGGTTCAGGCGCCGCCTGCGCCGCAGCCCAAGCCGACGCACAAGCCCACAACCGAACAGACGGCCGCCCCGCCGCCATTGCCACCGCCGGCGCCCGCCGTCAACACGCAGGGACAGACGATAGGCACGACCATCAGCACCAGGGCTTGAGCGCGGCGAACTGAAAAGGAAGGGAACTGGCCGCAAGGCCGGAACGATGACATGCCGGGCATGGAGCACGCCGGCCTAATGAAAAAACAACACGGAGAAGACGGCACGCCAAACGGCGCCGTCCCGTCAGGCCCACGGCCTGGCAACAGGGGCAACGGCGTAAGGCTGCGCTTACGCCGTGGCTAGCGGCTGCTTAGGCAGCCATCAGCTCGCGCAGTTCGCGAATGCTGAAGTCGCTGATCTCGTGCATGCGGATCAGGATGGTCGCGCCGATCGGCAGCGTGTTGTGACGGATCTTGCTGATCACAGGTGGCGCAACTTCCAGCGCGCGCGACAGGGCAGCATCATTTTTCAGTTGCAGTTTCTCAATGATGGCGTCCAGCACACGGTTCGGGTTGTACGTAGGCGACGCGGTGATTTCTTTGATAGACATGATAGTTCAGTAGGTTTCTGGCCGTCTCTTGGTAAGAAAACGACACTCAAATAAAAAAATATTTAGCTTCATTACCTCGATCGCAGCCCAAGACACCAGCTTTCATACTGGTATCCGGTGCGCGGCCGGGATAATACACGCTTCCGTTAACGTAAGGCTAACTCATCAGACATTTCTGTGAGATTTAGAGAGATTTTACGCCTATTTCTTGTGGTAGGAATATTTTTCTTGCGAAATAAGTAAAAATCCCTAGCGTGTGCGGCTGAAACCTGCGGCGAGGAAGCACCATTCGACGGCGAGCAGCGTGGCTAGCTGGGCGATCGTGCCTGGGAAGAACAGGCCTTGGCCTGTGGAGAAATCGCTACAACGGGAACCGCCGTACCAGCCCAGCTGGCGGCGGATTTCGTCTGGCGTGGGAGGGGGGCGGCGGTCGAACTCGCGCAGGTGCATATAGGCCCGAACCTGCTCTTTGGTCGGATGCAATGGGGTTTGCATGTTGCGCTCCTTCACGGTCCTCGCCGGCTTGCGTCGGCGATATAGTAGTTAACGGCCAGCTAACCGAATTCTGCAGCCGTCACCACGATTTCGCTCACCATATCGTACCATAGAGCGGGCTGTTTGATATATATCATGCAACTCGACTTGCCAGTGTGACGCAACAAGCTTACACGGGACTTGCAACGGCCGGCCGGCCCGGCAACAGCCATGCGCTAGAATAGCGGCCCTGGCCCGCCGGCACCGGCCGCCCACTTAACCGCACTAGAAGGCCCCCATGACTTACGAAGAATTCCTCGACGAGATCACCACCCTGCTCACCGAGCTGTACGACATGACCGACGAGGCCGCCATCAAACTGGTGGTCGATGCCCAGGCCGCCGATTATTTCGTCACCCATGACGACCAGCCCGAGCTGCGCACGGCCGAGCAGGCGAAGAAGGAAGCCGTCGCCCTCTACGAAAGCAAGCAGAACAAGCAACGCACCCAGCAGAAGCAACAGCAGCGAGTACAACAACAACGCATCCAGCAGAAGAAACGTTGACCTGTCCGGGGCCGCTGCCCGTCGCCCGCCGCGGCACGCCATGCCCCGGCGCCACGGCACGCCGCGCGCGACAAGGCTGACGCGGCGCCGGATTCAGCTCGGCTTCATATTGGTTACACGTCGGTTCCAGGCCGACTCCAGGCCGGTTGCAGGCCGGATTGAGCCCGGATTGCGGTCAAATCCAGGCCAAATTCAAACCGGCGTGGCCGCCGATGGCACCATCCCGGCAGCCAGGGCATCGGCCACCGTCGGGTAACGCAGGCGCACGCCCAACTCCCTTTTCAAACGGGTATTGTCCATGCGCCGCGATTCGGACATGAACGACAGCAACGTCGGCGTGACCACCTGCTCCAGCTGCGCCCGCGGCAGGCGCGGTGGACGCGGCAATGCACAGGCATCGGCCACGGCATCGAAGTACTGGCCCATTTTCATTTCGCTGTCGTCCACGGCATGGTAGACCCGGTTCGGCCGTCCCCGCAGCAGCGCGCGCGCCACGATACGGGCCAGGTCGTCGGCATGGATGTGGTTGGTGTACACATCCTCCGCCTCGGCCAGCGCCGGCGTGCCCTGCTGCAGACGCTTGAGCGGCAGGCGCTCGGGCGCGTAGATGCCGGGCACGCGCAGGATGGACAAGGCGGCGCCGGCCCGGATCGCCCAGCTGCGCAGCACCTGCTCCGCATCCACCCGGCGGCGGGCGCGGCCGTTGCAGGGCGCCACCGGCCGGCTCTCGTCGATCAGGGCACCGCCGCAATCGCCGTAGACGCCGCTGGTGCTGACATAAACCAGCCGACCATGCTCGGGTAAAATGGCAGTCAGATGCCGCGTGCGCAGATCGAGCGCGCCGTCGGACTGGGGCGGCGCCAGGTGCACCACATATTGCGCCAGGCCCGCCAGGCGGCGCAGCGTGGCCGGACGGTCGAGGTCGGCCACCAGCGGCACGGCGCCCAGCGCGCGCAGCGCGGCGCAGCGCCCCGGCTGGCTGGTGAGGGCGAACACGCGGAACTGCGTGCGCAACAAGGGCAGCAAGCGCATGCCGACGTCGCCGCAGCCGACGATAAGCAGGCGCGGCCGATGGAATTTTCGAATAACTGTATTTTTCATATGAAAGATTGTATGACGTTTCACATTACCGTACAGCCCAGCGGCCATCAATTCGCCTGCGAGGAAGACGAAACCGTGCTGGCGGCCGCCATGCGCGCCGGCGTCGGCCTGCCCTACGGCTGCAAGAACGGCGCCTGCAGTTCCTGCAAGGGCAAGATCGTGTCGGGCAACGTCAGCCACAAGGCGCACCAGCAGCGCGCCTTGACGGCGGAAGAGGAAAGCACCGGCTGGTCGCTGTTCTGCTGCGCCACCGCCCACAGTGACCTGGTGATCGAGGCGCGCGAAGTGGAAGGCAGCAGCGACTATCCGGTCAAGAAGATGCCGTCGCGCGTGAGCACCATCGAAAAAGTGGCGCCGGACGTGGTGGTGTTGACGCTGCAATTGCCGGCCAACGAAAAGCTCAAGTACCGGGCCGGCCAGTACATCGAATTCATGCTGCGCGACGGCAAGCGGCGCAGCTACAGCGTGGCCACGGCGCCGGAATCGGAACAGCCGCTGGCGCTGCACATCCGCCACATGCCGGGCGGTCTGTTCACGGAACAGGTATTTACCACGCTCAAGGAGCGCGACATCCTGCGCTTCGAAGGGCCGCTGGGCACCTTCTTCGTGCGCGACGACAGCGACCAACCCATGGTGCTGCTGGCCTCCGGCACCGGCTTCGCGCCCATCAAGGCCATCGTCGAACACCTGGTGCAGCAAGGCTCGACCCGCCCCATGACCCTGTACTGGGGCGGCCGCCGCCCGCAGGACCTGTACATGGATGCCCTGTGCCGTCAGTGGGCCGCCGAACTGCCCAACTTCAAGTACGTACCCGTGGTGTCGGACGCCCAGCCCGACGACGCCTGGCAAGGCCGCACCGGCTTCGTGCACCAGGCCGTGATGGCCGACCTGCCCGACCTGTCGGGCCACCAGGTGTATGCCTGCGGCGCGCCCATCATGGTCGACTCGGCCCGTCACGACTTCGTGGCCCAGTGCCGCCTGCCCGATGACGAGTTCTACGCGGACGCCTTCACCACTGAAGCGGACATCAACAAGCCGTAATGGCAACGGCGCCTGCCCACGCAGGCGCCCCGCCCCTGCCAGCGTCCGATGCCTGTAAGATGGCGCCATCCCAACTCGCCAACTCACGATGCGTGTCCAACTGCCATTGCGCGGATTCATCCGCAGCCGCCCCCACCTGATCGGCGCCATCGCGCTGGGCGCGGTGGTCGGCCCCTTCCTGCCCCATGCCTGGTCCTGGCTGACGCGCCTGCTGGTGGCGTGGGACACGGGCGTGTGGGGCTATCTGCTGAGCATGGGCTGGATGATGATGCGGGCCGACCACCGCCTGGTCAAACGCATCGCGGCCCGCCAGGATGAACGTTCGCCCGTGATCCTGGCCACCCTGTGCGTGGCCGCGCTGGCCAGCCTGGCGGCCATCGTGTCGCAGCTGTCGGCCTTGAAGGACGTGGCCGGCACCGAGCGGGCCTTGCATTACGGCCTGGTCGTGCTGACGCTGCTTGGCTCCTGGTTCCTGGTCGGCACCCTGTTCACCTTCCACTACGCCCACCTGTACTACACGGAGCCGGACGGCGAAGCGTCGCTGGCCTTCCCCGACGGCACGCGCCAGCCCGACTACTGGGACTTCCTGTATTTCTCGTTCACCATCGCGGTGGCGGCACAGACGTCGGACGTGACGGTGCGCACGCCGCTGATGCGCAAGCTGGTGCTGGGCCAGTCGGTGCTCAGCTTTTTCTTCAACCTGGTCATATTGGGGCTGTCCATCAATATTGCAGCAGGCATTATCAATACCTGAGCGCGATCTAGGGCTATTCCGAAGCGATGATCTGACGCGGGTTTCGCCGCTGCCGAAAAGGAGTAAGATAAACCCGTGTGCAAGGCATTTTGGCCACCAGGTTTGGGTGCACACCGGGCGACGCCATGGGCGCCACCCCCGAAGCACAAATGCTTTGACCCTGCCTTCTTGTATAACCGGGAGTAAGCATATGCAGATCAATATCAACACCGATAAAACCATCGAACGTCATGCAGGCCTGGACGAACATGTGCATTCCGTCGTCAACGCTGCCCTCAACCGGTTTGGCGAGCATATCAGCCGGGTCGAAGTCCACCTCAGCGACAACAACAGCCAGAAATCGGCCGACGGCGATAACCGCTGCCTGATGGAAGCACGTGTGACGGGCTATCAGCCGATCGCCGTCAGCGACCATGCTGCCACGCTGCACCAGGCCATCGGCGGCTCCGCCGACAAGCTCAAACGCGCCATCGACAGCGCCCTGGGCCGCCTGCACGACAGCAAGCTGCGCACTCCCGTACCGGACGGCGCCACCGCCGAGGAAGCGGCCGACTGACCTCGGCCAGGACGGCCCGCCGCCTGGCGCGGCGTGCCGTCAGCGCTGCGCCAGCTGGCGCAGATAGCGCAATCCCTGCAGCGAACGGCTGCCATACCACGACATCATCTCCCCATCGACCAGCAACACCGGCTTGCCGATCTGGCGTTCCAGCGCGTCGCAGTGCGCCTCCGTGAACCGGTAAGGCTCGCTCGACAGCAGCACACCGTCTATGCCTTCCAGCAGCGCCGGCGTCCACTCGAAGCGCGGATAGCGCACCGGGCCCAGGTCCGGCACCTGCCAGCCGATCTCGGCCAGCATGCTAGCGATATAGGTGTCGCGCGACACGCTCATCCACGGGTCTTGCCAGATGCAGTACAACATGGTCTGCGGGCGCGTTTTCGGCGCCGCACGCAGGTCCGCATATTCCTGTTCGAAAGCGGCGCACCAGGCTGCCGCCTGCTCGTCGGCGCCGAACACGGCGCCCATCAGGCGCGCCAGCGCCACGTTGTCGTACGGCCGGCTGGGATGGGTGACGACGATGTGCGGCACGAACTCGGCCAGCGCATCGACGGTGGGCTTTTCGTTCTCGTCGATGTTGACCACCAGGTGGGTCGG
>JAZJZQ010000763.1:0-2162 GCA_040389625.1 Pseudomonadota bacterium | reverse complement strand
GGAAGATGGTTTCCCAGGCCGACTGGTGCTTCGACAGCACGACGGCCGGCGCGTCCGGATAATTCTCGGCGCCCTTGACCTGGTAGCGGATGCCGCAAATGACCTTGAGGCACCAGATCATGAACACGTTCCAGCGCGCGGTGACCCAGAAGCGCTTGTTGTAAGGCAGGGGCGCGGCCAGGAAGCAGACGCAGGCCCAGACGATGGTCGAGACGACCATCACGATCATGAACAGCAAAGAACGCAGGAATAAAACGGTATCACGCAATGCGGTCTCCAGAACTCGATTATTGGTTTGATTATGGGTTGGTGGCCTGCGGCGCCGCCGATGCAGCCACCGAGGCCGTCTTGAGCAGGTGGCTGACCATGGCCGCCAGGTCGGGGAAGACCAGGGTACCGGGCGGCAGGCCGCCCGTGCTGTGCGTCTTCTCGCCCTTGCCGGTCAATACGAGGAAGGGCACGCAGCCGCGGTCGTAACCGGCCTGCAGGTCGCGCAGCGAGTCGCCCACCGTCGGCACGCCCTTCAGGCTCACCTGGTAGCGCTTGGCGATTTCGTCGAACATGCCGGGCTTGGGCTTGCGGCAGTCGCAGCTGTCGGCCGCCGCGTGCGGGCAGAAGAACACGGCGTCGATGGTGGCGCCCACCTGCTGCGCCAGCATGTGCATCTTCTGGTGGATGGCGTTGAGGACCGTCATGTCGAAGTACTCGCGGGCGATGCCCGACTGGTTCGACGCCACCACCACCCGGTAGCCGGCCTGGTTCAGGCGGGCGATCGCTTCCAGCGAGCCGGGAATGGGCTGCCACTCGGCCGGCGACTTGATGAAATCCGGCGAGTCATGGTTGATCACGCCGTCGCGATCGAGAATGATCAGCTTGAGTGCCGGCGCTCCCATGTCAGGCCGCCAGTTTGGAAATGTCGGCCACCCGGTTCATCATGCCGTGCAGCGACGACAGCAGGGCCAGGCGGTTGTTGCGCAGGGCGACATCGTCGGCCATCACCATCACGTCGTTGAAGAAGGCATCCACGTCGTCGCGCAGCTGGGCCAGCGTCTTGAGCGTGCCGGCGAAGTCGCCGCGGGCAAACGCCGCGTCCACTTCCGGCTGCACGCGGGCGACGGCGGCGGCCAGGTTCTTCTCGGCCGTGTCCTGCAGCAGCGCCGGGTTGACGCCGGTGGCGCCCGACTGGGCCAGCGCTTCCTCGTTCTTCTTCAGGATGTTGGTGATGCGCTTGTTGGCTGCGGCCAGCGAGGCGCTCTCCGGCAGGGCGGCAAAGGCCTGCACCGCTTCCAGGCGCTGCACGATGTCGTCCAGCCGGTCCGGATTCTGGGCCACCACCGCTTCGATCTCGTTGGGCGAGAAGCCGCGCTCGCGCAGCATGCCGCGCAGGCGGTCGAGCATGAAGGCGGTCACTTCGGCGGCCGGGTCCTTGAAGCCGGGGATGGCGACGAACTCGCCGGCGGCATCGGCCAGCACGGCGCTGATGGCCAGCGGCAGGCGCTTTTCCACCAGCATGCGCAGCACGCCCAGGGCGTGGCGGCGCAGCGCGAACGGGTCCTTGTCGCCGGTCGGCTGCAGGCCGATGGACCAGATGCCGACCAGCGTTTCGAGCTTGTCGGCCAGCGCCACGGCGGTGCCCGTGGCGGTGGTGGGCAGGCTGTCGCCGGCAAAGCGCGGCTGGTAATGCTCGGAGGCGGCCAGCGCCACTTCCTCGTGCTCGCCGTCGTGGCGGGCGTAGTAGGTGCCCATGATGCCTTGCAGCTCAGGGAACTCGCCCACCATGTCGGTCAGCAGGTCGGCCTTGGCCAGCAGGGCGCCGCGGGTGGCCATCTGGACGTCGGTGCCCAGCGCGCGGGCGATGGCGGCGGCCAGCGCGGTGACGCGCTCGCTGCGCTCGGCTTGGGTGCCCAGCTTGTTATGGTAGACCACGTTTTTCAGCAGCGGCAGGCGCGAGCCGAGCGTCTTCTTTTTGTCCTGCTCGAAGAAGAACTTGGCGTCCGACAGGCGCGGGCGCACCACGCGCTCGTTGCCGCCGACGATGGCGTCCGGGGTAGCGGTGGCGATGTTGGAGACGATCAGGAAGCGCGAACGCAGCTTGCCCTGCGCGTCCGTCAGCGCGAAGTATTTCTGGTTGGTCTGCATGGTCAGGATCAGGCATTCCTGCG
>JAZJZQ010000762.1:0-17655 GCA_040389625.1 Pseudomonadota bacterium | reverse complement strand
TTCGAGCTGGTCTCGAACGAGTCGGGCGCCGGCATCACCCGCATCGGCCTGGACTATGGCATCCCCATCGCCAACGCCGTGCTGACCACCGAGAACGACGAGCAGGCTGAAGTGCGCATGGCCGTCAAGGGCGCCGACGCGGCCCGCGTGGCCGTCGAGATGGCCAACCTGGCCATCGCCCTGGAAGAACTGAACCAGGACGAAGCTGAAGAAGAGTAAGAACGGCAGGCTGCGCCTGTCACGAGCGGGCGCAGCGGGCCGGATTTGTAGTGTATGTAATCAGAACAGGTAAGAAACCATGACAGAGAAAACTTTGCACGCCAACCCTAGCAAGAACCGTACGCCGCGCCACCGCGCGCGCGAGTTTGCGTTGCAGGGTTTGTATCAGTGGCTGCTCAACAATGAAGACGCGGCCACCGTGGTCAACAACATCCGCGCCGCGCACGGCTTCGACAAGGCCGACGGCGACCACTTCACCGTGCTGCTGTACGGCGCGATCAAGGATTCCGTGGCGCTGCGCGAAAGTTTCGCGCCGCTGGTGGATCGCGGCATCGGCGAACTGTCGCCCATCGAGCACGCCGTGCTGCTGATCGGCGCGTTCGAGCTGAAGAACAACCTGGAAATTCCGTACCGTGTCGTCATCAACGAAGCGGTGGAACTGACCAAGTCCTTCGGCGGCATCGACGGCCACAAATACGTCAACGGCGTGCTGGACAAGCTGGCCGCCCGCATTCGTCCCGACGAAGTGGCGGCCGACAAGAAGCGCTAAGCTGCGGACTAGTCCGCCGGGCAATAGAAAAGCCGCCACCGGGTTTCCGGTGGCGGCTTTTTGCATTGCTGCGCCCTGACAGGCAGGGATGGTTGAAAAATCCGGGCCCCAGCGAATTAACTTTCTTTCTTCCAGCGCGATGGCGGCATGCCGAACTGGCCGCTGAACCAGCGCGAGAATACGCTGGTTTCGGCAAAGCCCAGCAATGCTGAAATCTGCAGGATGCTGTGCGCCTGGCCGTTCAGGTAGCGCATGGCCAGTTCGCGCCGCACGTCATTGACCAACGATTGGAAATTTTCGCCGATTTGTTCCAGCTGCCTTTGCAAGGTGCGTGGGCTCACGCCGAGGCTCTGCGCCACTTGCTGGATGCTGTTCTGGCCACGGGGCAGCATCACGTGCAGGGCGCGCCGCACATCGTTGGCGACGTTGGGGCAGCCATTGCGCGGTTGCAGGTCGATATAGTCCTTGGCATACCTGGCCATATTGGGGTCCCACAGCGGATTGGACTGGTCCAGATCGGTTTTGCTCAGGACGATGCCATCGAACTCCGCGCCGAACTCCAGCTGCGTGCGAAAGACGCGCTGGTGGATTTGCGTGGAAGCGGGCGCGGGATGCGAGAAGTGCACGCTGCGCGGCAACCAGTGCGGCCCCAGCATGAAGCGGCACAGGGACAGCAGTCCCGCAATGACCATCTCAACCGGTTGCCGCCCCGGGGTGCTGCGTCCCGTATCAAGTACCAGCTGTAACACCGTCACGGTCGGATACTCGACCAGGTCCAAAACCAGCGAATCGCTCAGCAAGTGGCGGTAGTGCTTGAGTTCTGTCAGGGCGTGGCGCAGCGTCGGCTGATGCTGCAGCAGCAGGCTGATCACGCCGAAATCGGAAAGCCGCCACGATTCCCCCACCAGCAGGCCGATCGATGCGCTGCTTGTTGTCCTGGCAGATACCTCCAGCAATTGCGCCAGCGACGCTTCCGGTACCCACAAGTCGGGCGTGAGCAGGCAGTCCTGGTCCAGGCCGACATGGTGCAGCAGGCGCACAGGATCAATGCCCAGGCCGTGCGCAATACCGACGTATTTCGAAAAATTGACGCTGCGAACCAGGATGGGCATGGAAGTGCTGTACTTGTCGGGATGAACGCCCGGAAGGGGGGAGGGCGGCGGGCCGCGTCCATCGGCACATTGCGCCACGGCTTAGTTGCCTAAGGCTTATTTGCTTACGGCAAAAATGCTAGTTGAATGGCACAAATTATAAATACCTGTCGTGCGATGTCAAGCGTGAATCCCGGCACGGGCCAAGAATGTATCTCGCAGGTCAGCGAAACAATTTGCAAGTGCAATGCGCTGGTCAGGAACAGGAATTTGGGGGAGGCGACGCCGCTGGTACCGAAGAATCGCTGCCAGATTGCCTGGGAACCGCCGCTTGCGGCATGGCTTAAAATACAAAAGGAGACGACAATGAACCCGAACCAGAGCAGTACTGTCCCACGGGATGGCTACCCGGCCGGAAAGCAAAACATGACAAGTCAGGCATCTATCGCCGCGGCCGCGCAAGACGGTTATCTGAGCGGCAAAGCCAATGCCTGGTTCGCCTTTGGCATGACATTCGCACTCATGTTGTTCGATTACATAGACCGGCAGGTGATCGTTTCGCTGTTCCCGTACATTAAGGCGGAGTGGCAGCTCAGCGACAAGGCGCTCGGTAGCCTGGTCTCCATCATCTCCATCGTGGTGGGGGTTGGCGTGCTGCCAGTGGCACTGCTGGCGGATCGATACAGCCGGGTAAAAAGCGTGGTGGTCATGGCCACCACCTGGAGCCTGGCCACCATTTCCTGCATGTTTGCGACCGGCTACGGTCAATTGTTCGCGGCGCGCGCCACCGTGGGGCTGGGCGAGACCGGCTACGGTTCGGTGGGCGCGGCGCTGATCTCCAGCCTGTTTCCCAAGCGGCTGCGCAGTGTCTTGCTGGGGGCTTTTTTCGCCGCCGCCTCGCTCGGTTCCGTGCTCGGCGTGTTGCTCGGAGGGATGATCGCCGCCAAATGGGGATGGAAGGCCGCGTTCGGCGTCGTTGGCGTGCCCGGATTGCTGCTATCGCTGCTGTATCTGCTGGTGCGCGATTACAAGACGGTGGCGCTGCCAGGCAAGGGCAGCCATGGCGCCGCCACCCTCAAGCACATCTTTATCACCCTGGCCCGCACCCGGACATTGATCTGGGTCTGCGTGGGCGCGGCGATGCAAGTGATCGTGATGGCGTCCGTCTGGGCCTGGTTGCCGAGCTTCCTGAATCGCTACCATGGCATGCCGCCCGCCGTCGCCGCCAAGACCGCGGCGCTGGTGGTGCTGACCGGCGCGGCTGGCTGTGTGTTCTCTGGTTTTGTGGTGGACCGGGCTGGCCTGCATCGGCCCGCCAACAAGCTGACGGCGCTGGGCACATTGTGCTTGATCAGCATGGTACTGTTGCTGCTGGCGTTTTCCGGTGCGCTGTCGAGCGACATGCAAATCAAGCTGATCTTCGTTGGCGGCTTCTTCCTGAACTGTACCGTTGGCGTGGTCTCCGGCATCGTGATCGACGTGATTCACCCCGCCATGCGTTCGACCGGCAGTGCGGTGTTGGCCCTGTCCCAGAACCTGCTCGGTTTTGCCGTCGGCCCATTCCTGGTCGGCGTGATGTCCGACATCTGGGGGCTACCGTTCGCCATGGCGGTGATCCCCGTCTTCAGTGTGCTGGCCGTGGTGTTTTTCATGGTTGCCGCGCGCAGTTACGACCACGATGTGACGCTCGTCGAGGGCATCCGCCTGGCTGCCGTTTCCACCTGATGGTCGCGCCGGACCGCGGCGCGCTTACCCATACCGTTGTGTATCGCAACGCGCCCGCACGCGTGCGGGACGCCATTCTCTATGCCCCGCCAGAACGGGGCCGCTACCGGAGTCGGATCAAATGCAAAAATTATTGTTGGGATTAGTGACACTGTTCGCCTCAGCCATGTCGTGTGCGCAGTCGTCGGTCACGGTGTTTGGGGTGGCCGACGTGGCCGTCAACAGCACCAAAGCCGATGGGCTCGCGCCGCTCACGCGCGTGGTATCGGGTGGCAATGCGGTCAGTCGGCTCGGCTTCAAGGGCCGTGAAGACCTGGGCGGCGGCCTGTATGTCGGCTTCTGGCTGGAGGCCGGTATCTATATGGACACTGGCGCCGGCCAGCCGAGCAACGTGAACAATACGCCGTCCGGTTCGGTTGGCGGTGGTGGCCTTACCTTCAATCGCCAGGCCACGGTGAGCGTGCTGAACCGGTACGGCGAGCTGCGCATGGGGCGCGAAGTAGTGGCCAGTTCCCTGAATTATGTCGCCTTCGATCCTTTCGGCGGCGTCGGCATCGCCAATTCGAGCGCGGTGATGTTGGGGAATGGCGTTTTTTCCAGCGCAACATCGTTGCGCGCATCCAATACCATCAGCTATCTGCTGCCTCCCGACTTGGGGGGCTGGTATGGGCAGGTCATGGGCGCGCTGGGCGAAAGCCCCTCGAGTGTCGTCACGAGTGCCCAGGGCGGCAAACACGACGGCGATTACTACGGTGCGCGAGTCGGCTTTCGCAACGCTAAGCTGAACGTGGCGCTGGCCGGCGGGCGCGCCCGCTACGATCTGTTGCCGACATCGACGGCGGTTGCCGGCAATCTGGATCGCATCAATCTCGGCGGCTCTTACGATTTCGGTAAGCTGCGCCTGTTCGGCCTGGCCAGCGCCGAGCGGCGCGTCAGCGGGGCGGGCGGCCAGGCCCGCGACCAGAGCTTCAGCGTGGGCGCCATCCTTCCCTATGGCCTCAGCGACTTCAAGCTGCAGTACGCGCAGGTCAAGCAGAATGCCATAGCCGGCCATCATGATGCGCGGCAGCTGGGCGCCGGCTGGGTCTACAACTTCAGCAAGCGCACGGCGTTCTACACCACGCTGACATGGCTGGACAATCGCAACAATTCGACGCTGTACGTCCTGAACACCACGGGCGGCTTCAGCACGCCGGCCACCACCAGGCCGGGCGGCAATATCACCGGCCTCGATGTGGGCATACGGCACAACTTCTGAACCGCGCCAGCGCCGCGCCCGGCACGACAAATCGCGACAAAGTTGCAGCTTTGTCGCGATCGGCAAACGCCACGACATCGATCGTCAAGTAGCTCACGGCGCTGCGCCTGATAATTTCTTCATCGCCACCGGAAAGCCCTGAAGGGGTATCGCCGGGTTCGACACTCTCAACATTCGCACGACAACTTGGAGACCTAACATCATGAATTTCCTTGACGGCCACCTGTATCCCGAGAACCAGCAGCCACTGATCATTACCGCCGCGCCCTACGCGCCGGGTTGGATACCTTCGGACTTCCCGGAAGACATCCCGGTCACCATGGAAGACCAGATTCAAAAGGCGGTCGATTGCTACGAGGCCGGGGCCACCGTGCTGCACCTGCACGTGCGCGAAGCCGATGGCAAAGGCAGCAAGCGTCTTTCCATGTTCAACGAACTGATCGCCGGCGTGCGCGCGCGGGTGCCGGAAATGATCATCCAGGTGGGCGGCTCCATCAGCTTCGCGCCCGAAGACGATGGCGCGGCCGCCAAGTGGCTCAGCGACGACACGCGCCACATGCTGGCCGAACTCGATCCCAAGCCCGACCAGGTGACCGTCACCGTCAACACCACGCAGATGAATGTGACGGAGCATGCCGGTATCGACGACTTCAAGGGCGTGTCGCGGGGCTTCCCCCACCTCTATGCGACCTACAAGGACATGATCGTGCCCTCCAATCCCAGCTGGGCCGAGGAGCACATCCGGCGCCTGACCGCGGCGGGCATCCAGAGCGAGTTCCAGTGCTACAACATCAACAGCTTTGAAACGATAGAGCGGATGATACGCCGCGGCGTCTACAAGGGGCCCCTGGTGATGAATTGGGTGGCGATCAGCGGCGGCATGGACCAGGCGAACATCTACAACCTGGCCAACTTCCTGCGTGCCGCGCCCGACGGCGCGGTGATCACGGTGGAAAGTTCCGTGCTCAACGTGCTGCCCGTGAACATGATAGGCATTGCCCTGGGCTTGCATGTCCGGTGCGGCATCGAAGATGTGCTGTGGAACCAGACCCGTACCGGCAAGATGAGCTCGGTCGAACAGATCAAGCAGCTGGTACGTATCTCCACCGAATTTGGCCGCCCTATCGCGACGGCGCAACAGGCCCGTGAGATTATGCAAATCGGGGTCTTCTACGACACGGCGGAAGAGACGTTGCAGGCCAATGGCTTCGCTCCCAATCGCAACGGCGGCAACCAGGGTTTCCTGCGCAAGCCGGCTTGACACGGCAGGGAAAGCGGCTGACCTTGCTGCATCCAGAAAACAGAGCATGAGGTCAGCCCAGGCTGGTGCAGGGAACATTCTGGTAATCGATCAATTACGGGTGACAAAATGACTAAAGTTGTGAAATTCTACGAAACGGGCGCGCCCGAAGTGCTACGGCTGGAGAACGTTGACATAGGCGCACCGGGGCCGGGCGAGGTACGCTTACGCCACGTGGCCGTGGGGCTCAACTTTGCCGATACCTATTTCCGCCGTGGTACCTACACGGTGCCGCTGCCCAGCGGTATCGGCAATGAGGCGGCCGGCGTGGTCGAGGCTGTCGGTGCCGGCGTCACCGATCTGGCGATTGGGGACCGCGTCACTTATACGGGCTTCGTCAACACGCTGGGCGCCTACAGCACGGAGCGGCTCATTGCCGCCGCGTTGCTGATCAAGCTGCCCGACGCCATCAGCTGCGAGACGGCGGCGGCCATGACCATGCGGGGCTTGTCGGCTGCCTACCTGTTACGCCGCATCTACCCGTTCAAGGCGGGCGACAGCGTGCTGCTGCACGCGGCCGCCGGCGGCGTCGGGCTGATAGTGTCGCAGTGGGCAAAATTGCTGGGCTTGACGGTGATAGGCACCGTCTCGAGCGACGGCAAAGCGGAAGTGGCCCGCCTCCACGGCTGCGATCACACCATCAATTACAGTCACGAGGATGTGGCCAGCCGGGTGCGCGAACTGACCAACGGGGTGGGCGTGTCCGTGGTCTTCGACAGTGTAGGAAAGTCGACCTTTATGGCTTCGCTGGATGCGCTCAAGCGCCGTGGCTTGCTGGTGTGCGTCGGCACGTCGTCGGGCACGATTCCGCCGTTCGATCCGCAAATCCTGGCCCGCAAGGGATCGTTGTACCTGACCCGTCCGGGCCTGGCCGACTATATCGCCGATCCTGTCGAGAAGGCGGAGCTGGTGGATGAGTTATTCGGTCATGTGGCCGCCGGCCGTATCCAGATCGAGATCAATCAGCGCTACGCCATGGAAGAGGCCGTGCAGGCGCACCGCGACCTTGAGGGCCGTAAGACAACCGGCTCATCCATCTTTGTCATGTAAGCATCGCACCGCGCCGGGAACGCCCGGCATCGCTTGACGTTTCTATCGGCCAGGGCGCGGGGCCGGGGAGGCCGGCCGTGCCGGCCATGGCATCGCGACTGTTGGGCGCGTAGATGGGTACTATATGCAAGCTATCCGTCCTCTGTGGCGTTCAGCGCAGTCAAGCAGGAACAGCCGCCCGGCCGCACAGCGCGCCTTTTCATCCAAACGGGAGTATTTTTATCATGACTAAAGACCTACAAGCGGCACCGGCAGTGGTCCGTGCGACTTCGCTAGGCAGCGCGATCCAGGTTGAGCCGCTCACCTGCACGATCGGTGCCGAACTCGGCAACGTTAACCTGGGCGCGGCGGCCGAGGACGACACGCTGATGGCGGAAATTCGCGCGCTGCTGTTGAAGCATCGCGTGCTATTTTTCCGCGATCAGGACATCACACGTGCCGAGCACGTGGCCTTCGCGCGCCGCTTCGGCGAGTTGGAAGACCATCCGGTGGTGGGCAGCCATCCCGATTTTCCCGGCCTGGTGCAGATCTACAAGACCCCGAACAGCCCGCTTGAACGCAATGAGAACTCGTGGCATACGGATGCCACCTGGCGCGACCGGCCGCCGTTGGGTTGCGTACTGCGCTGCATCGAATGTCCGCCGGTCGGCGGCGACACGATGTGGGTCAACATGGTTGAGGCGTATCGGCAGCTGCCCGACGACATCAAGGTCAAGATCGCGACATTGCGTGCCCGTCACAGCATCGAAGCGAGCTTCGGTGCCGCTATGCCGATAGAAAAGCGGCTTGCGTTGAAGGCGCAGTACCCTGACGCTGAGCACCCGGTCGTGCGCACACACCCCGAAACGGGCGAGAAGATACTGTTTGTCAACGGCAGCTTCACCACCCACTTCACCAACTACAATACGCCCGCCAATGTGCGCTTCGGCCAGGACAAGGCGCCGGCCGCCAGCCAGCTGCTCAATTACCTGACCAGCCAGGCCAACATACCGGAATTCCAGGTGCGGTTCCGCTGGAAAAAGAACAGCGTCGCGTTCTGGGACAACCGTTCGACGCAGCATTACGCCGTGATGGACTATCCACCCTGCGACCGCAAGATGGAACGCACTGCCATCATCGGCGATCTGCCGTACTGAGATGACTGCGGGCACGCCCAACATGAAAGCAACGGTAGCAACAGTTCTCATCGTCCCCGGCCTGCGTGAGCATGTGCCGAACCACTGGCAAACGCTGCTCGCGGCGCAGCTGCCCAAGGTACGCATGGTCGCCCCGCTGACGCACGACCGGCTTTGCTGCGCGGCCCGCGTCGATGCCATCGACCGCGCACTCGCTTCCATTGATGGGCCGGTGATCATCGTGGCCCACAGTGCGGGCGCCATGATGGTCGTCCATTGGGCGGCGCGCGGCGCCACGCGCGAGATCCAGGGCGCGCTGCTGGCGGCGCCGGCCGATCTTGAAACGTCCATGCCGGCCGGCTATCCGACTGTCGACGCGCTGGGCGAGCACGGCTGGTTGCCGGTCCCGCGCGCGAGCTTGCCGTTTCCGAGCATCGTCGCGGCAAGCAGCAATGATCCGCTGGCCCGGCTCGACCGTGCGCGCGAGCTGGCGCGGGTGTGGGGCAGCCGGTTCGTCGAACTGGGTGCGGTCGGCCATTTGAATCCGGCATCGGGCTTTGGCGCATGGCCACAAGCGGAAACCTTCATCCGGGACCTCTCGTAATTAAATGTTCGCCATGGCGCCTGTTGCTGGTGCCATGGCGACCCGCATCATCTCCCGGCACGCCCGGAACATACACCTGGCCTGACGGGGGGGGGGAATGCTGACACAGCGGCGATGGGGGACTGTCGCCGCTGTGAATTTCTGCCTTTCATTTATCTGGCTGTCCGAACGGCTTTTCGATCACTTCAGACAACGGGAACAACGCGGGACTTGGCCAGGCGGAATTCCTTGGCGAACGCGTCGGCGAGGTACTCGCCGATGGGCAGGGCCGAGGTTGCCGCCGGAGACGGCGCGTTACATACATGCAGGCTGCGCCTGGAGGGCTTGACGAGAAAGTCGTGGATCAACGCGCCGTCGCCGGACACGGCCTGCGCGCGGACGCCGGCGCGATAGGGTTCCAGGTCGCTCAGCTGAAGTTCGGGGCAATATTTTTGGCACAGTGCCAAATAGCCTTGCTTCCACAGCGAATTGCGGACTTCGGACATGCCTGAGGGGCCGTACGTCTTGAGCATCTTCCAGAACCCGCCAAACGACGCCATGCCGGCCAAGTCCTTGAGATTGACGTCGCGCCAGCGGTAGCCTTCCCGCGCCATGGCGAGTACGGCGTTGGGGCCGACGGTGACGTATCCGCCTATCATCCGGGTCAGGTGCACGCCCAGGAAGGGCAGCGACGGGTCAGGCACCGGATAGATCAGGTGGCGCACAATGTCGTTCTTGGATGCGGGCAGGCGGAAATACTCGCCGCGAAACGGCACGATCTGGAAGTTCAGGTCGAGATCGCACATGCGCGCCAGTCGGTCCGCCATCAAGCCCGCACAAACGATGGCATGCCTGGCGCGAAATTTTCCGTCCCGCGTCGTGACGGTGACACCGTCGTTATCTTCGCGCATGCCGGTCACTTCCTGTCCCAGCACGATGGTTGCGCCGTTTTCCATGGCAACTTGTGCCATGGTCTGGGTGACGGCCGCATAGTCCGTAATGCCGCTCGACGCCACCCGAATGGCGGCTTGGCCCACGATGCGGGGTTCCTCGCGTATCAACTGATCCTGATTGAGCCATTCGGGCTGCAACTGATTGCGCGTGCAGCGGTCGTACAGGTCCTTCAGGCGCTGCACTTCCAGCCCGTTGGTGGCGACGATGAGCTTGCCGCACTGCTCATGGTCGATTTGGTGGCGGCGGGCAAACTCGTAGGTTGCCGCCGCACCGCGGCGGCAGAATTCGGCCTTGAAACTACCTGGCGCGTAGTAGACGCCTGCGTGAATCACGCCGCTGTTGTGCCCTGACTGATGCGTCGCCAGCGATGCTTCCTTCTCGAGCAGTACGACCTTCAGCCCAGGATAGCGTGCCGTCAGTTGCATGGCGGTGGACACGCCGATAATGCCGCCACCAACAATCAACACGTCGGCGTCGGCGTCGCGTATGGAAATGGGCGTGCTCATTTTGCGAACATCCCGCGTTGACGCATCAATTCACGATGCAAGGCTGGATGCTTCTCGAACGGGGCGCGGCCGTGCAACCAGAAGAAATTGTTTGCCACCACCAGCTCGCCGACGGGGAGGGAAATTTCCCTGGTGGCCGGCGAAGTCTCCATCGAATCGACCATCGCATGCAGGAACTGCGCCTCTGCGATGGTACGCGGTTGCACGAACTGGTCTATGAAAGCCATCGACAGGCCGTACTCCGAGTGGAAAAAGAGCGGGCGTTCAACCGTTGCGCTGACATTTTTCGAACCAGGCGCCTTGTAGACGAAGGGGAGCGCACCCATCGGGGCAAGGGCGAAGTGGTCGCGCTCCTGCCAGTCGTCGATGTGCAGCAGGCGCGATTCGCCGCCGGTGGCATTGGTCTCTTCAAACTTCATCATGAGCAACCAGTGCGTCTCCTCCTCGACATAGGTGCCGTCGGTATGCAGCGTAAAGAGACGGTAGGCCTGGCGAAGGTAGGAATCGCTCGAATCCGTATCTTTCACGAGGAAGCGGGCGTAGTAGGTGCGCGACATGGCGTCATGATTGCTCGGACCCAGCAGGTGGGCGACGGCCGTGCCGAATTTCACAAAGTCATCGCTGTCACTGGTCATATTCTGTACGCCCATGGTGAAGCCGCCACTCGCACGGTCGCGCGCGATAGCCGAAATGGTGGCGCCAAAGCCGCCGCCCAAGGCGCGGTCGAGTTCGCCAGCGAGGATATGGCGCATGAAAGGGACGTATTGCAGGTTCTGCACGTCGAGGTTCTTGGTCCGTTCGAAGAATACGGCCAGCGCATCGTCGTTGAGTTCTATTTTACGCAAGCGCTCGTGCTGCGGATGCGGCGCGATCGTGAAAAACTGCTGGGCGATGCTGGCTTCAATTGCGGTGTTCATCTCCGACTCCATGTGGTGGTTGTATGAGTATTAGAAGATATCCACGTCTTCGGATAAACTGGAGAAACCATAATTTTTAATCTGAAAACCAGAATAAATGGATAGCCGCCATCTGAAAGCTTTTGTCGCGCTTGCGCAGGACCTGCATTTCGCCCGTACGGCGGACCGCTTGAACGTTGCCCAGTCGATGTTGAGCGAGCAGTTAAAGAAGCTTGAGGCGGACCTGGGTGTTAAATTACTCAACCGATACAAGCGCTCCGCCGTATCCCTGACCGATGCGGGCGAGATTTTTCTGACGGAGGCGAGACTGGCGCTGCGCCAGCTGGAGCGTGCCGAAGCGGTGGGCAAGCTCGCCGCGCGTGGAGAAGTCGGCAATATTTCGCTGGGCTATGTTGGGTCGGCGGTATCGACGGGCGTACTGCCCGCTGTGCTGAAAGCTTTCCGCGGTAGCAATCCGCAGGTGGACATGCATATCGCCTCGATGGAGACGCCAAGGCAGCTGGAGCATCTCCATGACGGAGGACTCGATGTCGGCCTGTTGCGGTCCCGTTCACAATACCCCGAAGGCGTGACGGCGACGGTTATCCTGCGCGAACCGCTGATGATCGCCGTTTCCGCCAACCATGCACTCGCCAACTTGCCGGCCGTGGTGGCCCGCGATCTGAGTGGCGAGGCGTTCATTGTTCCGCAGTTTAATGAAAGCGAGGGATTTGCGGAGAATCTGTTCAGTCTCGGGCGCTGCGGCGGCTTTGACGCGCTGCCGCGACACCGGGTGGCCGATTTCATCACCGCCCTGTGCATGACGGCCGCCGGTTACGGCATCGTGCTGGTCCCGCGATCGATGAAATCGCTGGCACCTGCCGATGTGACGTTTTGTGCGATCGCCGATTACAACGAAGAAGCTGAACTCGCGCTGGCTTACCGGACGCGCGACAGCGCCCCCTGTGTCAGACGCTTTGTCGAGTCCGCCATCGCAGCGCTTTCGGAAAAGAATAGCGCTAGTCAGTGACGCATTTGGTCCGTGCCGACCGAAAATAAAAAAGCCACCTGGACGGTGGCTTGGTGCGGTGCGCAGCGCGGGAAGAGGGGATTACAGCCCGGCGATCTGCTGGTCGGCCTTGGCTAGCCTGTCGTTGCTGGCCACGGCCGGCTCTTTCTGGACCGCTGGCGCGGCGGCCATCATCGGCGTGGTGGTCGGTACTTTCTTGCCGGCCGATACCTGCTTCAGGCGGTTGTACTCGGCCAGGACGCGCGAGCCGTAGCCGTCGTCGTTCTCGAACGCGGCGGCGCCCACGTAGGTCTTCAGGCCCGCTTCCACGGAGCCGCCACGGGTCACGTAATCCTTCAGGATCAGCGAGCCGACGCGGATGTTGGCCACCGGATTCAGCGCTGCCTGCACGCCGCCCATTTCCTGGAATTTGTCGTGGTGTACTTTTGACATCACTTGCATCAGGCCCTGGGCGCCGACGGGGCTTTCCGCGAACGGGTTCAAGCCCGATTCGATGGCCATCACGGCCAGGATCAGCAGCGGGTCCAGCTTGATTTCACGGGCCGTCAGGAATGCCGTTGAAACCAGCATGTTGGCCGCGTCGCCCGCCACATGGTAGCGCTTGGACAGCCAGGAGGTGACCCATTGTTGTTGCTTCTTGGTGCCCAGCAGGGCTTTTTCCTCGGCCGTCAGCGGCGCGTTGTTGACGACAGGTGCTGCGGCAGGTACTTCCATCAGTTCCGACAGCGGTGGGGCGACGATGGCTGCCACTTCGGCGGCTGGTTCTTGCAGCAGGCTTTGGCTCAGTTGTTTGGCCAGGTCGGGACGTGCGAACAGTACAGCGACGACCACCAGGGCCGAAATACCCAATACAGTCAGAGTGTGTTGTGCGGTGGTGAGCACGCCACGGGCCGATACGCGCGTCGTGGCGAACCACACGGCTGGCTGGCTGGCCAGTTGGCGGGCAAACTTCGTTGCCGCGGTAAAACGATTAGTCATAGAATTCCCCTGAAATGTCCGTAACGAGCGCTCCCCCGCCGCGTTGAACGCAGCTATGGAATCGCTAATGCCGTGCATCAGAAATAGCCTCGTCCGTCGCCGCTGGGAGCGCGCGTTGGACGCCGTCATTGCTTGCTTGAGCTGATCTTTCCCTGTGGTATTTGATCAGTGGCAATACAACTTTTTTCGGGGGTAAGGCAGACGCCTTTTGAAAACACTCCTTAAAATGTCATGTGGAGCCCCGACTCCGTGAATGAATGAGTGACAACTAAATAGGGCCAGTGGGCCGTGTCCTCTTCAAGTAGGGCAAATTGTAGAAGCCGTTTTATATCCAGTCAATACTAACGAATTTGTTTGTTATTACTTATAAGTCTTACTTTTTTGCTTGCATTGCAGCTAAAACCAATAAAATCAACCACTTGTCCTGGATTTTTGATCAATGTGGTTCACAGTCAAAAAAAATTAAAAAAACATGAAATATTCGGATTTACGAGATTTTATTTCTCAACTGCAACGAATGGGCGAACTTAGGCCCGTTTCCGTGCCCATTTCGCCGATTTTGGAGATGACGGAGGTCTGCGACCGTACTTTGCGGGCCGGCGGACCGGCTTTGCTGTTCCAGAATCCGACCGGTCACAGCATGCCGGTGCTCGGCAATCTGTTCGGCACCACGCGCCGGGTGGCGCTGGGCATGGGGGCGGAAGACATCAGCGAATTGCGCAAGATCGGCCACGTGCTGGCGCGCCTGAAGGAACCGGAACCGCCGCGTGATTTCAAGGACCTGCTGGGCCTGGGCTCGCTGATCAAGGCCGTGTGGGATATGTCGCCCAAGGAAATGCGGGGCGCGCCATGCCAGGAAATCGTGTGGGAGGGCGCCGACGTGGACCTGTCCCGCCTGCCCATCCAGCATTGCTGGCCGGGCGACGTGGCGCCGCTCATTACCTGGGGTCTGGTCATTACCAAGGGACCCAACAAGAAGCGCCAGAACCTGGGCATCTACCGTCAGCAGGTGCTGGGGCCGAACAAGGTCATCATGCGCTGGCTGGCGCACCGGGGCGGGGCGCTGGACTTCCGCGAGCACGCCATCCAGAGCAGGGGCCAGCCTTACCCTGTCTGCGTGGCGCTGGGGGCCGACCCGGCCACCATCCTGGGCGCTGTCACGCCTGTGCCCGACAGCCTGTCTGAATACCAGTTCGCTGGCCTGCTGCGCGGCAGCCGTACGGAGCTGGTCAAGGCCATCGGCAGCGAGTTGCGCGTGCCGGCGTCGGCCGAGATCGTGCTTGAAGGCCATATCTACCCGGACGAGAACCACCCGTCCGGATACGAGCATGCGCTCGAGGGGCCGTACGGCGACCATACGGGCTATTACAATGAGCAGGATTCCTTCCCCGTGTTTACGATCGACCGCATCACGATGCGCCGCGATCCCATCTACCACTCGACCTACACGGGCAAGCCGCCGGACGAGCCGGCCGTGCTGGGGCTGGCGCTGAACGAGGTGTTCGTGCCGCTGCTGCAAAAGCAGTTCACCGAGATCACGGACTTCTACCTGCCGCCGGAAGGCTGCAGCTACCGCATGGCCGTGGTGCAGATCAAGAAGCAGTACGCGGGCCACGCCAAGCGGGTGATGTTCGGTGTGTGGAGCTTCCTGCGCCAGTTCATGTATACCAAGTTCATCGTGGTGGTGGACGAGGATGTCGATATCCGCGACTGGAAGGAAGTGATCTGGGCCATCACGACCCGCGTCGATCCCACGCGCGATACGACGCTGGTCGACAACACGCCCATCGATTACCTGGACTTCGCTTCGCCCGTGAGCGGCCTGGGCAGCAAAATGGGCATAGACGCGACCAACAAGTGGCCGGGCGAGACGAGCCGCGAGTGGGGCACGACCATCGCCATGACGCCGGCCGTGAAGGCGCGGGTCGACGAAATCTGGCAGCAGCTGGGTCTGTAAAGCGATCCCTTCCCACGATCGCGCAGGGTCGGTTATAATGGCGGCTGGCGGGCCCCTGCGCATTGTGGCATGGCTAACCTGGTCAGGTCGGGAACGAAGCAGCCACGGCCGTTCACCATAAGTGCCGCAGATCAGGCTCGCCTCCTTCGGGATACATCAAAAAAGCTGCCACGGCAGCTTTTTCTGTTTCTGGCCCCGGCGCATGGCCGCTGTCCAGTCACCACTTCATATGACCGTATCGCATCCGCGCCGTGCTTCCCCCTTCGGCGCGCCTGTTTTCGTCCGATTTATCGTGTTGCTCGAAGTGCAAATTGGTCCAGCGTCGGCCACTGTTAGCCAAGGCTGCGGCAGCTTGTTACAATTGCCCCTTTGGTGCGCCCGCCAACGCGGCGCATAGTCCTGGCGCGCAGGCGGCGCAGGATAGACCCGCACCCCTGCTATCTACGGTAAAATCTCAGCATGTCCTATCAAGTCCTCGCCCGTAAATACCGCCCCAAGAATTTCGAAACGCTCGTCGGCCAGGAGCACGTCGTGCGCGCGCTCACGCACGCCTTGCACAGCGGTCGCCTGCACCACGCCTATTTGTTCACCGGAACACGCGGCGTGGGCAAGACCACGCTGTCGCGCATCCTGGCCAAATCGCTCAACTGCATCGGCCCGGACGGCAACGGCGGCATCACCGCCACCCCGTGCGGCGTGTGCGAAGCATGCACCGCGATCGACTCCGGCCGCTTCGTTGACTATATAGAGATGGATGCGGCATCCAACCGCGGCGTCGATGAAATGGCGCAGCTGCTGGAACAGGCCGTGTATGCGCCGACCAATGCCCGCTTCAAGGTCTATATGATCGACGAGGTGCACATGCTGACCAACCACGCCTTCAACTCGATGCTGAAGACGCTGGAGGAACCGCCCGAGCACGTCAAGTTCATCCTGGCCACCACCGACCCGCAAAAGATCCCCGTGACGGTGCTGTCGCGCTGCCTGCAGTTCAACCTCAAGCAGATGCCGCCCGGTCACATCATCAGTCACCTGGACAACATCCTGGGCCAGGAAGGCATCAGCTTCGAGCAGCCGGCCTTGCGCCTGCTGGCGCAGGGTGCGCACGGTTCCATGCGCGACGCGCTGTCGCTGACGGACCAGGCCATCGCCTACGCGGCCGGCGAAGTGACGCTGGATGCCGTACAGGGCATGCTGGGCGCGCTGGACCAATCCTACCTGGTGCGCCTGCTCGACGCGCTGGCCAACCAGGACGGCGCCGACCTGCTGGCCGTGGCCGACGAAATGGCCACCCGCAGCCTGTCGTACAACGGCGCGCTGCAGGACCTGGGCACCTTGCTGCACCGGATCGCGCTGGCGCAGACCGTGCCGGCCGCGCTGCCGGCCGACTTGCCCGAATATGCGGACATCGTGCGCCTGGCCGCCGCCTTCGATGCGGAAGAAGTGCAACTGTATTACCAGATCGCCGTCCATGGCCGCAATGAACTGGGCCTGGCGCCGGACGAATACGCGGGCTTCTCGATGACGCTGCTGCGCATGCTGGCCTTTCGGCCCGGCGTAGGCGGCGCCGAAGGTGTGCCCGCCGCGGCGCCTGCCATGTCGCGTCCGGCTGCCGTGGCCGCGGCCCGTGCCGCCGCCGCGCCCGCTGCCCGCGCCGCGGCCCACGTCAATGCCAGCCACGCCAGCCTGACGCCGCCCGCGGTCGTGGCCGGCGCGGCCGCCGCGATGGCGCGCAGCGAAGCAGCTGCACCAGCGCCCGTTGCCCGTGCGTCGATGGCTGCACCGGCGGCGCAACTCGCGGCGCCGCAAACGACGATCGCGCCGGCCGCAGCTGCGCCCGCGCAAGCCGCCAGTCCACAAACGATGACGCCGGCGGCCACGCAAGCCGCTGCGCCACAGGCGATGACACCATCGGCGGCGCAGCCTGTTGTGTCGCAGGGGATGAGCGCACCGGCTGCCGCTTATCAGGCAGCCGCACCGGCGCCAGCGGCACCGGCTGCCGCCTATCAGGCAGCCACACCTGCGCCAGCGGCACCTGCGCCGTCCAGCGCGCATGTCAGCCCGGCCCGCGCCGCCATCAATGCCGCGCTGGAAGCAGCGCGCGCCGCATCGAAGGTGGCGACCGGCGGCGCGCGGCCGCTGCCGCCGGCTAGCGCACCTGCGGCCGCAGCGCCAGCCGTGGCGCCGCAAACGGCATCGCCAGCCGTGGCGTCGCAAGCGGCACCGCCAGCCATGGCGCCGCCTGCGGCACCACCGGCGATGCCGCCGTCGGCGCAAGCATCGACACCGGTATCGGCACCGTATTCTCCCGGCGCTCCCTCCGCCTCGGCGCCGGCGATGATGCCGCGGGCCGGCATGCCGTCGGCCACGGCCGCGCCAGCCGCGCCACGCAACCCGGCGCCATGGGAAGACATGCCGCCATCGATGGCGATGGACGACGGCC
>JAZJZQ010000761.1:0-4379 GCA_040389625.1 Pseudomonadota bacterium | reverse complement strand
ACGATGGGCACGATGATGCCGCGCAGGTTGACCACCCCCTTGACGAATTCGGGTGCGTTGGCGATCCGGGTCGGCGTTTCGTAGCTGCGGATCTCGCTTACTTTCTGGATGTCGATGCCGTATTCTTCCTGGCCCAGGGTAAAGGCGAGGTATTCGGCCGCAGGGGACGCTGCTTGAGCGTCGCTGGTAATGATGGACATAACGGTTCCTTAATTGAGGGCTGCGCCCTGGCATGGCGGGCATGGCGCCCGGCCTGTCACCCGAGTGGTTCTTTAACGGGAGCAATGTTACCGTAAGTCAACAGCAATTGCATCAATTAACGTTCCGCTTCTTAACCGGCCGCAAGGCCATGGCGCCCGGTCGGCCTGGTCGCCGGCCGCCGGGCCCACCAAGGCGGCCCCGGCCACTATTTCTGCCCGTGGCGCCCGGCCAAGCCAGGCTGGCGGATGGCCAGCCAGGGCTGCACTTCAGAGCGGCCCGACGAGACGGCCGGCGGCGCGGCGGGCACAGAGCGGTAAACCCGCGGCGCCGGTTCGCGGCCGGCCGACAGCGCCCCATTACGGCCGACATCGGGCACCCGTGCCGGGGGCGGCACCGGCTGGCGCACGCGCACGGCACTCCGCACATCCTCGCCGCGCGGGCCCATGTAGACACTCTGGGTCGGCGTATCATCCAGCGCGTAGGCGCAGGTGCAGAACAAAAGCAGGCTGGCGGCGAACATGGTGCGCATCGGCGGCTCCCAATGTTGTTATTTGTTGTAGTATTTTGCACAATTACGCCAGAATTAGCAAGCGAGCAATGTTTCTTTGGGAAAAATATTTCCGCCTGTGCGCTTCCACAATTAATTGCTGCTGTCCCCTATGGTGCGACAGCCGTTTCATGCCACAATTGCATTGATGAAACGGGCAGCCAGGCACACAGGATGTGCCGCCGGCCACCGCTCCGCATATTTCCAATTGCCATGACAACAC
Organism: Pseudomonadota bacterium; assembly: GCA_040389625.1. GTDB lineage: Bacteria > Pseudomonadota > Gammaproteobacteria > Burkholderiales > Burkholderiaceae_D > Rugamonas. The sequence continues at coordinate 3,408 of JAZJZQ010000761.1, read as the reverse complement.
TCAACAACGCCACCTCCCCTGTTCCGCCGGCCGCGCCGACAGGCAATCTCAATTTCATCCTGGTCTGCGTGTTCATCGACATGCTGGGCATAGGGCTGGTGGTACCCGTGCTGCCCATCCTGGTGGGCGAGTTCGTCCATGGCCGGGCCGGCCAGGCATGGTGGTATGGCGCACTCAGTTCCACCTTCGGCCTGATGCAATTCATCTTCATGCCCATGCTGGGCGCCCTCAGCGACCGTATCGGCCGCCGCCCCGTGCTGCTCTATTCGATGTCGGGCATGTGCCTCAATTTCCTGGCCACGGCCTGGGCTCCCAACCTGGCTTGCCTGTTCATCGGCCGCGTGGTGGGCGGCATGTCGTCGGCCAGCATGTCGGTGGCGTCGGCCTACGCGTCCGACATTTCCACCCCGGACAACCGCGCCAAGAGCTTTGGCAAGGTGGGCGCCGCCTTTGGGCTGGGCTTCATCTGCGGCCCCATGCTGGGCGGGCTGCTGGGCAGCGTCGACCTGCATCTGCCGTTCTATGTGGCCGCCGCGCTGTCGGCCGCCAATTTCATCTACGGCTACCTGGTAGTGCCGGAATCGCTGCCGCAGGCGCGCCGCCAGTCGTTCAAGCTGGCCAAGGTCAACCCGCTGGCGGCCATCGCCAAGCTGGCCCGGCGCACCGACATCCGCGGCCTGGTGATCGTCTATTCGCTGGTCACGTTCGCCCAGATGATGCTGCATTCGACCTGGGTGCTGTACACCCACTTCCGCTTCGGCTGGAGCCCGCGCGAAAACGGCATCGCCCTGTTCTGCGTGGGACTGGCGGCGGCCGTGGTGCAGGCCGGCCTGCTGGGCATGTTCATCCGCCGCCTGGGCGAGGTGCGGCTGATGCTGCTGGGCCTGGGCTCGGGCTGCATCACCTACATGCTGTACGGCCTGGCCACGGAAGGCTGGATGATGTATGTCTTCATCCTGTGCAACCTGCTGGCGTTCGCGGCCGGCCCCGCGCTGCAGGGCATCATCTCCAAGGCCACGCCGGCCCAGGAACAGGGGGAGCTGATGGGGTCGTTGCAATCGATCAGCAGCCTGGGCATCATCATCATGCCCGTGCTGGGCAATGCCATCGTGGCCGAAGTGAGCCACCTGCCGTCGCGCGACTGGCGCATCGGCACTACCTTCTTCGCCTGCGCCGCCATGCAGGCGCTGGCCATCCTGGTGGCGCGCCGCTATTTCCGCCTCAGCCGGCTGCAACAGCAAGCCCAGATGCAAGCCTGAACCGGGGCGATACGATCATCATTTGTCAGGCAACACGTATATGAAGCACAGCGATATTTTCCGGCGGCGCAGCCTGGCATGGCTGCTGGCACTGGCGGCGGGCAGCACCGGCGCCCATTGTTCGCGCGAGATCAGCGCGCCCGTCGCGCCGACCGGGGCCAGCGTCATCATTGAAGGGGGCAACGTCAGCGGCATTTATCCGGAGCTGTTGCGCAGCATCGGCCCGCGCAGCGGCTGCACCTTCGAGTTTCCCATCGTGCCGCGCGCGCGCCAGGTCGCCATGTTCGAGGCCGGCAAGGCCGACATGCTGGTGCCGGCAACGCGCACCGCCGCGCGCGACCAGATCGGCATCTTCGTGCCGATGATGGGCCACCGCGCCACCCTGATTTCACTGGCCAGCGACCGCCCGCCCATCACCAGCGCCAGGGAATTGCTGGAACGGCGAGAACTGCGGGTGGCCGTGGTGCGCGGGTTCGACCACGGCGAGCAGTACACGGCGCTGGTGAAGGAACTGGCCAAACAGGGACGGCTATTTACGGAAGTGGACGTGAGCGCCGTGGCGCGCCTGCTCAATATGGGCGCGGTCGACATCACCATCATGGGGCCGACCATCCTGGCTGGCGCCATCGCCCACGAGCCGCGCGTGAGCGGCATGCTCGACAAGCTGCGGCTGGAGCCGATACCGGAACTGCCCTGGGGCCAGAGCGGCGCCTACATCTCACGCCTGTCGCTGACGCCGGAAGACCAGAAGGTGCTGCGCGAACTGCTGGAGAAGGCGGCCAAGTCGGGGGCCGTGATGGAAGGCTTCCAGCACTACCACCGGACCGACATCCTGGCTGCCAGCGTGCGCGCGCATTGAACGCGCGCCCAGGACACACGCCGGCGACAACCCACAGGACGATGCGATACAGCTCCCCCTGAATAGGATGCCGCGATATGCTGCAGCGCTGCTAACCGTGAATTTGCAGGATCGGAATATTTGCCAACCGTAAGCCTTAACGCAGCAATTTCAGCATCGCGCCCAGTATTGTCGTCTGCACGACCGCCAGGCTGACGATCCACATGAGCATATCTGCTTTCAGTTGCGCCAGTTTGACGTCGATGCGGTTTTCAAGAGCGAGCAGATCGTCCTTGGTCGCCAGCGTATTCGTCACCAGGTCCCATATCCCGTTGGCCAGCACAGCCGCCTGCCTGTCGCTGAATCCACCTTCCACCAGAGTATCCTTGAATGCCAGAGAATTAAAAGGTAATGACATTATGACCCTCCTGTCCGATCCTGTTAGATCGTCCGTTCGGCAAGGAGGTTCCCCGCAAGCGTACTGCGTTTGAGCCAGCACAACAACTTGACAGACCGGCGCCGAACTGCAACCATACGCGCATGAAATTTACCCCTATACATCGTGCTAGCCTGAATTGGTGGTGCCGCTGACAGCGAGCGGCCACTGTTTATCCATAGTGAATGATGTTTTTATCAACGCCGCCTCCGCCAGGCGGCGTTTTTATTGGCGCGCCGGACGGGGGTAACGTAAAGGAACCCTGATGAGTCAGCCAGCCAAGTCCACTTCCCCTGCCGTGATCCTGACCGGCGACCGCCCCACCGGCCCCCTGCACCTGGGCCATTACGTGGGCAGCCTGCGCAACCGCGTCACCTACCAGCACGACTACAAGCAATACATCATGCTGGCCGACTCGCAGGCCCTGACCGACAATATGGACGACACGGGCAAGGTACACCGCAACGTGGTCGAAGTGGCGCTCGACTACCTGGCCGTGGGCATCGATCCGGCCAAGTCCACCATCCTGATCCAGTCGCAGATCCCGGAACTGGCCGAACTGACCTTCTACTACCTGAACCTGGTGACGGTGGCCCGCCTCGAGCGCAATCCCACCGTCAAGGCCGAGATCGTGCTGCGCGGCTTCGAGCGCGACATTCCGGCCGGCTTTCTCACCTACCCGGCCAGCCAGGCGGCCGACATCACGGCCTTCAAGGCCACGCTGGTGCCGGTGGGGGAAGACCAGATCCCCATGATTGAGCAGACCAACGAAATCACGCGCCGCTTCAACCGCCTGGTCAACCAGGACATCCTGGTCGAGTGCAAGGCGCTGGTGCCGGAAATCGGCCGCCTGCCCGGCATCGACGGCAAGGCCA
>JAZJZQ010000760.1:0-2589 GCA_040389625.1 Pseudomonadota bacterium | reverse complement strand
GTCGCAGGCCAGCGCGCATTCCAGCCCGCCGCCCATGGCGTAGCCGTTGATGGCGGCGATGGTCACGCCGCGGAAAGCGGCCATCGCCTCGAACGCTTCGCCGAAGCGCTGCGCCATGCGGCGCGCCGTGGCCTTGTCGCCGTCCGCAAAGACTTTCAGGTCGGCGCCGGCGGAAAAGAACTTCGGCCCGTCGCCGGTGATCACCAGCGCGTAGATCTGGCGGTCCTGCTGCACGTCGTTGACCAATTCGGTCAGCGCCGCCAGGCTGTCTTCGGTCCAGGTGTGCGCCGGCGGGTTGTGCAGGGTGACCTGCACCGTGTGCTGGTGCCGTTCGACAGACAGGTTGGTATAACTGTTTTTCATTTGATGATCTCCGTGGCGCCGTCGCGCAGGATGGCCCTGGCGATGATGAGGCGCATGATTTCGTTGCTACCTTCAAGGATTTGATGCACCCGCGTGTCGCGCACGTGGCGCTCCAGCGGATACTCGCGGATGTAGCCGTAGCCGCCGTGCAGTTGCAGGGCGTCGTTGGCCACGTTAAAGCCGGCGTCGGTGGCGAAGCGCTTGGCCATGGCGCAGTAGGCGCTGGCGTCGGGGCTTTCCGTGTCGAGCTTCCAGGCCGCCAGCCGCACCATCTGGCGTGCCGCGACCAGTTCGGTGAGCATGTCGGCCAGCTTGAACTGGAGCGCCTGGAACTGCGCCAGTTCGCGGCCGAACTGCACGCGCTCCTTCAGGTGGACCTGGGCCCGGTTCAACGCCGCCTGCGCCGTGCCGATGGAACAGGCGGCGATGTTGATGCGGCCCCCGTCCAGCCCCTTCATCGCCATCGCGAAGCCCTGGCCTTCCTCGCCGAGCCGGTGGTGCAGCGGCACCCGCACCGCGTCGAAGTGGATGGCGCAGGTGGGCTGGCTGTTCCAGCCCATCTTTGCCTCCAGCTTGCCGAAGCTGATGCCGGGCGTATCGGCCGGCACGGCAAAGGCCGAGATGCCACCCGCGCCCGCGGCGCCGGTGCGCGCCATCACCACCAGCAGGTCGGTGCGGCTGCCGCCGGAAATGAAGGCTTTGCCGCCGTCGATGACGTAGTGCTCGCCATGGCGCACGGCCTGTGTGCGCAGGGCCGCCGCGTCAGAACCGGCTTGCGGCTCGGTCAGGCAGTAGCTGGCAAGGCTGGTGCCGCTGGCCAGTTGCGGCACCCATTGCCGGCACAGCGCCTCGCTGCCCCAGCGCGACACCATCCAGGTTGCCATGTTGTGGATGGTCAGGTAGGCCGTGGTGGAGGTGCAGCCGGCCGCCAGTTCCTCGAACACGATGGCCGCATTCAGGCGCGACAGGCCCAGCCCGCCCCAGTGCTGCGGCGTGTACAGACCACAAAAGCCCATCTCGCCGGCCCTGGCGATGGTCTCGCGGCAGAAATAGCCGTCGGCATCCCAGCGGGCCGCGTGGGGAGCCAGTTCGCCCTGGGCGAAGTCGCGCGCGGCCTGCTGGAATGCGCGCTGTTCGTCGCTGAGATCGAATTCCATGGCGCTATTTCAGGCTGATGGTGGTGTTCACCTGGCCAACCGAGGCGGCATCGGCGAACCAGCGCTGGGTGATAGTCTGGGTCTGGGTGTAGAACAGCACCACCTGCTTGCCGAACGGGCCCAGGTCGCCCAGCTTGGAGCCGCGCGAGCCGGTAAAGCTGAACAGCGGCACCGGCACGGGAATCGGCACGTTGATGCCGACCTGGCCCACGTCGATATCTTCCTGGAACTTGCGGGCCGCCGCGCCGCTTTGCGTGAACAGCGCCGTGCCGTTGCCGTTCGGGTTGGCATTGACCAGGGCGATGGCGTCGTCCAGCGTGTCGGCGGCCACCACCACCAACACCGGGCCGAAGATCTCCTGGTCGTAGACGGCCATGCCGGGCTTGACGCCGGCCAGGATGGTGGGGCCGACGAAATTGCCGTCCGGGTAGTCCGGCACCTGGATGGCGCGCCCGTCCAGCGCCAGGGTGGCGCCCTGCGCCAGCCCCTGCTCCACCAGTGCCAGCACGCGCTCCCGGGCGGCGCACGAAATGAGCGGCCCCAGGTCCGGATTGTCCTTGCCCGCGCCCACCGTCAGGGTGCGCGCCTTCTGCACCAGCTCCGGCAGCCATGCCTGGGCTTCGCCCACCAGCACGGCCACGGAGGCAGCCATGCAGCGCTGGCCGGCGGCGCCAAAACCTGCGCCCAGCAGCTGATTCAGGGTCTGTTCCTTGTTCGCGTCAGGCAGCACGACGGCGTGGTTCTTGGCGCCCATCATGCATTGGGCCCGTTTGCCGGCCAGCGTGGCGCGCTGGTAGACATGGGTGCCGACCCGGGTCGAGCCGACAAAGGAGATGGCCTTGATGTCCGGATGGTCGCACAAGGCGTTGACCACCTCTTCGCCGCCATGCACCACGTTGAGCACACCGGGCGGCACGCCAGCCTGCAAGGCCAGGCGCACCAGCTTTTCCGTCACCAGCGGGTCCTGCTCCGACGGCTTGAGCACAAAGGTATTGCCGCACGCGATAGCCATCGGGAACATCCACAGCGGGATCATGGCGGGGAAGTTGAACGGCGTGATGCCGGCGCA
>JAZJZQ010000759.1:0-6479 GCA_040389625.1 Pseudomonadota bacterium | reverse complement strand
GCTTGTCGCTGATGCGGAACTTGTTGCGGCGATCGCCCATCAAGTAACGCAGGTCACGGATACTGAGGTCGCTCACCTCGTGCATGCGGATCAGCAGCGAAGCGCCGACCGGCAGACGGTGGTGACGAATCTTGCTGATCACTGGCGGCGCCACTTCCAGCGCGCGCGACAGGGCTGCGTCGTTCTTCAGACGCAGATTTTCGATCAGCGTATCCAGCAGGCGGTTCGGGTTGTACTGCAGCAGATCATCGCCTTCCGAATCGTTGTTCATATCAATGCCGACTTGGTTTGTCATGATGTCGTTTGTTCCTTCTGAAAGTAGTCCTGCAAAGTAAAAAACACTCGGAGCTCGCTCTTGCTGCGTTAATGTTCATCCTTCACCAAGGAACGAATTCACACACGGACGGATTCCGGTATAACAAGTTTCATAATATATACACAATTGTACAACAGCGAGCATTACAGTACTTAAAAGCAACAAAAAAAACCCATTGCTGTAAGTTATTGTTGTCCGGTTGCAACATTGTGTGAGAATTATACACCTTCTCCTGTGTTAAGCTGCCTGTGCCTCAATTCAATTGAATCGTTGAAGTTAATTATAAGGCAATTTCACATAAGTTGCCGCACGATATTCAATTTCCGTGCGGCATACGCTGCGTAGTTTCCGGGCGCCAACTATACAATACTGATAGCAAGACCATAGTTCAACTGTCTTAACGGTTTCTTACATATTCCCGCCCCGCGACAGGCGCACGGCCCGTCCCAGTTCCACCACCGACATCGCATAGAAATAGCTGCGGTTATATTGCGTTATAGCAAAGAAATTGTTCGTTGCAAGCCAGTATTCCGTGGGATCGGCGCCATTCTGTAAATCCACCAAGCCAAAGTTCATGCCCGGCGGCAATGCTGATGTGGTGCTGATGCCGGCCGCCGTCAAGTCCTGGGCGGCAAATTTTGCCACCAGGCCCTGGTTGATCATGCCTTCCCACGCCCGGCTGGGCGACACCTCGGCCTGGTACACGAGCGGGCCCGGGTCGTCGCGGCGCCAGCCGTGCGCCGTCAGGAAGGCGGCCACGCTGCCGATGGCGTCGCTGCTCGAGCCGAGCAGGTCGACCTTGCCGTTGCCGTCGAAATCGACGGCGTACTTGACGATGCTGCTGGGCATGAATTGCGGCATGCCGACGGCGCCCGCGTACGAGCCCCGCAGCGACAGCGGATCGATGCCGTTCTGGCGCGCGAACAGCAGGGTCGCTTCCAGTTCGCCGCGGAAGAAGGCCATGCGCTCGTCGCGCGCCGGCGCTTCCGGATAGGAGAAGGCCAGCGTGGTGAGTGCGTCCAGCACGCGGAAGCGGCCCGTGTTGCGGCCGTACACGGTTTCCACGCCGATGATGCCGACCAGGATTTCCGCCGGCACCCCGTACAGGGATTCGGCCCGGGCCAGCGCTTCCTGGTTCTCGTTCCAGAACCGCACGCCGGCGTCGATGCGCAGCGGGTCGATGAACAGCTTGCTGTACGCCTGCCAGTTCTTGGGCTTGCCCGGCGGCGCCGGTTTGATCAGCTGCACGGCCGCGTCCACGTAGCGCACCTGGCCCATCAGCGAGTCCAGCGCGGCGCGGTCGAAGCCGTCGCGCGCGGCCAGCTCGTCGAGGAAGGCGCGCACGTCCTTCCACTGGCCGAAGTTGACGAATTCGCCCACGTAATCGACGGGCGGCGGGCCTTTTTTCTTGACGGCCTTGGCCTTGCTGTGGCGCTGGCTGGGCGGCAGCTTGTAGCCGTAGGGATCGACGGCGGCCTGGGCCAGCGGCGCGGCCGCCAGCAGCAGGGCCAGCATCCAGCGGGAGGGGGAGCGGGGGAAGGACATAGCGTTCATCGGCATCGTGGTAGCAGGGTTTGCAGCGTCCTCAGGGACGCCGCGCGTGTTGTGGGGTGGGCGCGGCCATAGCGCAACGCGCCATACAGGGCCAGGAATTCGTCCATGGCAGCGTGTTTTTCCGTGGCGGCCGGCATGTGCCGCAAGCGCGCCGCGTAGGACAGCGGTCCCTCGTCCGGCCGGCGGCCAAAGCCGTGCCTGGCCTGCTGCCGGCAGAACGCCTGGTACAGCCGCTCCAGCGGGTCTTGCCGGCGCCACACACTGCGTTGCCGCAGCAGGGCGGCCAGGCCTGCCGCCAGCGCCAGGCCGGCAGCGCTGCGCCACTGGAACAGGGTTGCGCTTAATTCTTCAAGGAAACTTCGCTGCCTGTCTGGATTGTAATCCAGGACCCATTGATTCCAAGCATTATTCATCGCCGCCACGGAAAATCGCAAACGGGCCAGCCATGAAGTGGGGTCGTTCTGCAACGCCAGCAAGGGGCCGAGGCCGAACAGGCTGTTTTGCGGCAGGGCCCGCGCCAGGTTCTGTTCGATCCGGTCGGGGGCCACGGCGGCCGTGGGATCGATCCGGCGCCAGCCCTGGCCGTCCAGCCACACTTCGGCCCAGGCGTGGGCGTCGGACTGGCGCACCGTCACGTAGCCGTCCACCGGGTTGTATTCGCCGCCCTGGTAGCCCGTCACCACCCGCGCCGGCACTTGCATGGCGCGCATCAGCACCACGAAGGCGCCCGCGTAGTGTTCGCAAAAGCCGGCCCGGGTGTCGAACAGGAACTGGTCGACGGCGTCGCGACCCAGCAGGGGCGGCTGCAGCGTGTAATAGAACTTCTCGTCGCGGAACAGCCTGAGCACGGCCCGCACGGAGTCGTCCGGCCGGGGCTGGCGCAGTGTGCGGGCCAGGGCCAGCGTGCGCGGGTTGAAGCTGGCCGGCAGCGCCAGCCAGCGCGCCATGGCCGGCGGCGTTTCGTCGGCCTGGATGCGGTAGTCCAGGTGGGCGCTGGCGTCGTAGCGCAGCCGCTCGTTGATCGGCGTGGTGGCGAAGTATTCCACTTCCTCCGAACTGGTGCTCAGGTAGCCGGGCAGGTCCAGCTCCGGCTCCGTCAGTTCCAGCGCGAACAGCCAGCGTTTGCCGGTGGGCTCCAGCGTGACCTGGTGGCGCACGGCCGGACCGCGCGCCACCAGCTGCACCTCGTGCCGGGGCCCGCGCCGGCGCGGCACCCGGGTCCAGGTGCGGCCGTCGTAGTCGCCCAGCACGATGCCGCGCCAGTACAGCTGCGACTGGGCCGGTTGCGGGTCGATGAAGCGGACCCGGAACGCCACCTCGTCCGACATGGCCAGGCTGGAGACGTTACCGGGCGCCATGCTGTCGGACATGCCGCTGCGGCCCGCGCGCGCGTCGCCCGGCAAGCCCCACAGCGGACCCTGGATGCGGGGGAAGGCGATGAACAGCAGCGCCGCCAGCGGCGCGGCCAGCAGCATGATGTGGCCGGCCGTGCGCAGGCGCCGGGCCAGCGGCGGCACCTGGCCCGTGTACTGGAACGTGAGCTGGGCCGTCAGCAGCACGGCCAGCGTGGCCAGCATGGACAGGGCCGTCAGCATGGTCTGGCTGTAGAAGAAGGTCGTCAGCAGCAGGAACAGGCTGAGGAAGATGACGACGAACAGGTCGCGCCGGGCGTGCATTTCCAGCAGCTTGAAGGCCAGCAGCAGGGCCAGCATGGCCACCCCGGCGTCGCGCCCCAGCAGCGTGTGGAAGGAGTGGTAGACGCCCGCCATCGACAGCACCGACAACGGCAGCAGCAGCCACAGGGGCGGCATGCGCTTGCCCAGCCAGGTGATGGCGGCGCGCCACAGCAGCGTGGCGCAGACGGCGGCGCTGGTCCATGGCGGCAGGTGGGCGAAGTGGGGCGCCAGCACCATCAGCGCGGCGGCCAGCAGCAGCAAGGTGTCGGCCTTGTCACGCGGCAGGCGCTGGGCCAGGCGCTGCCAGCGGCTGGTGGCTGGCGTCATGGCGCGCCTCCCGGCGGTCGCGCCGCAGCCCGGCGCAGGGCCGCCTGTTGCGCCACGGCCCCTTGCATTGTGGTGGACGGTGCAATCATGCCCGCAGCCCCGTGCCAAACAGGGCCAGCGCCTGCAGGCAGGCGGCCCGGTGGGCGTCGCCCAGGGCCGGCTCGAACTGGTGCGGGCCCAGGCGGAAGGCGTAGGGCAGGGCGCGCCGCTCCGCCTCCAGCACCCAGCTGGTCAGGCGCGACAGCTTGTGCTCGAGCGCCATTGTCGGCGGCAGCTGGGCGAAATCGAGACACAGTTCGGCCACGGCGCCGCCGTCGAAATGCTTGGTCACCAGCTGGCCGCCCAGGGCCGGATCGTGGCGCGCGATCTGGCGCCAGGCCAGGTGGCGCATCGGGTCGCCCGCCTGGTAGCTGCGGATGCCGGCGAAATTGTCCAGCCCCACCTGGCCGTGGCCCTCCTCGCTGGCCGCGCCCTGCATGGGCAGCGGCGGCGCATCGGCTTCCGGATAGGGGTAGACCAGGGCTCGCAGGTCCGGCTTCCAGTACGACCAGGCGCGGAACAGGCCCAGTGGATAGCGGGTGAGCAGGCGGATGCGGGGCGCGTCCAGCCAGCCTCGTTCGGCCGTGGCGCACGACAGCACGGCCAGCGCGCTGCCGCCGCCGGGCACGTCGGCCACGTGGCGCGGTTCGCCGTCCTGCTGGAAGCCGAGCCAGACGGCGTAACGGTCGGCCCGGCCCGGGTTGTGCAGCTGCAGTTCGAAACGGGCTTCCTCGCCCGCGAACACGGGCTGCACCCGGCCCGGCGCCAGCCGCAGGCCGGCCAGGTTTCTGGCCGTCAGGACCATGTCGGCCACGGCGCAGGCGCCGGCGAAAAAGGTGAGGGCGAAGCCCAGCCCCAGGTTGTAGTTGAGGGCGCCGATCAGCATCACCAGCAGCAGGCCGGTGAACGCCAGTCCCGGCGCGCCCGGCACGATGAAGACGCGCCGCATTACCAGCACCACCGTGCCCGGCTCGCGCTCGCGCAGCTGGAATAGCCACTGGTCGGCCATCGTGCGATACCACCGGCGCGGCGCGGCGAACATGACAGCGCTAGACCGGCACCGACTGCTGCAGCTGCAGCACCAGTTCGCGACTGGCCAGGGCCACGCCGTGGGCCGACTTGAGGGGCCGCAGCCGGTGCGCGCACACGGGCACCAGCACGGCCTGCACGTCTTCCGGCAGTACGTGGTCGCGGCCCTCGAGCGCGGCCCAGGCGCGCGCCGCCTGCAGCAGGGCGATGGCCGCGCGCGGGCTCATGCCCTCGGCGAACAGGCCGCTCTGGCGCGAGGCGGCGGCCAGCGCCTGCACATAGTCGATCAGGGCGGGCGCGGCGTGGATCTGGCGCAGGCCCTGCTGGGCCGCCGCCAGTTCGTCCGGGGTCATGGCCGGCGGCAGCGACTTGAGCAGCGCGCGCCGGTCCTCGCCCATGAGCAGCGCCCGCTCCGCCGCCGCATCCGGATAACCGAGCGACAGGCACATGAGGAAGCGATCCAGCTGCGATTCGGGCAGCGGGAAGGTGCCCACCTGGTGGGTGGGATTCTGGGTGGCGATGACGAAGAACGGTTCCGGCAGCGGGCGCGTGATGCCGTCGGCCGTCACCTGGCGCTCTTCCATCGCCTCCAGCAGGCCGGACTGGGTCTTGGGCGTGGCGCGGTTGATCTCGTCGGCCAGCAGCACCTGGGTGAAGATGGGGCCGGGGTGGAACACGAAGGCGTTCTTTTCCCGCTCGTAGATCGAAATGCCGGCCACGTCGGCCGGCAGCAGGTCGCTGGTGAACTGGATGCGGTTGAACCGCAGTCCCAGCGAGACGGCCAATGCGTGGGCCAGCGTGGTCTTGCCCACGCCGGGCACGTCCTCGATCAGCAGGTGGCCGCCGGCCAGCAGGCAGGTGAGGGCCTGGCGCACCTGCAGGTCCTTGCCGACGATGATCTGGCCCACCTGGCGGGCGACCGCGTGCAGTTTACTGGCCATGGCGCCGTCCGCTGCCGTTTTGGATGGCTGAACTGGTGCGTGCGGGGCGCGCTGCGCACCAGCGAAGTGCGGCAACGTGGTAGATTAGCGCCATACGTGAATTTTTTAACATGCCAGATCAAGAGAACCAGACGATCATCAGATTCTATGCGAGAACCCGCGCGTGGGATACACAATGATGGCGGCGGCAGAAGCGAGACACATGAGTACAGCAATTTACAGCCATCCCGATTGCCAGCGGCACAACATGGGCGACTGGCACCCCGAGTCGCCGGCCCGGCTGCAGGCCATCGCCGACCAGCTGATCAGCGCCCAGATCAATGACCTGGTCGAGCACCGCCAGGCCCCGCTGGCCCAGCTGGCCGACCTGGAACGTAACCACAGCGCCAACGCCATCGCCATGGTGCGCGACAACGTGCCGGCCGAAGGCGAGGAGTGCTACCCGATCGACGGCGACACCCTGCTCAATGCCTGGAGCTGGCAGGCCGCGCTGCGCGCCGCCGGCGCCGCCGTGGCCGCGACGGATGCCGTGATCGACGGCGAGATCGGCAACGCCTTCTGCGCCATCCGCCCACCCGGCCACCATGCGCGCCCGTC
>JAZJZQ010000758.1:0-6811 GCA_040389625.1 Pseudomonadota bacterium | reverse complement strand
GATGGTTGGCATCGTTCTAAATCCAACAAAATTACAACGTTGATAACCCGGACGGTTGCCCGGGGACTAAAACCTAGTCCCGATCTACATGGACAGCGGAGGCGCGAAAAGCCACTCACGGTGGAGCGGCTACAAGAGCGTATACGATGTGCAGAATAAATTGAGAACTCGCGAGTATAGACGTGGCCTGGCGGCCAGTCAATCTATTTCGCGGCAGCGGCGGACGGGCGTGGTGGGCGCCGGGCCAGCAAAAACTCGCTGTAAGATCAGGAAACACTTGATAATAGCAGACATTTTTTTCACTCCCCGTCTTTATGCGATCCCTGTTGCGTCCTGCCAACCTGTTCCTGCTTGCCACCTATCTGCTGCTGTCGGCCGTGCCTTATGTGCCGCGCCTGCTGGGCAAGCCCGTCGAGCAGGCGTGGCAAATCGCCGCCGTCGAGGCGCTGGGCTGGCTCACCGCGTGGGCCGTGTTCAAGCGCCCGGCCTGGTTCCACTGGCTGTTGCTGCCCGCCTTTGTCGCCCTGCCGGCCGAGATCTATCTGTTCGTGTTCTACGGCCAGGGCATTTCCACCCACCACCTGGGCATCATCGCCGAGACCAGCCCGCGCGAGGCGATGGAATTTTTGGGCCAGAAAGTGTGGCTGCTGGGCGGCGCCATGGCGGCCGTGCTGGCCTGGTGGCTGCTGGCCCAGGTCGTGGCCGTGCGCAGCCGGGCCCTGGACTGGAGCGGGCGCAGCCGCTGGGGCGCGCTGGCGGCCCTGCTGCTGCTGGCGGCCGTGTGGGGCTGGGGCTATGAATTCGGCATCCAGGCCAAGCCGTCGGCCGCCGTGCGCGCCGCCTCCCGTCCGGCCACCGCCTCCCGCCCCGCCGCCACCTCCTTGCCGGCCGCGCACGCGCCGTCGGCCAGCGTGGCCGCCTCCGGCTTCGGCGATGGCGCCAGCGACGACGAGGAAGAGGATGCGGACGAGGACAGCGGCCCGTCGCTGCCGGCCGTGCCGGCGGCCGGCCATGTATCCTGGAAACTGGCCGCCCTGCCCTACTGGGCCCGCTCGCCCGTGGACGGCGACGCCTTCGCCGCCAGCTGGCCGTTCGGCCTGGCCGCGCGCGGCGCCGACTTCTGGAAGGAACGGCGCTACCTGGCCCAGCTCGGTGAGCGCAGCCGCAGTTTCCGGTTCCAGGCCCACCAGGCCACGCCGGGCCAGGAACCGGAGATCGTGGTGCTGGTGATCGGCGAATCGTCGCGCTACGACCGCTGGAGCCTGAACGGCTATCCGCGCCCCACCAATCCGCTGCTCAAGCAGGAAGCCAACCTGGTGACGCTGCCGGACGTGATCACGGCCGTGTCGGCCACCCGGCTGTCGGTGCCCGTCATCATCTCGCGCAAGCCGGCCATGCAAAGCCTGAAGGATGGTTTCTCGGAAAAATCGTTCCTGACGGCCTACAAGGAAGCGGGCTTCAAGACGTGGTGGCTGTCGAACCAGGTTTCGTTCGGCCAGTTCGACACGCCCGTCTCCGTGTTCGCCAAGGAAGCGGACGTGATCCAGTTCCTCAACCTGGGCGGCTTTACCAACCGCTCCAATTTCGACGCCGTGCTGCTGGAGCCGCTGCAGCGGGCCATGGCCGACCCGGCGCCGAAAAAGCTGATCGTGCTGCACTCGCTGGGCAACCACTGGAACTACAGCCAGCGCTATCCGAAGGCGTTCGACAAGTGGCAGCCGTCCCTGTTCGGGGTCGACAAGCCGGTCTACACGGACACCAAGATCAAGCCCCAGCTCAACAACAGCTACGACAACTCCATCCTGTACACGGACTGGTTCCTGTCCCAGGCCATCGCCACCCTCAAGCAGACCGGGCAACTGGGGGCGCTGGTGTACGTGGCCGACCATGGCCAGACCCTGTACGACGGCAGCTGCAACCTGGCCTTCCATGGCCACAACACGCAGTTCGAGTTCCACATTCCCGCCTTCGTCTGGTATTCCGACCAGTACCGCGAGCGCTATCCGGACAAGGTGCGCCAGCTGCTGCGCCACCGCAAGGCCAGGCTCGCGACGGAAAACATGTTCCACACGCTGCTGGACCTGGGCGACATCGCCTACCCGGGCGAAAAGCTGGAATGGAGCTTCGTCAACGCCCGCTTCAAGCAGCACAAGCGCTACGTGGACAGCTATGGCTGGACCAACTACGACAACGCCATCATCAAGGGCGACTGCCGTGAAGTGATCGACAAGGACAAGCCGCTCAAGCAGGAGAAGTGAGGGGCGCCCTGCTGGCCTGCAGGCCATTCAACCAGTCAGGCACCTCGACGGGTGGTCCGGGCAGTCAAATGGGCACGATAACAAAAAGTTCAAGCTTGCATGAAGGCAGCTAAAACCGTCCTAATCCAGGGGTCAGCAGCGTCTGATAAAAACGACAAAGTGTTGTTTCCTGCATTTAATTTACGCCTACAACTACTTTCATTTATCCACTGCACAGGGCATCGCGCCCTGCGGTTAGTTTCACACTATTGCATATTATTTTCGATTTAAAAATAGCTAATTGACATCATTTTACCCCGCTAGTAAGTTGGTTCTCAGCACTTGGATGACCAGGTGCTTTGTTACCTTTAGGGGATAAAAATGAAACTAAGAGCACTACTCCTGGCAACCATGCTGGCTGCATCGACCGGTACCGTGCTGGCGGAGGACCTCACCAGCAATGTGGCCATGTCCACCGTGTCCACCGGCATCTACACTGCGCACTTCGGTGCCGACCACAATTACGCGGGCGCATTTACCGACACCTTCACCTTCAATCCGGACGTCGGGCCGAGCATTGCCAATGCCGTCATCCAGACGCTGTCGCTGTTTGGCAATAACAACATCAACTTTACCGGTGCCGCCCTGAACGGCAACGCACTCACCCTGTCGCCGACCGGCGCCTACGAGTGGGGCATGCTCGAT
The DNA here is from genome assembly GCA_040389625.1 of Pseudomonadota bacterium. GTDB lineage: Bacteria > Pseudomonadota > Gammaproteobacteria > Burkholderiales > Burkholderiaceae_D > Rugamonas. Next base: position 3,869 of record JAZJZQ010000758.1, on the reverse strand, counting down.
CCCGTGGCCGTGTCGGGCACGCTGGTGCTGACCGTGATGGGCAACACCATCACGCCCTCGGCCAGCTATTCGGGCGACATCAACGTGGCCGCCGTCCCTGAACCGGCAAGCTATGGCATGCTGCTGGCCGGCCTGGGCATCGTCGGCTTCCTGGCGCGTCGCCGCAACGCAAGTTGAAGCCTGGCCTCGCCCCACACAACGGGGTTCCACCACCCAGCCTGAATTGGGCCGCCCCGGCCGCCACAAGCGCACCGGGGCCATGAGAGACGCAGCCGCGTCTCTTTTTTTTGCCGGCGCCGTTTTGGGTCCCCACCGCCCCGGCTGGTAAACTGGCGGCATGAAACCTACTGCCTCCCCCGCCATGGGCCTGCGCTTTGACCAGCCCGGCCACCCTCCCGCCACCATCACTGAATTCCAGGGCGTACGCAGCCTGCACCTGGGCACCTCCTGGGTGCAGGGCGCCATGCGCCTGGCGCGTCCGGACGCCATCGAGCTCGAGTACGTACAAATGATGATGATGTGGCTGCTGTTCCTGCAACGGCCGCGCCACGTGGTGCAGCTGGGCCTGGGCAGCGCCGCGCTGACCAAGTTCTGCTACCGCCGCCTGCCCGACACGCGCGTGACGGCCATCGAACTGAACCCCAACGTGATCGCCATTTGCCAGTCCCTGTTCGGCCTGCCGGACAACGACGCCCGGCTGCAGGTGCGGGAAATGAACGCGCTCGACTTCGTGCTCGACCGTGCCAACCACGCCAGCGTGGACGTGCTGCAGGTCGACCTGTACGACGAGGAAGCGCGCGGCCCCGTGCTCGACACGCCCGAGTTCTACCAGGGTTGCTACGACTGTTTGAGCGACGATGGCATCATGACCACCAATGTGTTCGGCGACTTCAGCAACTACGACAAGAATCTGCAAGCCATGGAACAGGTGTTCGACGCCGTCGTGTGGCTGCCGGAGGTGCACGATGCCAATATCGTCGTGATCGCCTTCAAGCGCGCGCCCGTGCTCGACTTCAGCGTGCTGTATGAACGGGCCGGCGCCATCAAGAAGGAACTGAACCTGCCGGCCAAGTCCTGGGTCAACGGTCTCAAGGAGTGGATGCGCGAGCATCAGTGAAGCAGCGGGCGGCTGGCAAAACGGCTTGCCTGCTGGCGCGCCAAGGCGGTGCGTCAAGGCCTGAAAAGCGACAGAATCGGGCGGTGCGGGGCTTGCGCGAGCGTTGCCCATCGACAAGCGTACGCGAAATCGCCGTATAACGCACGCAATATTGCTCGGCCTGCTCATAATGCAACATAATGGTGCATGCAAGTTTGTCTAGACCAATCGTGCGCTGTAGTATTTTCTCGGTGGTGATTACCCCTCACCAGTTTGCTGGAAAGCCGTAACCGCGCGGCTGCATGTTCAGATAAAAACCACACGAGAGAATGACACATGAAGAGAGCCCCACGCAGCACCCGCCCATCCCATCCCGCCCATCCACCCCGTTTCCAACGCACCCTGCTCGCCAGCGCCCTGCTGCTGGCGGCCGGCGCCGCTTACGCCCAGTCGGACGCCAACACCAGCGCGCCGGCCGAGCAGACCGTCGTGGTGCTGGGTTCCCGTTCCGCCGCCAAGACGGCGCTCGACACGTCGGCCCCGGTCGGCCTGATCAGCCTGAAGGATATGCAGACCGCCGGTCCGCTGGAACTGGGCAAGCTGCTGCAGACGCTGGACCCTTCGTTTAACTTCTCCACCACCTTCATCAGCGACGGCTCCGACATCATCCGGCCGGCCACGCTGCGCTCGCTGGGCCCGGACCAGGTGCTGGTGCTCGTCAACGGCAAGCGCCGCCACCAGCAGGCGCTGGTCAACGTGCAGCAAACCGTGGGCCGCGGCTCGGCCGGCACCGACATCAACGCCATCCCGCTGGCTGCCATCCACCACATCGAAGTGCTGCGCGACGGCGCGGCCGCCCAGTACGGATCGGACGCCATCGCCGGCGTGATCAACATCGTGCTCAAGAGCCAGGTCAAGGAAACCACCGTCAGCGGCACCGCCAGCACCACCTCCGAAGGCGACGGCGACACCTATTCGGGCAGCGCCAACACCGGCTTCGCGCTGGGCCAGGACGGCGGCTTCCTGAACCTGACGGCCGAGGCGCGCAAGCGCGGCGAAACCAACCGCGCCGGCCCCGACACGCTGCGCGTCAATCCGCCCCGCGTGACCCAGCACATCGGCGACAGCGACGCCAAGGACGCCTACCTGTGGTGGAACGCGGCCCTGCCGGTGGACAAGAATGGCGAGTTCTACTCGTTCGGCGGCTTCTCCAAGCGCAAGGGTAACTCCTACGGCTTCTTCCGCTCGGCCGGCGACGACCGCACCGTGCCCGACATCTACCCGAACGGCTTCCTGCCCAACATCCAGACCACCGTCAAGGACGCCTCGTTCGCGTTCGGCTACCGGCGCGACCTGGCCGACGACTGGAAGGCCGACCTGTCGATCAACCACGGCGAAAGCGAACTGGACTTCCACGAAGCGAACAGCGTCAACACCAGTTACTGGTACGAGCCCAAACCGGGTGGCGGCATCTACGCCGAATCGCCGCGCGAGGCCGACACGGGCAAGCTCAAGTTCACCCAGACCACCATCAATGCCGACCTTAAGGGTCCGCTCAAGATGGGCCAGGGCAGCGTGTTCCTGGCCACCGGCTTCGAGTACCGGGCCGACAACTACCAGATCGAGGCGGGCGACCCCGTGTCCTACCAGTACGGCCGCACCAACAACCCGGCCATCGCCATCAAGACCCCGAGCGGCGCCACGGCCGCCTCCGGCATCCAGGGCTTCCCCGGCTACACGCCGGGTACGGCCGTCGACTCGGGCCGCCACAACATCGCCCTGTACCTGGACGCCGAGCACAAGCCGGTCGACAACCTGACCCTGGCCGGCGCCGTGCGCTGGGAAAAATACTCGGACTTCGGCAGCACCACCACCGGCAAGCTGAGCGCGCGCTGGGACCCGAGCAAGCAGGTAGGCTTCCGCGGCAGCGTCTCGACCGGCTTCCGCGCCCCCAGCGTGCAGCAAGAGTTCTACAGCTCCGTGTCGACCAACCTCAACAACGGCGTGCTGACGGAAACCCTGACCGCGCGCCAGGGCAGCGCCGTGACCCAGGCCTTCGGCATCGCCCCGCTGAAGGAGGAAACCTCGACCAGCGGCAGCATGGGCATGGTGCTGCGCCCGGCCAAGAATATGTCGCTGACCATGGACGCCTACGAGATCAAGATCAAGGACCGCATCGTGTTCTCGAGCGAGATCGCGCCTGAGGCCGGCGGCGGCCCGATCGCCAACATCCTCAAGCCGCTGGGCGTGGGCCAGGCCCAGTTCTTCACCAACGCCGTCGACACCCGCACCCGCGGCCTGGACATCGTGGCCGACCACACCACGCGCTTCCCGTCGGCCACCCTGGTGCTGTCGGGCCAGCTGGGCTTCAACAAGACGGAAGTGACCAAGCGCCACTCGTCGTCGTCGGTGCTGACCGGCGAGCAGCTGTTCGACAAGTCGCAAGTGACGCTGCTCGAGCATGGCCAGCCGCGCAAGCACCACGTGATCGCGGCCGACGTCACCACCGGCCCATGGAACGTGAACGTGCGCGCCAACTACTACGGCGAAGTGCAGGCCGAGAACTTCAGCCCGCTGCAAACGTGGGGCGCCAAGTGGCTGGTCGACAGCTCGGTGCGCTACGCGTTCAGCCAGCGCACCTTCCTGAGCGTGGGCGTGAACAACCTGTTCAACACCCTGCCCGACCAGTGGACCAACGGCGGCGTGTTCCCGCAGCTGGGCTTCACCCGCTGCTGGGAAACCTGCCCGATCGGCGTGAACGGCCGCTCGATGT
>JAZJZQ010000757.1:0-3499 GCA_040389625.1 Pseudomonadota bacterium | reverse complement strand
CGACTGGCAGCACGCAACTCTGGAATGAAGACCTGGCGCCGACCACGGCGGCGCAACGCACCTGGCGCTGGTATCACTTCGCCGCGCTGTGGGTGGGCATGGTGATGTGCATCCCGGCCTACACCCTGTCGGCCAGCCTGATCGAAGGCGGCATGTCCGGCTGGCAGGCCGTGCTTACCGTATTCCTGGCCAACGCCATCGTGCTGCTGCCGATGCTGGCCATCGGCCACGCCGGCACCAAGTACGGCATCCCTTACGCGGTGCTGGCCCGTTCCTCGTTCGGCACCACCGGCGCACGGCTGCCGGCGCTGATGCGCGCCATCGTGGCCTGCGGCTGGTACGGCATCCAGACCTGGTTCGGCGGCCAGATGATCTACACCCTGCTGGGCGTGATGATGGGGGCCGAGATCGGCGGCGCCAAGATCGCGGGGCTGGGCATCAACGGCGCGCAGCTGCTGTGCTTCCTGGCCTTCTGGGCCATCCAGTTCTGGTACATCGTGCATGGCATGGACGCCATCCGCAAGCTGGAAACCTACACGGCGCCGCTCAAGATCTTGATCTGCTTCGTGCTGCTGGGATGGGTCTACAACAAGGCGGGCGGCTTCGGCGACCTGCTGTCGGCGCCGTCGCAGTTCGTCGAGGGCGGCAAGAAGGCCGGCCAGTTCTGGTCCACGTTCTGGCCGTCGCTGACGGCCATGGTGGGCTTCTGGGCCACGCTGGCACTGAACATTCCCGACTTCACCCGCTTCGCACGCTCGCAGCGCGACCAGATCCTGGGCCAGTCCGTCGGCCTGCCCGTGCCCATGGGGCTGCTGGCCATGATGGCGGTGATCGTCACCTCGGCCACCGTGGTCCTGTATGGCAAGGCGATCTGGGATCCGGTCGACGTGGCCAGCCGCATGACGGGCGTGGCGGTGCTGGTGGCGCTGCTGATCCTGCTGATCGACACGGTCAGCGTCAACCTGGCGGCCAACCTGGTGGGACCGGCCTATGACTTTTCATCGCTGGCGCCCAAGCTGATCTCGTACAAGACGGGCGGCTACATCACGGCTTCGATCGCGATCCTGATGATGCCGTGGAAGATACTGGAGTCGACCCAGGGCTATATCTTCACCTGGCTGATCGGCTATTCCGCGCTGCTGGGCCCCATCGCCGGCATCCTGATCATCGACTACTACCTGGTGCGCAAGACGGAACTGGACGTGCCGCAGCTGTACCGCGAGGACGGCAGCTACTCCTACGGCAACGGCTGGAACACGGCGGCGCTGGTGGCCTTTGTGGTCGGCGTGCTGCCCAATATTCCCGGCTTTATGAATGCAGCTTTCCCGACCGCCTTCCCCGGCGTGGCGGACGGCTTCAAGACCATCTACACCTACGCCTGGTTTGTCGGCATCGCCATTTCGGCGCTGGTGTACGGCGTAATGATGAAGGGTAAGGCACTGCCGGCCATGCGCACGGCAGCGCAGCCATAACGGAGAGGAAACCCCCATGACCATGATTATTCGCGGCGGCACCGTCGTCAACGCGGACCGCGCCTTTCGTGCCGATGTGCTGACCTACGGCGACAAGATCGTCGCCGTGGGCGAGAACCTGGAAGCGCCGCATTCGGCGAAGGTGATCGATGCCAGCGGCCAGTACGTGATGCCGGGCGGGATAGACACCCACACCCACATGAACCTGCCGTTCATGGGCACCGTCACGCAGGACGACTTCTTCACCGGCACGGCGGCCGGCCTGGCAGGCGGCACCACCACCATCATGGACTTCGTCATCCCCAGTCCGAAGCAGTCCTTGCTGGAAGCGTTCCATACCTGGCGCGGCTGGGCCCAGAAGGCGGCCGGCGACTACACCTTCCACGTAGCCGTGACATGGTGGGACGAGAGCGTGCGCGAGGAAATGGGCATCCTGGTGCGCGACCATGGCGTGAACAGCTTCAAGCACTTCATGGCCTACAAGAACGCCATCATGGCCGACGACGAGACGCTGGTGAACAGCTTCCGCCGGGCGCTGGAGCTGGGCGCCATCCCCACGGTGCACGCGGAGAACGGCGAGCTGGTGTTCCAGTTGCAGCAGGACCTGCTGCGCCAGGGGCTGACGGGACCTGCGTCCCATCCGCTGTCGCGCCCGCCGGCGGTGGAAGCGGAGGCGGCCAACCGCGCCATCACCATCGCGGGCGTGCTCAATACGCCGCTCTACATCGTCCACGTATCCTGCGCCGAATCGCTGGAAGCCATCGCGCGCGCCCGCGCCAACGGGCAGCGCGTGTACGGCGAGGCGCTGGCCGGCCATCTGGTGATCGACGACAGCGTGTACCGCAGCGACGACCTGGAATTCGCGGCCGGCCACGTGATGAGCCCACCGTTCCGCAGCAAGCATCACCAGGCCGCGCTGTGGCATGGCCTGCAGGGCGGTAACCTGCATACGACGGCTACTGACCACTGCACCTTCTGCGCGGCGCAGAAGGCGGCCGGCAAGGATGACTTCACCAAGATCCCCAACGGCTGCGGCGGCGTGGAGGAGCGCATGGCCGTGGTGTGGGATGCGGGCGTGAACACGGGCCGATTGACGCCGTCCGAATTCGTGCGTGTGACGTCGGCCAACGCGGCCCAGATTTTCAACATGTATCCGCGCAAGGGCGTGATCGCGGTCGGTTCGGACGCCGACATCGTGGTGTGGGACCCGGAAGGCACGCGTACCATCAGCGCCAGGACCCAGCATGCCAAGGGCGGCTTCAACGTGTTCGAAGGACGCACCGTGCGCGGCATTCCCAGCACCACGCTGGCCGCCGGCAAGGTGGTGTTCGACCGCGGCGTGCTGACGGCGGAGGAGGGCGCGGGCCGTTATGTGGAGCGGCCGGCCTTCGTACCGGTGTCGGCCCGCCAACCCTGAACCAGGAGAACAACATGAACGAACAGCGGAACGAACAGCGGAACGAACTGCGTATCAACGGCGAGCGCCTGTGGGCGGCGCTGATGGAACTGGCCCGCATCGGCGCCACGCCCAAGGGCGGCGTCAAGCGGCTGGCGCTGACGGACCTGGACCGCCAGGGACGCGACCTGGTGGTCAGCTGGGGCAAGGCGGCCGGCCTGTCGGTCACGGTGGACCAGATCGGCAACGTCTTCATGCGCCGTGAAGGGCGCAACAACGCGCTGCCGCCGGTGGTCACGGGCAGCCATATCGACACCCAACCCACGGGCGGCAAGTTCGACGGCAACTACGGTGTGCTGGCCGGGCTGGAAGTGGTGCGCACGCTGAACGACTTGAAAATCCAGACCGAAGCCCCGATCGAAGTCGCGTTCTGGACCAACGAGGAAGGCTCGCGCTTCGTGCCGGTGATGATGGGTTCGGGCGTGTTCTGCGGCGCCTTCAGCCTGGAGACGGCCTACGCCGCGCGCGACGTGGAAGGCAAGTCGGTGGGCGAGGAACTGGAACGCATCGGCTACAAGGGCGAGCAGGTGCCGGGCCAGCATCCGATCGGCGCCTATTTCGAAACCCATAT
>JAZJZQ010000756.1:0-1589 GCA_040389625.1 Pseudomonadota bacterium | reverse complement strand
TGCATGAAGTCCTTGAACAGCAGCACCAGCACGCAGTAGATGCAGATCACGCCGATCAGCATGGCCAGGCCGAAGCTGGCGAACAGCGCCGCCATCTCCTGGGTGTCGCCCAGTTCCGCGATCTTGACCGAGGCGGGCAGGTTCTTCAGCGCCGGCAGGGCGCGCGCTTCCTCGTTCACTTCGCCCAGCGAGCGCTTGCCCAGTTCCACGTCCAGTGTCACGTTGCGGTTGCGGTTCAGGCGGTTGATCTGGGCCGGGCCGCTCTCCATGGTGATGGCCGCCACGTTGGCCAGCATCACGGGGCCGTTCTTGCCCGGCACCGTCAGGCGGCCGATGGCGTCCAGGTCGGCGCGCACGGCGTCGGGCAGCTTGACGCGGATCGGCACCTGGCGCTCGGGCAGGTTCATCTTGGTCAGGTCGGTGTCGTAGTCGCCGGCCGTGGCCACGCGCACGGTCTGGCCGATGGCCGCCGCCGTCACGCCCAGGTCGGCCGCCTTGGCGAAGTCGGGCCGCACGATGATTTCCGGCCGCACCAGCGAGGCGCTCGAGCGCACGTTACCCACGCCCTTGAGGGTGCGCAGTTCGCGTTCGGCCTGCCGGGCGGCGTCCATCAGCGCCACCGGGTCTTCGCTGCGCAGCACCAGCTGCATCTTGACGCCGGTGTCGGGCGGGCCGACGTTGAAGCGGGCGCCGGGAATCTCGGCCAGCTTGAGGCGGATCTGGCCTTCCAGGTCGGCCATCGATTCCTTGCGTCCGTTGCGGTGCACGGTGGTCAATGTCAGCACGGCGCGCCGCGCCTCGGCCGCCGCGCCGGGCGCAAAGGCGTCGCCGCTGGAGCCGCCGCCGATGGAGCTGTAGACGTTGGTGATGCCCTTGACCTGCATGGCGGCCAGGCGGGCGCGTTCGGCCACCACGCGCGTTTCGGCCAGGGTGGAGCCGGGCGGCAGTTCCAGGTTGATCTGGGTCTGGGAACGGTCGGCCGGCGGCACGAAGCCGGTCGGCAGCAGCGGCACCAGCATGATGGAGCCAACGAAGAAGGCGCCCGAGGCGATGCCCGTCACCAGCCGGTGCGACAGGCACCAGCGCATCACGCGGATGTAGCGCGCCATCAGCCAGCCATCCTTTTCCTCCTGGTGCTTGGCCGGCTTGAGGATGTAGGCTGCCATCATTGGCGTCAGCAGGCGCGCCACCACCAGCGAGGCCAGCACGGCCAGCACGGCGGTCCAGCCGAACTGCTTGAAGAACAGGCCGGGAATGCCGCTCATGAAGGCGGTGGGCAGGAACACGGCCACCAGCGCGAAGGTGGTGGCGATCACCGCCATGCCGATTTCGTCGGCCGCTTCCATGGCCGCCTGCATCGGCGTCTTGCCCATGCGCAGATGGCGCGAGATGTTTTCGATTTCGACGATGGCGTCGTCCACCAGCACGCCCACCACCAGGGCCAGCGACAGCAGCGTGACCGTGTTGAGGGTGTAGCCGAACCAGTAGATGCCGAGGAAGGCCGGCATCACCGACAGCGGCAGCGCGGCCGCGGCCACCAGCGTGGCGCGCCAGTCGCGCAGGAACCACCACACCACCAGCACGGCCAG
>JAZJZQ010000755.1:0-17039 GCA_040389625.1 Pseudomonadota bacterium | reverse complement strand
CGCCGCTGGTGGACACGGTGGGGGCGGGCGACGCCTTCTCGGCCGTGTTCCTGCATGGCCGCGCGCAAGGCTGGCCGCTGGCCGATACGCTGGCGCGCGCCAACGCTTTCGCCGGCGCCATCTGCGGCATTGCGGGCGCCGTGCCGCAGGATCTTGCCTTCTATGCGCCGTGGCTGGCACGCTGGCAAGCCGGCCAGCTGGCTACATCCGCTACATCCTGACCGGGGAGACGACGATGGCATCGCACAAACCGCATCTGTCGTTCTGGCAGATCGTCAACATGAACTTCGGCTTCTTCGGCATCCAGTTCAGTTTCGGCCTGCAGCAGAGCAGCATGAGCCCGATCTACAAATACCTGGGCGCCGACGAGGCCAGCCTGCCTTACCTGTGGCTGGCCGGTCCCATGACGGGACTGCTGGTGCAGCCCCTGATCGGCGCCCTGAGCGACCGTACCGTCACCCGCTGGGGACGGCGCACGCCTTACTTCCTGGTGGGCGCCATCCTGTGCAGCATCGGCCTGCTCTTGATGCCGTTCAGTCCCACGCTGTGGATGGCGGCCGGCCTGCTGTGGATACTGGATGCGGCCAACAACGTGACCATGGAACCGTACCGCGCCTTCGTCAGCGACAAGCTGGCGCCGCCGCAGCACTCGATCGGCTTCCTGACCCAGAGCGCCTTCACGGGACTGGGCCAGACGCTGGCCTACCTGACGCCGTCGCTGCTGGTGTGGTGGGGCATGGACAAGGATGCCGTCAACGGCCATCACATTCCGCATATCGTCATCGTCGCCTTCGTGATCGGCGCCGTGTGCTCGATCGCTTCCGTGCTGTGGACGCTCAAGACCACGCCCGAGCATCCGCTGTCGCAGGCCGAGCTGGCCGAACTGCGCGCCCGTCCCGCCGGCTGGCGCCACACGCTGGGCGACATCGCCGACGCCGTGCGCGACATGCCGCCCACCATGAAGCAGCTGGCGCTGGTCAAGCTGTTCCAGTGGTACGCCATGTTCTGCTACTGGCAGTACATCATGCTGTCGCTGGCCACCACCATCTACGGCACCACCGACCAGACGGCGCAGGGCTTCCGCGACGCCGGCCTGCTGAGCGGGCAGGTGGGCGCGTTCTACAACGGCGTGGCCTTTGTGGGCGCGCTGGCGCTGGTGCCGTTCACGCGCCGCTACGGGCCCAAGGCGATGCACAGCGTGTGCCTGGCGCTGGCCGGCGCCGGCATGCTGTGCATCCCGCTGATCCACTCGCCGCTGCTGCTGTTGCTGCCGATGGTGGGCATCGGGCTGGCGTGGGCCAGCATCATGGGCAATCCGTATGTGATGCTGGCCGGCTGCATCCCGCCCGAGCGCACGGGCGTCTACATGGGCATCTTCAACATGTTCATCGTGATCCCGATGATCATCCAGATCTTTACGCTGCCGCTGTACTACCGCAGCTGGCTGGGTGGCAATCCGGAGAACGTGATACGGCTGGCGGGGGGCTTGATGCTGTGCGGCGCGCTGGCGGTGCTGTTCGTCAAGCTCAATCCGCGCGCGGCGCAAGGAGAGGCGGCGCCGGCCGGTCAACCGGCGCGCGCCGCGCTGGGCGGCCATCACTGACGAGGGCGGGCCGGAGGGCCCCCATTGACGGGGGCGGGCCGGACGACCCGCTTGCTCCGCTTTCTTAGTCAGCCATCTGGCTTTGCAGGTAATTCTGCAGACCGACCTTGGCCACCAAGTCGATCTGCGTTTCCAGCCAGTCGATGTGTTCCTCGGTGTCTTCCAGGATTTCCAGCAGCAGGTCGCGCGACACGTAGTCGGCCGCTTTCTCGCAGGCGGCGATGCCTTCCTTGACGGTGACCTGGGCGCCGCGCTCGAGCTGCAAGTCGCAGTCCAGCATTTCTTCCGTGTTCTCGCCCACCATGACCTTGTGCAGCGCCTGCAGGTTGGGCAGGCCGTCGAGCATCAGGATGCGGTCGATCAGGCGGTCGGCATGCTTCATCTCGCCGATCGATTCCTCGTACTCCTTCTTGGCCAGCTTGCCCAGGCCCCAGTGGCGGTACATGCGCGAGTGCAGGAAGTACTGGTTGATCGCGGTCAGTTCATTGGTCAGCTGCGCGTTGAGCTGCTTGATGACGTCTTGGTCGCCCTTCATGGTGTCGCCTTCCCGGTAGTGGTGGAGTGCTGTCATTCTGCCATGAAAAGGCGTGCGCGCGGCGCGCCGCTTGTGGCGCGCCGCAGCATACGGCGGGAAGGGGAGATCCGGTGCGCCTTATTCGGTCAGCACGGGGTGCGGCACGGGGCGCTTGAGCGTCGTTTCCTGCAGCTTGGCCTGGTGGGTTTCCAGCACGCCCTGCGCACAGTCGGCGCACTGGCCGCAGCAGGTGGCCACGCCCAGCTGCTCGCGCAGCTCGTCCAGGTTGCGCAGGCCCAGCTCGGCGGCCTGGCGGATTTCACGGTCGGAGATATTGTTGCAGACACAAACAATCATCGAAGCACCTTCTGGCAGAAGAAAAAGGGAATGATGAACAATATTGCGTATTTCTCAATGCGAATCATTCTCATTACGTGATCTATTCTGCCGCAAAATCAAGCAAGGTGCAAGCGCAAATAGAAACAATTCGCATTCCCGTTTATAATGCTAGTATTGATCTTTCCGGCGAGAACGCGATCTTGCCTAACGCCGGAGAGCCGCAGCGGGCCTCGCTGCGCGGCCATTTAACCGGACATTGCCATGACACTCGCGCCTACGCTGATCAAACTCGACACCCTGCCCACGGGCAGCAGCGGCACGGTGGTGCACGTGGCGCCGGGCGACCCGGCCGACGACGGCGCCGATCTGGCGCGGCGCCTGATGGAACTGGGCTTCGTGCCGGGCGAGAAAATCCGCCTGCTCAAGCGCGGCATGCCGGGCGGCGAACCGCTGGCCATCAAGGTCGGCAACTCCACTTTCGCGCTGCGCCGTTTTGAGGCCGCGCTCATCTCGATCCAACCGGAATAACTATGGGTGCAGCAGAAAAAACGGTGTCCGCCGTGGCGCAACTGCCGATGGTGGCGCTGCTGGGCAATCCCAACTGCGGCAAGACCGCGTTGTTCAACCGCCTGACGGGCGCGCGCCAGAAAGTGGCCAACTACGCCGGCGTGACCATCGAACGCAAGGAAGGCATGTTCACCTCGCCCGAGGGCCGGCCGTTCCGCGTGCTGGACCTGCCGGGCGCCTACAGCCTGTCGGCCCACACCCCGGACGAAGCCATCACGCGCGACGTGGTGGCCGGCCTGCGGGCGGGCGAGCAGTCGCCCGACGTGGTGGTGTGCGTGGTCGACGCCACCAATTTGCGCCTGAACCTGCGCCTGGTGCTCGAGATCAAGCGCCTGGGCCTGCCCATGGTGCTGGCGCTGAACATGGTGGACGTGGCGGCCAAGCGCGGCATCGTGATCGACGCCGACCGCCTGGCCGAGGAACTGGGCATGACGGTGGTGGAGACTGTGGCCGTGCAGGGCGGCGGCGAAAAGTCGCTGCTGCGCGCGCTCGACGCCATGTGGCCGCTGCAGACGGTGGCCGCCAAGCCGCTGTCGGCCATCGACGAAGTGTCGGTCGAGGACACCCAGCGCGAAGTGCGCCGCATCCTGGCCGCCGTCAGCAACGACTTCCACGACACGGGCAACCTGACGGAAAAGATCGACGACGTGGTGCTGCACCCGGTGCTGGGCCCCGTGATCCTGGCCGTGCTGATGTTCCTCGTGTTCCAGGCCGTGTTCAGCTGGGCCAATGTGCCGATGGACATGATCAAGGCCGGCGTCGACGGCGTGGGCCAGTACCTGACGGCCCACATGGGCGACGGCTTGCTGCGCAGCCTGCTGGTGGAAGGCATCCTGGGCGGGGCCGGCAGCGTGCTGGTGTTCCTGCCGCAGATCCTGATCCTGTTCTTCTTCATCCTGGTGCTGGAAGACTGCGGCTACCTGCCGCGCGCCGCCTTCCTGCTGGACCGGCTGATGGGCGGCGTGGGCCTGTCGGGCCGCGCTTTCATTCCGCTGCTGTCGAGCTTTGCGTGCGCCATCCCCGGCATCATGGCCGCCCGCACCATCCAGAATCCGCGCGACCGGCTGGTGACCATCATGATCGCGCCGCTGATGACGTGTTCGGCGCGCCTGCCCGTGTACGCCCTCATCATCGCCGCCTTCATTCCCGACCGCGAAGTGGCGGGCATCATGAGCCTGCAGGGCCTGGTGCTGTTCGGGCTGTACGTGGCCGGCATCGTGTCGGCCATGGCCGTGGCCTATTTTATGAAGCGCACCATCGGCGCCAACCACCAGCAGCCGCTGATGCTGGAACTGCCTGCCTACCACTGGCCGCATGGGCGCAACCTGGCGCTGGGCCTGTGGGAGCGGGCCAAGATCTTCCTGACGCGGGTCGGCACCATCATCCTCACGCTGATGATCCTGTTGTGGTTCCTCAGCTCCTTCCCCGGCGCGCCGGCGGGGGCCACCCATCCGGCCATCTACTACAGCATGGCCGGCATGCTGGGCCGCGGGCTGGAAGTGGTGTTCGCGCCCATCGGCTTCAACTGGCAGATCTGCATCGCGCTGGTGCCGGGCCTGGCCGCGCGCGAAGTGGCCGTGGGCGCGCTGGGCACGGTATACGCGCTGTCGCAGACGGGCGAAGAACTGGCCTCGTCGCTCACGCCCATCATCGCTTCCTCGTGGGCGTTGCCGACGGCGCTGTCGCTGCTGGCCTGGTACGTGTTCGCGCCGCAGTGCATGTCCACCCTGAGCGTGGTGCGGCGCGAGACGGGCACCTGGCGCTATCCGGCGCTGATGGCCGGTTATATGTTCGCGCTGGCCTACACGGCCTCGTTCCTCACCTATCGCATCGCGCTGTGGCTGACGGGAGCCTGATATGTGGCAGCAAGTGATCGTGGCGGTGATCGTGGCGGCGGCGGCGCTGCACTTCGTCACGAAGTACCTGCCGGCCGCGTGGCGGCGCCAGATCGTCTACCTGCTGGCGCGCCGCGGCTGGGACCAGAACAAGCTGGCTCGCCTGTTCCGTACCCAGTCCAGCTGCGGCGACGGCTGCTCCAGTTGCGGTTCCTGCGATACCCCGCCGGCCACCTCGGCCACCTCGTCCGCGTCCGATGCACCGCCCCCTTCCGCGCCCTTGAAGCGCGTCATCAAGCTGCACGTGCAGCGCTGATGGTACGCACCTGGCGGCCGTTCATCAGCCGTCCAGGCTTGCCAGGCTGCGTACCGTTTCGTAGGTCGGGCCGAACGATCCCAGCACGACAGGCAATCCGCTCAACGCTTCCACCCGCGCGATGCATGCACTGGCCTGATGGAGCGGAACACCATCGAACCTCGGTTGGGCGGTAGCGAGCAGTTGCGCCAGCCGGGCCTGATGTTGCAGGTCATGACCGGCACTGGCCTTGAGTGAGGTGATCATGCCGGCGTGGTCGCGCCGGCACAGTTGACTGTCGTCGCTGGCTGGTGGCGCATCGTATGCGCTGCACCATTGCAGGCCGCTCTCCCGATCGAATACGTCGAGGTGACTGAGCAGCAGGCCATCAAGGCCGCCAACCACCGACAAGGCGTAACGCAGCAGGACCGCATCCGGATGGCCGCGGCGGAAATTGCCCTGCCAGCCGCCCGATGCATTGTGCGGTTCGGGCAAATGGGACAGGCGCGCGTCATGGCTGGGCAGTGGCCCGTTGCCATGGCGCGTCATATAGCTGCGCAGTGCCCCCAGATGGTGGATGCGCGCATTTTGTCCGGCATCGGCGGCGACCGCTTCCACCGACGAAGTATGGATGCTGCTCCAGGTGGTGTGGGGGTGAAAGCCGCGCCACTCGTCGAGCAGCACGCCCTGCGCCCCTTCAAACAGCACCGTGCCGGGCAGGTGCAGCCGGGCCGCGACGTCGGCGCGCGAGGCGGGGCGTACCCTGGTGGCCAGCTCGCTTGCGCTGTCCAGCCAGCGCTGCGCCGTTGTGGCGTCGGCCAGGACGGCCCGCTCCGTAGCGTAAGCGTCGCCGTTGGCCGTTACCGGACAGTGCGGATCGAAGGCGGCAAGCAGGCAGCATCGGATCGCTTCCAGCTTGGCCAGCGCCGTTGCCGGCACCAGCAGATCGGCGTAGCGCAGAGTAAGCTCGGGCCGTTCCAGGTCCAGTTTCATGGTCTCGCCCACACCCACGCCGCAGCTGCCATGGGCGGCCGGTCCGCGCGCCAGCTCCCGCATCCGTCCGGCCGCCTGATGGAACGGCGTGGTGACGCGGCAGCGGCCATCGATCAGCATGCGCTGCAAGCCGTCCTCCACGCCGAGGCGGCGCAGGTAGTGGTATTCGACCAGCAGCGCCGTAGGATGAACGATGACCGGATAGGCCAGCAAGGTGGCGACGCCGGCGACCAACGTGCCGGCGCCGAACTGGGAAAAGGTGTGGTGTCTTCCATCCGGCAGCACGACGTTATGCGCCGCTTGTGCACCGCCGTTGAAGCGCACGACGGTATGCGCGCGCAGGTCGCGGCACAGGCGGTCGATGAACAATCCTTTGCCGCAATCGCCAAACCCCAGGCCCAGTACGGAAACCAGTTGTGTCGTCGTGCCCATGCTGGTTCCTCAGGCGAACAAGCGCTTCCACCACGCGCCGGGGCGTGGCGCGCTGCCGGTGGCGGCGTGGATGTGCCGGATCGCGTCCGGATCGAGCAGTTCGGCGTAGGGCCGCAGGGCCCGGACGATGGCGGAGGTACGGTCGTTGGCGATGCCATTGGCGGCGAGGGTGGCGACCAGCATGTCCAGGTCGGGAATGACCCGTTCAGTCAGGGCGACGATGGAAGCGGCCACGGCGCAGGCATCCTGTGGCGATTCCATGCAGATGACGTGGTCGCCCAGCAGGTTGCGCCAGCGGCGTTCGCAGCGAGCGCGGCGCGCCAGGTCGGGGACCAGGAAGAAGATGTGGTAAGTCTCCGCCGCTGCCGCGATGACCTCCTCGATGGGAATGTCTTCGTCGAGCTTTTCGCCGACCAGCGTACCGATCTGGTGGCGCGAGACGGCGGGATAGGGCAGCTCATCGCCGGTCAGGAACAAGTAGCCTTTTTTCTTGCGTTTGACCCAGCAGTCCAGGTCCGTGTGTTGGGCGGCCATGTAGAACGCCAGCTCGTAGCTTTCCTCGCCACTGCCGCCGCCGCCGCCTTCCAGATAAGTCCAGGTCAGCCATTGGTCCATCAGTTCGGCGGTCGATTCGAATTGGCCGACCTGGAGTGCGGCGTGGTCGGAAGTGGCGTCACCTATGGCCATGAACAGCAGTTGCGGGTCCGGTACGTGGCAGGCCGTCAGCAGGTTCATGAACGTTGGCAGTTCGCGGGTGGCCAGGATCTCAGGGATGTCTCCCATCGATCCGGTCACGTCGAGGGCGAACACGATGCCCAGCGAATTGGGGTGGTCGGCACTGTCGCGCGATTCGCGCATGCGCAAGCCGTGCGGGTTCATCAGGGGGTGACATTGGCGCTGGGTGAATACCTGTGCGCGCGAGGCGGACGAACGGTCGGCAATGATGGCCGCGTGGGCGGCTTGCGAGTAGTTTCCGTGACCCATGATAGCTCCTTCGATTAGCGTGACGTGGTGGGGGAAAAAGGGATGAACTGCGGCGCCCCGAAGGCAGCGCGTGCCGCCGCCTGCAGTGCCAGATCGATGCCGGACGCGCCTGCGCTGGCACACCAGCGGGCATCTTCACTGGATTGCCGCAGTACGGCCGCCAGCGGCGCGGGAGTGTGCTTGCCGATGGGCGGTTCATCGTCGTCGCCATGCAGCATGGCCCGTATCACCCAGGCGGCCTGCATCAGGTCGCGTGCCGGGGTGGCATGGGCCGCGTGGGGCTGCGCGTCGCCCCAGCCGATGATCAGCATGCCGTGATCGCCAGGCTGGACCAGCAGATGGGCCGGCGTCAGTTGGCCGTGTACCCAGCCGATGTCGTGCACGTAGCCCAGGACGTCCAGCACGCGCCGCCAGATCCACACGGCGTGGCGCGGATCGACACCGTGGGGATAATTGTTCATCACGTCGGCCAGACTGCCCCAGTAGCCGGCCGGATTGCGCAGCAGCAGTGCGTCTGCCCGGGCACCACCGGTTTCCTCCGCTACGCCAAAAGCCACCGGCTGGGGCAGGCGCTGTGAAAAATAGGCGGCGCCGGGGTGGGCGGCAGCTTGCAGTTGTCGCAGCACTTCCCACTCCCTTTCCAGGCGGCCAGGTGCGGCGTCCGCGTGCGCCATTTTGATGACGACGCGCTCAGGCAACGCGCCCAGGCGTTGCGTCAGCATGACTTTGGCCGTGCTGCCATGGCCGAGCGGCAGCAGCGTCCTGTATCGTTGGCGATTGCAGGTCAGTGTGTACGGATCGGCATCCGCCATAGCACGTGAACGCAGATACGCGGCGCGGAACGATGCGGCCGCCACCATCTGTTCGCCACGTGTTACTTCGGCGCTGCAATAGGTGCAGGTCACGATGCGCCACAATGCCTGTCTGGGCAGGGGCGCGCCGCACTGGGGGCAAGTAAGTGTGAGCGGGTGCATGGCTGGCGATACTGATGGTGAGTAAATAGGAAGTTGCTTGTTTACAGTCCGCGTTTGAGCAGACCGAGCCGGTCACGAAATTGTGGTTTGAGCCGGTACAGTTGCGCCGGGCGGTGCGGACCGGCCAATTCCATCTGACCACCGGCCTCTTCCAGCACGTCGAGCTCGGCCATCTTGCGGCGGAAACTGACCTTGTTGAGCGGCTCGCCCATCAAGGTTTCATAGATCCGTTGCAGCTGCGGCAGCGTGAACAGCTCACCGGCCAGGAAGCAGGGCAGGGAAGAGTACTGGCTCTTGTTGCGCAAGCGTTCCACTGCGGTATGGATGATGTCTCTGTGATCGAACGGCAACTTGGGCAGGCGGTCTGCGCTGGCGAATACCAGGTGCGGATGGGCGGTATCGGCAATGATTTCGTAGGGCACCAGCGCGTAGTAGGCAATGGCAATCGACCAGCCGCGCGGGTCGCGCTTGGACCCTGAGAAGGTGGCCAGCTGCTCCAGGAAAGGCGCGTCAATTCCTGTCTTGTCGAGCAAAACGCGATGGGCGGCATCATAGGCATCCTTATCTTCGTTTGCATGGACGTAACCGCCGGGCAGGGCGGCCTTGCCTGGATAAGGCTCGCGGTCGCGCTTGAACAAGGCGACTACCAGCTCGTCGGCGTGCAAGGCCAGGAGAACGACATCGACGGTGCAAATAACGGGCGTCACAGACACTTCCTTTGGGTCAGTATGTTGTGATTCGGTAAGAACATTCTACTTAGTTTCAAAATTAAACTAAAGAAGAAAATAGATTTTTATTGCGTTACCTCATTCGGCGGTGCGCGTCATCCGTACTGAGCTGGATTTGGTTAGCCCAACTTTGCATGTTTGGGACGCACACTTTTCAGGCCAAAGCGCACGCCCGCTGTGGCAGCGCAAACGCGCCGGCCGCCGTGCCGTTACTGTATCCGTTGAAGTTTTCAATTTCGCGGATAACATGACAGATGGAGATCACCTTTGATCCCGGGAAAGACAAGCTCAACCGTCGCAAGCACGGCATTTCGTTGACGCGCGCGGAAGACTTTGAATGGGATACGGCGGTGAGCT
This sequence comes from Pseudomonadota bacterium, assembly GCA_040389625.1. Classification (GTDB taxonomy): domain Bacteria; phylum Pseudomonadota; class Gammaproteobacteria; order Burkholderiales; family Burkholderiaceae_D; genus Rugamonas. The sequence goes on along the minus strand of JAZJZQ010000755.1, from coordinate 7,418 downwards.
GGGCCGATCAGCGTTTCCACTATGGTGACTTGCGGATGTGTGCGGTTGGCTTGATCGGCGTTCGTTTGTATTTCCTCGTATATGAGGAAAATGATGATGGTTTGCGCGTAATCAGTTTACGCAAAGCCAGTACAACGGAGGTAAGACGTTATGTTAGACAAACGTAAAATTATTTGGCCAACTCCGGAGGAGGACGCCGCAATCACGGCCGCCGCGCTGGCCGACCCCGACGCGCAGCCGCTGACGGACGAGCAACTGGAGCAGATGATTCCCTGGACGGAATACGTCAAGACGCACGGTGTCCGCGTCACCACCCTGTTCGACCGCGACCTGGTCCGCGCATTCATCGCAACCGGCGACGGGTGGCGCGAGCGCATGAACGCTGCGTTGCGCGAATGGGCCACCGGGCACGGCATGTTGCCTCCGGCCTGATTCAGGCCAGCGGATGAAACGATGCCGCCTGCGCTATCGGCCAGTACATGCCGAACACGGGCGGCAGGCGCGACAACTGGGCGGGGTCGAGCAATTCCCCCGGCTCCAGGTAGGGCAGCAGGTGGGACGCCAGCTTGACACGGTTGGGCGAAATGCGCCGCACCAGGTGGTGCGGTTTCAGTTGCGACGGATGCGTGAGCCCGGCCGCCGCCACCAGCCCGGCCAAGGCCTTCAAGGTGTTCTGATGGAAGTTGGCCACGCGCTGGGTCTTGTCCGGCACCACCAGCGCGCGCTGGCGCAGCCGGTCCTGGGTGGCCACGCCCGTCGGGCAGCGGTCCGTGTGGCAGTGCTGCGACTGGATGCAACCGAGCGCGAACATGAAGCCGCGCGCCGAGTTGCACCAGTCCGCGCCCAGCGCCAGCAGGCGGGCGATGTCGAACGCCGTGATCACCTTGCCCGACACCCCGATCTTGACCCGCTCGCGCAAGTTGGCCCCCACCAGCGTGTTATGCACCAGCAGCAGCGCTTCCTGCAGCGGCGTGCCCACGTGGTCGGTGAATTCGACGGGCGCGGCGCCGGTGCCGCCCTCGCCGCCGTCGACGACGATGAAGTCGGGCGTGATGCCGGTGGCCAGCATGGCCTTGACGATGCCGAAAAATTCCCACGGGTGGCCGATGGCCAGCTTGAAGCCGGTCGGCTTGCCGCCCGACAGATGGCGCAGCCGCTCGATAAAGGCCAGCATCTCCAGCGGCGTGGCAAAGGCCGAGTGGCTGGCCGGCGACACGCAATCCTGCCCCTGCGGCACGCCGCGCGTGGTGGCGATCTCTATCGTCACCTTGGCGCCGGGCAGCACACCGCCGTGGCCCGGCTTGGCACCCTGCGACAGCTTCAGCTCCACCATCTTGACCTGCGGCGTGCAGGCGTTGGCCACGAAGCGCTCTTCCGAAAAGGTGCCGTCGTCGTTGCGGCAGCCGAAGTAGCCGGAGCCGATTTCCCACACCAGGTCGCCGCCATGCATGCGGTGGTAAGGGCTGATGCTGCCTTCGCCCGTGTCATGCATGAAGTGGCCGATGCGCGCGCCGCCGTTCAGGGCCTGGATGGCGTTGGCCGACAGCGCGCCGAAGCTCATGGCCGAGATGTTGAACACGCTGGCCGAATAGGGCTGGGCGCGCGGGCAGTCCGGGTGGTTGCCGATCTCGATGCGGAAGTCGTGGTGCGCTTCCGGCGCGGGCGCGATGGAATGGTTGATCCACTCGTAGCCGTCCTGGTAGACGTCAAGCTGGGTGCCGAACGGGCGCTTGTCCGACTCCACCTTGGCGCGCTGGTAGACGATGCTGCGTTGGTTGCGCGAGAACGGCGCGGCTTCGGTGTCGTCTTCCAGGAAGTACTGGCGGATCTCCGGCCGTATCGCTTCGAGCAGGAAGCGGAAGTGGGCCAGGATGGGATAGTTGCGGCGCAGCGCGCGCCGGGTCTGCATCAGGTCCACCACGCCGAGCACCGTGAGGGCGGCGGCCGTGGCCTGCAGCCACGGGCTGGCGCCCAGCAGTAGCGACAGCAGCAGGGTGGCGACGGTGAGCTGGAAGGCGAGGTAGCGCAGGGTCAAAAACTTCATCAGGGATGCTCCGGTGACGGTGACGGTAAATGCGTGAGGCAGCCGTCAGCGAGTGTACTGCTTTTTCCGCGCAGCAAGCGACCGGCGGCGCAGTCCGGGCAACAATGATAAGCTGGCAAGGCACGCAGCCGCGTCCCAACCTGACCTGGAACCCCTCATGATCGTTGTCCACCACCTCAACAACTCCCGCTCGCAGCGCGTCCTGTGGCTGCTCGAAGAGCTGGGCCTGGAATACGAGATCGTGCGCTACCAGCGCGACCCCAAGACCATGCTGGCGCCGCCGGCCCTGCGCGCCATCCATCCGCTGGGCAAGTCGCCCGTGATCACCGATGGCGACGTGACGGTGGCCGAATCGGGCGCCATCGTCGAATACCTGGTCGAGCGTTACGGCAACGGCCTGCTGGTGCCGCCGGCCGGCACGGCCGACAAGCGGCGCTGGACCTATTTCATGCACTACGCGGAAGGTTCGGCCATGACGCCGCTGCTGATGAAGCTCGTGTTCGACCGGGTCGAGTCGGGCCCGGCGCCGTTCTTCGTCAAGCCGGTGGCGCGCGCCATCGCGCACAAGGTCAAGTCCATGTACATCCAGCCGCAGATCGAGCAGCACCTCGACTACCTGGAGGCGGAGCTGAGCCAGCACCTGTGGTTCGCCGGCGCCGAGTTCAGCGCGGCCGACATCCAGATGAGTTTTCCGCTGGAGGCGGCCGCCGCCCGCGCCGGCCTCGATGGCCGCCGGCCCCACTTGCGCGCCTTCCTCGACCGCATCCACGCGCGGCCCGCGTTCCAGCGCGCGCTGGAACGGGGCGGCCCGTACGAGCTGCTGAAATAAGGCTGCCCTAGCCGTACACGATCACGCGCCCCGACGTGGTGCCGGCGCGAAACGCGCCGGGCGTGACGCCGACGATCTTTTTGAAGAAGCGCGCCATATGGCTTTGGTCGTAAAAACCGCAGGCCAGCGCGGCGTCGGCGATGCCCATGCCTATCCGCAGCAACTGCTGCGCGCGCGCGATGCGGCGCTGCAGCTGATAACTGTGTGGCGCAATCCCCGCTTCCTTGCGAAATACCCGGATCAGATACAGGGGATCCATGTTGACCAGCGTGCCCAGCTCGGTGAGCGTGATGTCCTGGTCGAAGTCGCGATCGAGCCGCTGCTTGACGCGGCGCACCGCCTCGCGTTCCGAGGCATCTTGTTCCGGCATCGGCAAGCCGTAGCGGCCGAACACCTTGGCCAGCAGCTCGATCAGGATAGTCTCGCGCTCGAGCGACAGGCCTGAGCGCTGAATCATCCGGTGCCGGTACAGGATCTCCCTGGCCAGCTCGGGATCCTGGCGCAGCGGCTGGCGAAACAGGTGCAGGTAGTCGGCCGGCACCTGACCGTGCAGGACCTTTTCATTCAACCAGGTGGGATCGACATAGATCATCTGGTAGCGCCAGCCCTGCTCGTCGGCGGCGACCCCGTCATGGATCTCGGTCGGGGTGATGGCCACCACGCTGCCGGGCGTGCCGTACCAATAGCTGCCCCGGTAAAACAGTTTTTCGGCGCCGCCGGAAATGACGCCGATGGCATAGCGCTCGTGCGCATGCCGGCCGAATGTTTGCCGATTGTAATGGGCCACCAGTAACTCGCTGTCGCCCTCGGGGATGCGCCAGAACTGCGAGAAATCCTGCGGTTCTTGTGTTGTCTCATGACGTACGTCGCTCATCTCAGTGCATTCCGCTTTATCCAGTTCCGTACAAGATGGGGACAAAAAACACGCCTACACTTCATGCGCTGTTTTCTTCCCGGATGGCATCCCAACCATTTCAATTTACATATACATATGGCAACTACACTAATTATAGGCGACTACGCCAAGTCCTCCTGGTCGCTGCGGGCCTGGCTGGTGCTGCGCGCCGCGGGCCTTGAATTTGAGACGGTGCAGGTGGCGTTGGACGACGCCATGACCAAGGCAAACATCCTGCGCTATTGCCCATCCGGCAAAGTGCCCGCCTTGAGCATGGACGGCATCGTCATCAACGATAGCCTGGCGATTGCGGAAGCGATGGCCGAAGCATGTCCGCAGGCCCGCTTATGGCCCGCCGACGCGCGGGTGCGTGCGCTGGCTCGCGCGGCCGCCGCGGAGATGCATGCCGGCTTCACCAATCTGCGCACGCAAATGTCGTTCGGCCTCAATCTTGGCGACCGGCCGGGCATCCTGTCGGCGGACACCGAATGGGACATTGCGCGGGTGTTCCAGATCTGGCGCGGCTTGCGCCAGGCGGCCGGTGGCGGCACCTTCCTGTGCGGCGAGTTCGGCATCGTCGATGCCATGTATGTGCCGGTGGTGTTCCGTTTCCGCCGTTACGGCGTGCCCATCCCCGGCGATTTGCTGGGATACGTCGCGGCCATTCTGGAGCATGCCCACGTCAAGCAATGGCTGGCGCTGGCGGCCCAGGCTCAGACGCAAGCATAAGCCCGCTGCACCCACGCCCATCGCTCCCCTTATCCTGTGCCGTTTTCACTTTCCACGCATGAACGTACACACCAGACCTGTCATTTTCCTGAGTATCGGCGGGCTCATCTTCAGCCTGTCCGGCGTGGCGGTCGCCTACAGTTCCATGGGCACCAGCGCGCTGGGCTTCTACCGCATGCTGCTCGGCGGGCTGGCCGTGGCGATGTTCGCCGGCGTGAAGAAATTCCCGTTGCAGACGACACGCAAGAGTTTCATCTATGCCTGTCTGGCCGGTTTCGCGCTGGCGCTGGATATGTACTGGTGGCACAAGAGTATCCGCATGGTGGGGCCGGGCCTGGGCGCGATCCTGACCAATTGCCAGTCGTTCAGCCTGGCGATCTTCGCCTATTTCCTGTTCCAGGAAACAATCACCATCGTCTATTTCCTGTCCTTGATGCTGGCCCTGCTCGGCATCTTCCTGGTGTCGGGCCTGGGCGCCGTGCTCCACGGCAGCGGTGCCTTGAGCGCCGAATACCTTTGGGGCGTCGCGATGGGGCTGGGATCGGCGGTGGCCTACGCTTTGTGCGTGGTGTTCATCAAACTGGCGCAGCAGACCGAACGGCCGACCCACCCGGTGGTCAACATGGTGATCCTGTGCGCTGCCGCCGCGCTGTTCCTGCTGGTCAGCAGCCTGGCGGAGGGCGAGTCGTTGGCTATTCCTGACCGCAAGAACCTGATGACGCTAATCGCCTATGGCTTGATCGTGCAGGGCGTGGCCTGGCTGATGGTCAGTTCCGCGCTTCCTTACGTGAAGACCTCGCTGGCCGGTTTGATTTTGCTGTCGGAGCCGGTCGGCACGTATTTGATCGACATCTTGTTCTTCTCGGCCAAACCGACCGTCGTCGCACTGGCCGGCATCGCGCTGACGCTGACCGGCGTCTATGTCGGTTCGCTCTACGGCACGGCCAAGGTCGCGAACAACAGTGGGGCTATTCGGGCCCGGCGCCGTTCTTCGCCAAGCCGACGATGATCGGCTCCAGTGCTGGGGCCGACCAGAAGTGGCCGGGGTGTGGCCCCAACGCTTCCAGCACATCGGAGGGCAAGTAAGCCCGCTTATTGAGTATGGCCATGGGGGGGGGCCGGCGTCGGCATCCTGTCGGCGGCGGCCGGTCGGGTAAAATGGCGGCTTGAATAAGCCTGGACCTTACTGCGCATGAGTCGACTCCTCGCCATCGATGGCCTCAATATCGTGCGCCGCGTCTACGAAGCGAGCCCCGAACCGGATTCGGCGGAAAAAGCCGAGATCGCGCTGCGCCACGCCCTTTCCTCGTTTCGCAAGCTGATCACCGAGCATGCGCCCAGCCACGTGCTGCCGGCCTTCGATTTTGGCGGCCCCACCTGGCGTCACGCCCTGTACGCCGGCTACCGCGCCGGTCGCGCCCCCATGCCCGACGTGCTGCGCGCGGCGCTGCCGGGCTTCTACGAAAAACTGGCCGGCTGGGGCCTGCGCGTGGTGTCGCTGCCCGAGGTGGAAGCGGACGACGTGATCGGCACCGTGGTGCTGCGCTGGCTGGCCGAGGGCCGCGGCGAGGCCACCGTGGCCACCACCGACAAGGACCTGCATCCGCTGATCGCCAACGGCGCCCGCGTGTGGGACCACTTCAAGGGTGAATGGCATGACCACGATTGGGTCGAACGCAAGTGGGGCGTGCCGCCCGAGCAGCTGCCGGACCTGCTGGCGCTGATGGGCGACGCCACCGACAGCATCCCCGGCGTGTCCAAGGTGGGCGCCAAGACGGCGGCCCGACTGTTGCGTACATACGGCAATCTGGACGCCATCATGGCCGGCGCGGGCATTCTGAAGGACGCGCTGGGCGAAACCCTACGAAAAGAGCGGGAAATGTTGTATCTTTCTCGACAACTGGTGCAATTGAAAACGGACGTGCGGGTCGGCGTGAGCTGGAACATGCTGGCCTGGGATCGGCAATAGAAGCCGGCGGCGTCCACGAGAAAGGTTTTACGATGTTAAAGGCAGTCATTATCGACAGCAGCGCAGTGGCGCGCGGCCTGCTCAATACCGTCCTGCTGGACGGCGGCTACGACGTGGTGGGGCAGACCCATACCTGCGCCAGCGGCATGGCCCTGCTGCTCAAGCACCAGCCCCATATCGCCTGCATCACGCGCGAGCAGATCGAGAGCGACCCGCAGGCGGTGCGCGAGATCAAGGCCAACTGGCCCAAGACGCTGATCTTCATGGTCTCGAGCGAGTTTGACGCGGCCACCATCCAGGCGGCCCACGCGATGGGCGTGAACGGCTTCATCGTCAAGCCGTTCAAGGCCGACACCGTGCTCAATACCATCCGCAACACGGTGATCGCCATGGTCAAGCGCCAGCGCGCCGCCATGGCGGCCAAGCAGCCGGCGGAAGGGCAGGCGGGAAGCGAGCCGGCCGCCGACGGTGCTTCAGGCGCTGAAGTCTGACCCGGCGATGATGCCGCCGCCCAGGCACAAGTCGCCGTCGTACAGCACGGCCGACTGGCCGGGCGTGACGGCCCACTGGGCCTGTTCGAACTGCAGCGCGAAGTTGGCGTCGCCGTCGGGCGCGACGGTGCAGGCCACGTCGGCCTGGCGGTAGCGGGTCTTGGCCGACAGCGCGCGCGGCGCCGGCGGCGTGCCCGCGATCCAGCTGGCCTGGTCGGCGCGCAGCGTGGACGACAGCAGCCACGGATGGTCATGGCCCTGCACGATGTACAGCGTGTTGTTGGCGATGTCCTTGCGCGCCACGTACCAGGCGTCGCTGCTGCCGTCTTCCTTCTTGTAGGCCTTCATGCCGCCCACGCCGATGCCCTTGCGCTGGCCCAGCGTATAGAAGCTCAGGCCCACGTGCTCGCCCACCGTCTTGCCGTCCGGCGTCTTCATGGGACCGGGCTTGTAGGACAGGT
>JAZJZQ010000754.1:0-5194 GCA_040389625.1 Pseudomonadota bacterium | reverse complement strand
TCCAGCAGGCCACGCAAACCGGACGCGCGCTGGGTGCGCTGGGCGATGGCTTCCTGCAATAGCTGGGCGCTGGGCGAGACGAGGGTGAAATAATTGCGGGCGCGCGTGATGCCGGTGTAGACCAGCTCGCGCGCGAGGCCGCTGCCGCCGTCGCGCGGCAAGGCCAGCACGGTGTGGTTGAACTCGGAACCTTGCGATTTGTGCACCGTCATGGCGTACGCCGTTTCCACATTGCGCAGGCGGGTGGCCAACACGCTGCGGATGCGGTCGCCTTCGGAGAAGTACACGCGCAAGGCGCCGGGACGGGCCGGGTCGGCCAGCGTCAAGCCGATGTCGCCGTTGAACACGCCCGTGCCGTAATCGTTGCGCGTGACCATGACGGGGCGGCCCACATACCATTCGCCGCGCCGCCGTATCAGCCCCGCCATTTCCAGCCTTTGCTCGATGACCTCGTTCAGCCCGGCAACGCCCCACTCCCCTTCGCGCACGGCGCACAGGATGCGGAACGCTTCGAACTCTTTCAGCACGGCGGCGACCCAGCCGTCATGCCCGGCCCCATCCGGCGCTCCGGCCCGGATCAGCTTCAGATAAGCCTGGTAGCCGCCGCCCACGCCGGCCCGGCCCGACAAGGCCAGTTGCACCACGTCGGCCTGCTGGGCCGGCTCTATCCACGCCACCGTGCCGTCGGTCGTGCCGCGCAGCACTTCCTGCGCCTTGACACTGTCGCCCGCGTTGACGGCCAGCGCCAGTGCGCCGATCGGACCGCCGAACCGGCGGCTCTGCCGCAACATCACCGTTTGTTGCGCGATCGGGCCACCCTGGCCGTGGAAGGTGGCCGGTACGGCCTGGCCGGTCGCGGCGGCCACGTAATCCAGGGTGGCCTCGTCGTAGCCGCCCGTCTCGGCCTGATGGCACAAGTCGCCCAACACGGCACCCGCCTCGACGGAGGCGAGCTGGTCCTTATCGCCGAGCAGGATGAGCCGCGCGTGGGACGGCAAGGCCGCCAGCAGCGAGGCCATCATTTCCAGATGGATCATGGACGCTTCGTCCACGATCAAGACGTCAACTTCCAGCGGATTGCCTGCATGATGCTGGAACGCCCGCGTATCGGGCCGGGCGCCCAGCAGGCTGTGCAGGGTGCGGGCCGCGCCCATGCGGGCCGCCAGCTCCTGCAGCGGCAGGGCCGGCCCCACCTTGGCGGCCAGCACGTCCAGCGCCTGGTCTATCGATTGCTTGAGCCGGGCCGCCGCCTTGCCCGTGGGCGCTGCCATGGCGATACGCATGCCGGCCTTGTGCTGGCCTTCCGTGGCGAACAACAGCGCCAGCAGACGGGCCACCGTGTAAGTCTTGCCCGTGCCGGGACCGCCCGTGATGATGCCCAGCTGGCCGCGCATGGCGACGGCGCAGGCGATCTTCTGCCAGTCTGCGCCCCCTTCGCGGGGCGCATGGTCGAACAGCACGTCGAGCCAGCGCCGCACTTCGGCCACGTCCGGCGTCTGCACGGCCAGCGCCCGGCTGCGTACGGCCTGCGCCACCTGGGTTTCGTCGCGCCAGTAGCGGCGCAGGTAGAGCCGTTCGCCGTCCAGCACCAGCGGCTGCTGGACGTCCAGGTCGCCCACGGGCCATACCTGGTCGGAGCCGGCCAGCGCGGCGCGCCAGGCAGCCACATCCTGCGGCCAGTGGCCCACGGCGTCGCGCAACGGTTGCCACTGCTCTTGCGTCCAGCCCATCAGGACGGCAGGCGCGGCGGCCAGGTCGGCCAGCAACAAGCAGCTGTGGCCGCGTCCTTCCAGTTCCGACAGCAAGGCGCACGCCACCATCAATTGTGGCGTACTGCCGCCAACGGAGCCGATAAAGCGGGCAAATGCGCCGCTCAGGCGCCGCAACTGGCCGCCGTCGGTCAGCTCGTCCAGCACGGCGAACAGGGCCGGCTCACGCATCATGGTCATAGGCAAGCTCGTTCGTTTCGTCCAGTAAGTGATCCAGCCCGTCCAGCAAGGCCAGGTCCGGCGCCAGCAGGTAGCAGCCGTGCGTTTGCGGATGGGCAATGCCGCGCAGGAACAGGAAAATGGCCCCGCCCAGGTGTTGGGCAGGGTCGTAGGCCGCGCCCAGCCGGCTGCGCAGCAGGCGGTGCAGGGCCAGCATGTAGATCGCGCCCTGGATGTCGTAACGGTGCTCGGCCATGCCGGCCGCCAGCGCCTGCCGGTGGTAAGCGCTGTCGCCCGCGCCCAGGGCGTTGGACTTGTAATCCATCACCCAGTAACGGTTTTCATGCTCAAACACCAGATCGGTAAAACCTTTCAACATGCCGTGCAATTGCCGCTCCGGCAGGGCTGGCCGGGGCACGCCGTCCAGCAGATGCGTGCGGCACAAGCGGTCCAGCGCGCCGGAACTGAGCCGCTCGCTGGGGAACCAGAACTCCATCTCCGGCAAGGCCGTGGCGATGCGGCACAGCGGCGCCCCCAGTTCCGGCAAGGGCGTGCCGGCGATGGCACGCAGCCAGGCCACCGTGTCGTCCAGCCGGTGGCTCCAGCCGGCCCGCTCCACGCGCCGCGTCAGCGCCGTCTCGAAATAGTCGCGCTCGACGATGTCGAAGCCTTCCTGCCCCATCCATTCCAGTTGTTCATGCAGGAAATTGCCGGGCACGGAACCACGCGGAAAACGGTGCCAGGGCGCGTCTTCCGTGCGCGCCATCGCCGGGCTGTCTTCCGATTCCAGCAATTTTTCCTGCAAGGCATGGCGCGGCACGGGCGCGCTGCCGGCCGGCCCCGTACGGCGCGCCAGCGAGCTGAAGCTGCCCACCGACCAGTCGCGCTCGAAGCTGCCCGTGTACGGCGCCGTCTCCAGCAAAGGCGGCCGCTGCTCGACCCGCTCCAGCACCGTGAACTGCTGATCCTGCGCCAGCGCGCGAATGGCGATGGCGGCGCAATCGCCGCGCAGATACTGCCAGCGCTCCAGCAACAGCTCGACCGGCAAGCTTTCGCCGCCCGTCAACAGATAGCCCAGGGCCGATTCATGCAAGGTATTCTCGCCCGCCTTGCGGCCGGCCAGCGCGGCCACGCCCAGCCACAGTGCGTGACGGGCCCGGGTCAGCGCCACGTACAACAGGCGCAAGTCTTCCTCGATGCGGGCCCGCTCCACCGCTTCCAGCGCCGCATCCGTCAGGGCCAGGTCGATCTGGCGCGCGCCGGCATCGTCCGTGTATTCGAAGAAGCTGCGGTTGCGCCGCTCCACCTTGCGCGCCGTGACGGCGAACGGCAGGTACACCAGCGGATATTCCAGGCCCTTCGATTTGTGGACCGTGACCACCTTGACCAGTTCCGCGTCGCTTTCCAGCCGCAGCACCCGTTCGTCGCCGCCGTCCGTGCCGCCGTCGATCTGCTCGGCCAGCCAGCGTATCAGCGCCTGCTCACCGTCCAGCTGGCGGCTGGCCGATTGCAGCAGTTCGGCCAGGTGCAGCAGGTTGGTCAGGCGCCGCTCACCGCCTGCCTGCGCCAACAGCGCGGCCGGCAGCCCCAGTTCGTGGATGAAGCGGCGCAGCATGGCCAGCACGCCCTGGCGCTGCCAGACGATGTGCAGCGCCTTGAGCTGCTCCACCCGCTCTTCCCATGCCAGTTCGTCCGACGTGAGACGGGCCAGTTCGGCCAGCGGCAGCCCGGCCGTGCGGGTGGCGAAGGCGGCGCGGGCCAGCGCGCCGTCGAGCGGATTGGCCAGCGCCGACAGCCAGCGCAGCACGTCGGCCGCCTCGTCGCTGTCGATCACGGAATCCTTGTCGGACAGGTAGACGCTGGCCACCTTGCGCCGCTGCAGGGCGCGCCGGATGGCGGCCGCCTCCCTGCGGTCGCGCACCAGCACGGCGATGTCGGCCGGCTGCAGGCGCACAAAGCCCTGCGGGCTATCGAAGCCGGCCCGTTCGTCGTTCAGCTGGGCCACGATGTGTTCCGCACAGTGGTGGGCGAAGAAGTCCAGATAGCCTTCCTTGCGCATGTCCGGCGCCGCCATGCAGCACACGGCCATGGCCTGCACGTCGCCGGCCGCGTTGACCAGCCGTTCGGCGCGGCCCCGCGCCCCCACGGCCTCGAACGGCAGCGGGTTGACGCCATCCTTGCGGAAGCGGAAGGCGCCGCGCGGGAAGCCCGTGCCCTCGCCCGCCCCTTCCGCGTGCAGGAACAGGCGGTTGACGGCATCGACCACGCCGGCCGTGGAGCGGAAGTTGGTGCCCAACTGGTAGTGGCGACCCGTGGTGGCCAGCCGCGCCGACAGGTAGCTGTGGATGTCGGCGCCGCGGAAGCCGTAGATCGACTGCTTGGGATCGCCGATCAGGAACAGGCCGTGGCGCGGGTCGTTGTCGGCCACGCGGTACAGCAGGTTGAAGATCTGGTACTGGTTGGGCGCCGTATCCTGGAACTCGTCCACCATCGCCACCGGATACTGTTCCGTGATGCGCTTGCGCAGCGCCTCCGCGTTCTCGCCCTGCAGGGCCGCATTCAGGCGGTCCAGCATGTCGGCAAAGCCGAACTGGCGATTGCGCCGCTTGAGCTCCGCCATGCGCCGCGCCACGCTGGCCGCCGCGTGGCGGTACAGCGCGTGCGACAGCGGCGCGATGGCCGCCAGCGCCTGCTGCAGCGGCGCCATGGCATCGAAGTCGTCGGGCACGTCGGCCGCGTAGCCCTTCGAATACGCATCCGCGATGCCGTCCGGCGTGAGCCGCTTCCAGGCCGTGGCCGAGATGTCGGGCATCAGCTGATGCGGCGCCTGCGCCCACGCGCGCAGGCCGTCGAACCAGGCCACCAGCGAATCGGCCCGCATCTTGTTGCCGTTGAAGCACTTGGGGTTGGCTTCGCGCTGGGCCGCGATCCATTGCTCCATGCGGCTGGCGCGCGCGTGCCAGTCCTGCTTGAGCGCCACCAGCGTGGCTTGCTGTTCGCGCAGCACGCGGGCGATCAGCAGCGCCAGTGGTTCCGTGCCCTCGTCACTGGCGCCATCGGCCCGCCTGGCCAGTTCGCGCACGGATTTCTTCAGCGCTTCCACGTCGCCCCAGCAGGACAGCAGCGCTTCCAGCGCGCCGGCGTTGAGCGGATAGACTTGCTGGCGCCAGTAGTCGTGGGCCGCATCGTCGAACAGGGTTTGCTCGTCGCTCACCAGTTCCTCGTCGAACAGGCTGCCGCTGTCGAAGGCGTGCTCGCGCAGCATG
>JAZJZQ010000753.1:0-4302 GCA_040389625.1 Pseudomonadota bacterium | reverse complement strand
GGATGGCCAGCGTGGCCAGCCAGCCCATCTTGGCCTGCAGGCGCACGGCGAAGGTGTCCTGCAACCATGGCGCAGCCGGCGCGGCCACGATGGTGACGGCGGCCATCACCAGCACGATGGCGGCGCCGCCCAGGGCACCCTCCCACGATTTGCCGGGCGAGATGGTGGGCGCCAGCTTGCGGCGGCCGAAGGCCTTGCCGCAGAAGTAGGCGCCGATGTCGGCCACCCACACCAGCGCCATGGCCGACAGCAGGAAGGCCGGCGAATGCTGGAACAGGGCCACGATGGCGTAGAAGCAGCCGAACAGGGCGAAGGCGAAGGTCACGCCCAGCGTCCAGTTGGCCGCGCCCTGCAGCGGCGGCAGGCCCAGGCCCAGCGACGGCGCGAAACGGATCGCCCACAGCAGCGCGCACACGCCGAACAGGGAGCCGACGGCGCCCGGCTTGGCGTGATACATGCCGTACACGAAGGCGGCCGCGCACACGGCGGCAAACAGGGGCGCCAGCTTGAGGCCGAACAAGCGTCCCGCCTCCCACATGGCGGCGCCGAAGAACAGCGTGGCCACCACCACGAAGGCAGGGAAATACTGGAAGAACAGCACCGGCAGCAGTACCGCCAGCAGGACCAGAGCGGTCAGGATCCGGGTTTTGAGCATCAGCTTGTCTTTTCTGCCAATTGGTCGCCGGTGCGGCCGAAGCGCCGCTCCCGGTTCTGGTAAGACGCGATGGCCGCGTCCAGGCTGTCGATGGAAAAATCGGGCCAGTAGGTGTCGGTGAAGAACAGTTCCGTGTAGGCCAGCTGCCACAGCAGGAAATTGGAGATGCGCTGCTCGCCGCCGGTGCGGATGAACAGGTCCGGCTCGGGCGCGTAGGCCATGGCCAGGTGCGGCGCCAGCTGCTCTTCCGTGAAGTCGGTGGCGCCCGGGTGGGTGGCCACCATCTTGCCCACCGCTTGCATGATGTCCCAGCGCCCGCCGTAGTTGGCGCACACGGTCAGCGTCATGCGGGTGTTGGCGGCCGTCTTGCGCTCGGCCGAGGCGATCATGGCGCGCAGCTTGTCGTCGAAGCGGCTCAAATCGCCCACCACCTTGAGGCGGATGTTATTGGCGTGCAGCTTGGACACTTCACGCTCGAGGGCCGTCACGAACAGGCGCATCAGCAGTGACACTTCCTCTTCCGGCCGGCGCCAGTTCTCGGAACTGAAGGCGAACACGGTCAGGTATTCCACGCCGCGGCGGGCGCACGCCTCCACCACGGTGCGCACCGCTTCCACACCCTTGACGTGGCCAGCCACGCGCGGCAAGAAGCGCTTGGTGGCCCAGCGGCCGTTGCCGTCCATGATGATGGCCACATGGCGCGGTACGGCGGGCGCATCCGGTACAGCGGTGGTCGAGCTCGTATATTTCATGAAAACACTAATGCCAAAGTATAAAGTATTACAGCTGTACCGCTAAAACACAACAGGGGCCAGACCCGCGCTGGCCGCGCCCGGTGTCGCCGGCGCGGCCATGCAGGGTCTGACCCCGGCACTGAGGCCAGCGGCCCCTTACACCGTCAGCACTTCCTTTTCCTTCTCCGCCACCATCTTGTCGATGTCGGCGATGAACTTGTCGGTCAGCTTCTGCACTTCTTCCGACGAACGGCGCTCGTCGTCTTCCGAGCAGGCCTTGTCCTTGACCAGCTTTTTCAGCGATTCGTTGGCGTCGCGGCGGATGTTGCGCACGGCGATCTTGGCGTCCTCGCCCTCGCCCTTGCACAGCTTGACCATTTCCTTGCGGCGCTCTTCGGTCAGCGGCGGGGTCGGCACGCGGATCACGTCGCCTTGCGACGACGGGTTCAGGCCCAGGTCGGCGTCACGGATGGCTTTCTCGATGGTGGCGGCCATCTTCTTTTCGTACGGCTGCACGCCGATGGTGCGGGCGTCGATCAGGTTGACGTTGGCGACCTGGGCCAGGGCCGTGGGGCTGCCGTAGTACTCGACCATCACGTGGTCCAGGATGCCGGTGTGGGCCCGGCCGGTGCGGACCTTGGCCAGGTCCGCGCGCAGGGTTTCCAGGGACTTGACCATGCGGTCTTGGGCATTCTTTTTAACGTCAGCTAAGGACATTGCTGCTCTCCTGTATCTTGGGTAGGACTATCTGTAGATGGAAACTTAAACGTGCACCAGTGTACCTTCATCCTCGCCCATGATCACGCGCATCAGCGCGCCGGGTTTGGTGATGGAGAATACCTTGATCGGCAGTTTCTGGTCGCGGCACAGCGCGAAGGCGGTGGCGTCCATCACCTGCAGGTGCTTGGCGATGGCTTCATCGAAGGTGATCGAGTGGAACAGGGTGGCGTGCGGATCCTTCTTGGGATCGGCCGTGTAGACGCCGTCGACCTTGGTGGCCTTGAGCACGATCTCGGCGCTCACTTCCGAGCCGCGCAGGGCGGCGGCCGTATCGGTGGTGAAGAAGGGGTTGCCGGTGCCGGCGGCGAACACGACCACCTTGCCCTCTTCCAGGTACTGCAGCGCCTTCGGGCGCACGTAGGGCTCGACCACCTGCTCGATGCCGATGGCCGACATGACGCGCGCCGTGATGCCCACGTGGCGCATGGCGTCGGCCAGGGCCAGCGCGTTCATCACGGTGGCCAGCATGCCCATGTAGTCGGCGGTGGCGCGGTCCATGCCCTGGGCGCCGGGCGCGACGCCACGGAAGATGTTGCCGCCACCGATGACGATCGCCAGTTCCACACCCATCTTCGCCACCTCGGCCACGTCGGCCACCATCCGCTCGATCGTGCCGCGGTTGATGCCGTACGGGTCGTCACCCATCAGGGCCTCGCCGGACAATTTGAGGAGGACGCGCTTGTAGGCTGGTTTTGACATGAGCTGGGGCTCCTTAATTGGGGTTATTCGGGTCTGACTGCCGGCGGACGGTTTACGCACGCGATGATACCGCGTTGCGCCGTGCCGGGGTGTTGCAAGCCCGCAGGCCGGGGTGGCCGGGACGGCGGGCTAAAAAAACGGGCCTCGCGGCCCGTTTTCACATTACGCTCCTTTGGAAGCGGCCATTTGCGCGGCCACTTCAGCGGCGAAGTCGTCTTGCTTCTTCTCGATCCCCTCGCCCACCACAAACATGGTGAACGCTTTCACGGTAGTCGCCTTCTCTTTCAGCATCTGCTCGATCGACTGCTTGTCGTTCTTGACGAAGGCCTGGTTCAGCAGCGACACTTCTTTCAGGAACTTCTGCACGGAGCCTTCCAGGCGCTTGGCCAGGATTTCCGGCGACTGCACAGCCTTGCCTTCGGCCACGGCCTTGGCCGCGTCTTCTTCGGCCTTCAGCTTGGCCACCGAGCGCTCTTTTTCGATCAGTTCGGCAGGCACCTGGTCAGCCGACAGCGACACCGGCTTCATGGCGGCGATGTGCATCGCCACGTCCTTGCCCACTTGCTCGTCGGCGCCGTCGAATTCCACCATCACGCCGATGCGGCTGCCGTGCAGGTAGGAAGCCAGCTTGGCGGTCGTCTCGAAACGCTGGAAGCGGCGGATCGACATGTTCTCGCCGATCTTGCCGATCAGGGCCGAGCGCACTTCGTCCAGGGTCTTGCCGTCGCCGGCCGGCAGGGCCAGCAGGGCAGCCACGTCGGCCGGGTTGTGCTCGGCGACCAGCTTGGCGGCCGTGTTGGCCAGGTTCATGAAGTCATCGTTCTTGGCCACGAAGTCCGTTTCCGAGTTCACTTCCACCAGCGCGCCCACGCCGTTGGCGATGTGGGTCACCACCACGCCTTCGGCCGTGATGCGGGCCGATGCCTTGGAAGCCTTGCCGCCCAGCTTGACGCGCAGGATCTCTTCCGCGCGGGCCATGTCGCCATCGGCTTCCGTCAGGGCTTTTTTGCATTCCATCATTGGTGCGTCGGTCTTGCCGCGCAGTTCGCCTACCATCGCTGCAGTAATCGCTGCCATGTGTTTCTCCTGTATTCTGTGGGGGTTGTGGTATGGGGCGGCGCACAATACGGCGCCCAGCGCCCGGACCACGACATTAAAAAAAAGGGGGAGCTGCTGCCACCCCTTTTTCCTTGCTACTGACGAACCGACAATTAAGCCTGTTCGTTCACTTCGACGAACTCGTCGCCAGCAGCAGCCTTGATCATTTCAACGACTTCGTTGCCGGCAGCGGCACGGCCTTCGATGATGGCATCAGCCACACCGCGGGCGTACAGCATGATGGCTTTCGAGGAGTCATCGTTACCTGGGATCACATAGCTCACGCCTTCTGGCGAGTGGTTGGTATCGACCACGCCGATGACAGGGATGCCCAGT
>JAZJZQ010000752.1:5022-7744 GCA_040389625.1 Pseudomonadota bacterium | reverse complement strand
GATGTTGTCGTCCTTGACCTTGCATATGCCCATGAAGGTGGCCAGCAGGGCCACCGTGATGGCGACGATGGCATTGAGCTTGCCGCCGGCGGCAGATTCGTTCTGGGGCTCTACGATGTCCAATGGTTCCATGTGTTTTCCGGTTGCGCAAAAAGCGGCTACGGTAGCATGCCGCGCCGCCGCCGACGGCAGGGATTTGTAACTTATTTTTGCCAGGGGCCGGCCAGCGCCTGCGGCGGCTGCGCCAGCGACTGGCAGCGCTGCAGGCGCGCAGCGTTGCGGTTGCGCAGGCTGCGCAGCGGCATCAGGCCGTGCTGCAGCATGGCTTCGGCGGCCCGGTCCGACAGCCACGTCTCGGCGCAGGCCTGCATCTGGGCCTCGCCGTCGCGGCGGAAGGTGTGGGCCGGCAGGTCGTCCAGGTCTAGCCGGTCGCCCGGTTCCATGTCCCAGCCTTCGGCATTGAACGACTGGCCCAGTAGCAGCGCCAGGCCGAAGGCGGCGTTCCCCCATAGGTAGTGCTCATGTTCGGGCTGGCCGTCCGCTTCCTCGAAGTTGAAATGGTCGATGCGGTCCGTCTGCTTGCCGTACGGGAGGCGCAGCAGCATGCGCGGCAGGGCCAGGCCCAGCCAGCGCGCGTGCGGGCTGGCGCGCAGCGCTTGCCAGCGTTCGGTGGCGGCCGGCGCCACCGCCGGCCAGCCGTCCGGATCGGGCGTGGCGGCCAGCTGCCCGCAGCCGAGCACACTGTCGTGGGCGCCGGCCAGGAACGGCGCGCCGGCCTGGCTGGCCAGCGCCGCCAGAGACGACAGCAGCTGCACGTCCTGCTCGCCGGCGTCGAAGCGGTAATTGCCGACCAGGATGGACCAGGGCGCGCCGTCCGGCGCCTGGCGCGGCGGCTCCACCAGCAGCTGGTACAGCGCGCTGTGCTGGAGCTGGGCGCCGGCCGCCTGCAGGTCGGCCGCCAGTTCGTCCTTGCCGATATCGACCAGGTACAGTTCCAGTCCGCAGTCCAGTTCCAGCCCCGTCACCAGCGTGTGCACGCCGCGCCACGCCGCCTCCAGCTGCTGGAAGGCGGGCGTGTGCAGCAGGGCGCGCATGCGCTGGCCGATCACCGTGTCGGCCGCGGCCAGGTAGCTGGACTGGCGGGTGTCGGTGCCAGGCACCACGCCCACCAGGGCCTTGACCAGCGCGTCGAAATCGTTACGGCCGGCGGCGGGGCGCACGGCGCCGCCCAGCAGGCTGGCGAAGTCGCCGCCGCCGGCGGGCGGTGCGGATGGTGCGGATGGTGCGGGCGTGGCCGTGGGCGCGGGCGGCGGCTGCATCTGGGCCGCGGCGGCTGCGAAACTGGCGGGGCAGTTGAGGCGCTGGCGCTGGCTGCGCAGCAGCTGGAAGGCGTCGGCCTGCTGGTACAGCTGGTCCGGGTGGAAGTCGTCCAGGCACTGGAAGCGCAGGGAGGCCGGGGCGCCGTCCAGCGTCAGCTCGAGGGCCGGCGCGCAGCGCGCCAGCACCTGGTCCAGGTTGTCCAGGTCGACCCGGTGCACGGCGCGGCGCGCCAGCGGGCCGGCGGGCGCGCGGCCGGAAAAGTCGCCCATCACCAGCAGCCGCATGGGGCGTCCGGGCGGCGCCGGTTCCTCTTCGCGGGCGGGTAACTCCAGCTGGAATTCGAAGATCAGCGATCCTGCCATGTCAGCCTCCTGATGTGCGTCGTGCGTGCGCCACGCGCGGCCTGGTATCCGTGTGCCAGCTTACCGCAAAACCTTACCTTTCTTACAGCTTTATCAGTCATAATAGACCACAGGAACTGGCCTGCAGCAACACTCAGCAACAAGCGGAGGAAGCGATGCCCAATCAAGTGTCGATGGGAGCGATGATGACCTGTACCTTCGGGATGGCGCCGTCGTCGCTGGTGGTATTGCCCAAAAACAAGGTGCTGGCCGAAGGGCCGCCGGCGGCCAACATCATGGACCATGTCCCCATGCTCAACATCATGCCGTTCGGGATGTGCAGTTCGCCGGCCAACCCCACGGTGGCCGCCGCCACGGCCGCGGCGCTGGGCGTGCTCACGCCCATGCCCTGCATTCCCGCCACGTCCGCGCCGTGGGTGCCGGGCGCGCCGACCGTGATGATCGCCAATATGCCGGCCCTCGACAACGTCTCCAAGTGCATGTGCAACTGGGGCGGGGTGATTGCATTCAGCACCCCCGGCACCACCAAGACCATGATACCCTGATCCGACCCCTCAGCCCGAGACGCCACCATGCCGATCACCCAAGCCAACCGCGAAGTGGATGTGAGCACTGAACTGGGCGCCAACGTGCTGCTGTTCGACCGCATGAGCGGCAGCGAGCAGCTGGGCCGCCTGTCCGAATACCGGGTGCAGCTGCTGAGCACCCGCTCCGACATCAAGATCGCCGACGTGCTGGGCAAGCCGATGGGCGTGCACCTGGACTTGCCCGGCGGCGGCATCCGCCATTTCGGCGGCGTCGTCACGCGCTTTGCCAGCTGCGGCTGGAAGGGTTCACTGTGCCGCTACGAAGCGGTGGTTCACCCCTGGCTATGGCTGCTGACGCGCTCCTCGAACTGCCGCATCTTCCAGGACAAGTCGGTGGTCGACATCGTCAAGGCCGTGTGCGGCGATGGCTGCTACGGCGGCTTGGTGGAACTCGACGCCGGCGCCCTCAGCGGCACCTACAATCCGCTGCCGTACTGCGTGCAGTACCGCGAG
>JAZJZQ010000752.1:3332-4922 GCA_040389625.1 Pseudomonadota bacterium | reverse complement strand
CCAGCAACAGCGGCGGCTTGCGCGTCAAGTCCACCATCGCGGCCGCGTTCTCGCAGCAGGCTTACGAGATGTACGACTACCCGGGCGGCTACGTGGCGGCCGGCGACGGCACCACGCTGGCGCGCGGGCGCATGGAGGCGCTGCACGGCCAGTGCGAGGAGATCCGCGCCGACACCAACGCGCGCGGCCTGTATCCGGGCGGCCTGTTCGCGCTCAAGGAGCATCCGCGCAGCGACCAGAACCGGGAGTACCTGGTGACCTCGGCCCGCTATGAAATCGTCGGCGACGACTACAGCACCGGCGGCAACGCGCCGTGCGATGTGCAGTGCGAGTTCACCGCCATCGGCAAGGAGCACAGCTACCGCGCCCCGCACAGCTACGCCAGGCCCGTGGTGCGCGGGCCGCAGACGGCCATGGTGGTGGGCAAGGCGGGCGAGGAGATCTGGACCGACAAGTATGGCCGCGTCAAGCTGCAGTTCCACTGGGACCGCGACGGCAAGGAAGACGAGAACAGCTCGTGCTGGGTGCGGGTGGCGCAGGGCTGGGCCGGCAAGGGCTGGGGCGCCATGTTCTTGCCGCGCATCGGCATGGAGGTGATCGTCAGCTTCCTCGAGGGCGATCCGGACCGGCCGCTGGTGACGGGCTGCGTCTACAACAGCGACGCCATGCCGCCCTACGCCCTGCCGGCCGAGCAGACCAAGTCCACCATCAAGACCAATACCTCGAAGGGGGGCGGCGGCTACAACGAAATCCGCCTGGAGGACAAGAAGGACGCCGAGGAGATCTTCGTCCAGGCCGAGAAGGACTACAACCGCGTGGTCAAGAACAACGACACGCTCAAGGTGGGTTTCGAGAAAGCGGACAAGGGCGACCAGACCATCTCCATCAAGAACGACCAGAGCCTGGAAGTGGGCGGCAACCAGTCCGAGAAGGTCACCGGCAACCAGACGGTGGAAATCACCGGCGACCAGAAGGTGACGGTATCGAAGACCATCGTGATCGAGGCCACCACCTCGATCGAGTTGAAGGTGGGCGGCAGCAGCATCAAGATCGAGCCGGCCAAGATCACCGTCAAGTCGCCCGAGATCATGGTCGAATCGGATGCCAATACCACGGTCAAGGCGGGCGCGATGATGCAGATTAAGGCGGGCGGCGTGATGACGATCGAAGGCGCGCTGGTGAAGATTAACTGAGTGAACCGATGCCACTGACCCTGCGGATACAATCGTACCAGAAGCAAGCGCCGGCGCAGCCGGTCGCACGGCGCTTCGACCACCTGGGCGGCACAATAGGCCGCGCCGCCGGCAACGACCTGGAACTGCCCGATACGAGCAAGTACATCTCCCGCAACCACAGCAAGATCGATTATCTGGACGGCCATTTCGTGCTGACCGACATGGGCAGCAACCCGACCTGGGTGAACGACGCGCCGGTCGGGTTGGGCAAGAGCGTGCGGCTGCGCGACGGCGATGTGCTGCTAATCGGCGACTATGTGTTGACGGCGGAAGTGGACGAGGCGGCGCCGCCCGCGGTGCCCGTGTTCCAGCCCGAGACGTCGGAGGCGTTGCCGTTCCAGGCGCAACCGGCGAC
>JAZJZQ010000752.1:0-3232 GCA_040389625.1 Pseudomonadota bacterium | reverse complement strand
TGGGGCTCAATATCCAGCACGGCGGCCGGGGACGCAGCGCCAACCTGCCCGCATCGGATTTTCGCGGTTCGGAGGCGGACCATGTGGCGCCGCAGTTCGTGCCCATGCCGGGCGTGCTGATACCGGCGTCCGCGGCCGGCGCGCCGGCCCAGGCGGCGCCCGTTGCAGCGCCGGTCGCACTGATTCCCGACGATTTCGATCCGCTGGCCGCCTTCGTGCCGCCGCGCGTAGCCGTAGCGCCGGCGGGGGGAGCGGACTATGCTCCGGCTGCCGCTGCACCGGCAGTGGCGCCGGCATTCGCGCACACGCCAGCGCCGGCACCGGCGCAAGCACCGGCACCGGCACCAGCACCCGGCCCCGGCCCAGCGTTCGACCCCGGTCATGCATCGGTGCAGGCACACGCATTGCAGGAAACCGTGGCGGTGCGCGCTCAGGCGCCGGACTATGTCGCCCCAGCCGAGCAATCACCCGTCGCCCCAGCCGCGCCTACTCCTGTCGCCCACACCCCGGCGCCGGCTGCCGCCAGTGCGCCCGCAACCGCCGGCGCGCCACCGGGCGCCGATATGCAGGTGCTGCAAGCCTTGCTGCGTGGCCTGGGCGTGCCCGACATCACGCCCGCGCGCGCGCCCGCCGAAACGGCCGAACTGGTGGGCGCCATGCTGCGCGAAGCCGTGTCGGGCACCATGGCCGTGCTGCTGGCGCGCGCCATGACCAAGCGCGAAACCCGGCTGGAGGTGACGGTGCTGGGTGCCCATGCCAACAATCCGCTCAAATTCTTCCCCGATGCCGAGACGGCATTGATGCAGATGCTGACCGGGACCGGGGGCGGCTACATGCCGCCCGTGAAAGCCATCGGCACCGCCTTCGACGACCTGAAGTCGCACGAGCTGGCCGTGATCGCGGGCATGCAGGCGGCGCTGGCGGGCGTGCTGGCGCGTTTCGATCCGGCCCGGATCGAGGCGGCCATGGAGCCGGGCGGCGTGATGGACAAGATGATGGGCGCCAGCCGCAAGGCCAGGATGTGGGACCGCATGGTGGAGCAGTACGGCACCATTGCGCGCGAGGCGGACGACGACTTCCAGCGCCTGTTCGGCGACAAGTTCGCGGCCGCCTACGAGGAGCAGATAGGAAGGCTGCAGCGGAAGAACTGAACATCGAACGTACACTTTACCGTAGCGTTAAACAAGCGAGAAGCCATGTCATGGAATCGTAAAGTCATCTGGTCCGAGGGGATGCTGCTGCAGCCGCAGCACCTGCAGCAGCACGACCGTTATCTGCAAACCCAGCTCGAGGCACGCGTGGCGCGGCTGCGCGCTTATGCCTGGGGCTTTTCCTCGCTGCGGATCGACGAGCAGCAGCTGGCGCTGGGCAAGCTGGCGCTGTTGTCCTGCCATGCCGTGCTGCCCGACGGTACGCCGTTCACGCTGCCGGCCGACGACGACCTGCCGCTGCCGCTCGACATCCCGGAGGATGCCCGCAACGTGCTGGTGGTGCTGGCGCTGCCGGTGCGCCGGCCCGGCATCGCGGAGACGGGCAACAGTCCGGCGCCCGACAATTTTGCCCGTTACGGCACGGTGGACCACGAGGCGTGGGACAGCAACGGCATCGACAACAGCGCCCTGATGCAGGTGGGTCGCCTGCGCCTGCGGCTGGCGCTGGAGCCGGAAGTGGCCAATGCCTACGCCTGCCTGGGCGTGGCGCGCGTGATCGAACGCCGGCCCGACAACCGGCTGGTGCTGGACCCGGAATACTGCC
Source organism: Pseudomonadota bacterium (assembly GCA_040389625.1). Classification (GTDB taxonomy): domain Bacteria; phylum Pseudomonadota; class Gammaproteobacteria; order Burkholderiales; family Burkholderiaceae_D; genus Rugamonas. Next base: position 1,477 of record JAZJZQ010000752.1, on the reverse strand, counting down.
CGCCGTGCCTGGACCTGCGGGTGGCGCCCCGGCTGGGCGCCTTTGCCGATGAACTGGTCGGCCTGCTGCACCAGCGCGGCGACGCGCTGGGCAACCGTCTGTCCCAGCCCGGCGCGGCCGGCGCGGCCGAAATCGCCGACTTCCTGCTGCTGCAGCTGATTAACCGCAGCGAGCCCCTGTTCGGCCACCTGGCCACCATGACGGGGCTGCATCCGGAGGAATTTTTCCGCGAAGCCGCGCAGCTGGCCGGCGAGCTGGCCACCTTCAGCCCCGTCAACAAAAGGGCGCAGCAGTATCCCGTGTACCGCCACGACCAGCTGCGCGAGAGTTTCCAGCCCGTGATCGACGACTTGCGCGAATCGCTGTCGTTGGTGCTCGACACCCACGCCGTCCCGATCGCGCTGGAAGAGCGCCAGTTCGGCATCCGGGTGGCCGTGATGCGCGATCCGGAATTGGTCAAGTCGTCCACCTTCGTGCTGGTGGTGAACGCGCAGGTGCCGCCGGAGACGATACGCTCGACCTTCCCGCGCCAGGTCAAGATCGGCTCGGTGGAGAAGATACGCGACCTGGTCAACCTGCAGCTGCCCGGCATCGCGCTGCGGCCGCTGCCGGTGGCGCCGCGCCAGCTGCCATTCCATGCCGGCTTCACCTATTTCGAGCTGGACCGCAACAGCGAATACTGGCAGCAGCTGTCCACCTCCGCCGGTTTCGCCATGCACGTGGCGGGCGACTTTCCCGGCCTGCAGATGGAGTTCTGGGCCATCCGCAAATAACGGGGCGCGTTCATGGACGATCTCACCGCTGCCGTCGGCTTCGGCCCCACGGCCGGATTTTTCGGCAAGGTCACCACGCATGGCGACTTTGTCTCGCGCCGCCTGCCGCCGGCGCTGGTGGGCCTGTGGGACGCCTGGCTGCAGGCCGGGCTGCAGGCCAGCCGCGAACTGCTGGGCGAACGCTGGCTGGATGTCTATCTCACCAGTCCGATCTGGCGTTTTGCGCTGGCGCCCGGCGTCTGCGACGAACATGCGTGGGGCGGGGTGCTGATGCCCAGTGTGGACCGGGTGGGGCGCCATTTCCCGCTCACCATCGCCGCCGGCGCATCCGGCGGGGCGGCCTTGCTCGATTGGCTCAGCTGCGGCCAGGCATGGTACGAACAGGCCGAAGCGCTGGCCCTGTCCACGCTGCAGGAAGGCTTTGTGCTCGACCGGTTCGATGCCGCCGTGCAGGCGCTGGCGCCATTGCCGGACGCGCCGCTGGCGGGCCGCCTGGGCACGGCGGACTGGCGGCTGGAGCTGTCCTCATTCGACGCGCTCGCCGGCCTCGCGCCGCAAGTGTCGGCCGCCGCGCTGCGTGGCCATAGCCTGTGGTGGACGGAAGGATCGGCCCAGGTGGCGCCGTCGCTGTTGATGTGCCGCGGCTTGCCCGCGCCGGACGTGTTCGGCGGCATGCTGGCGGGGATGTGGCCCGAGGCGGGCGA
>JAZJZQ010000751.1:4146-6760 GCA_040389625.1 Pseudomonadota bacterium | reverse complement strand
TGGAAAGGCTATCGGTCGTCCCGGCTTGGCCTTCAATGGCGCGTGATCTATCATGTGCAGGAGAGCCTGTTTTTGATCCAGGTGATGCATGTGAAAGCACACGACTATCGAAGGCAATCATGAAGAACTTCCGCCCCGCTAAGCAACGCGTCAATGTGACAATAGGCGAATCCGTCCGCATCGTGCGGGAGCTGCAGGAGTTGACGCAGGCGGAGCTGGCGCGAATGACAGGCATTCCGGCATCCGCCATTTCTGCAATCGAACGCGACCGCATCAGGCTGAGCGCAGAGCGCGCCAGGCTGTTGGCGCGTGCCCTGCGCTGCCACCCGACCGTGCTGATGTTTCCAGGGTGGGATAGCGACCTCGATTCCGCCGCCTGAACCCGGCGCTCCTCAATCTGCCCCCGACGCGCCTTCGACACCCAGTGAAGTTGATCTGGCGCCGCTGGCGCGGGCCAGGCTTGCGCGCCCGCCCGCCACCGCGCGCAGGCGTTCTTCGAGGTAGGCGCTCACGCGCGGATGCTGGCTGAAGGCGACGTTGAAGCGGATGTGCCGGTCCGGCGTGTCGTTGGCCGAGAACGCGGCGCCGCGCATCAACAGGATCTTGTTGCGGTAGGCGTCCTGCACCAGCAGGTCCACGTCCAGCCCTTCGGGCATGGTGCCCCACAGGAAAATGCCTGCGTCGCCGGGCTGCTCGAACAGCACGCCGGCCGCGCTCAGTTGCTGCGTGCTGGCGTTGCGCGCCACCATGATCTTACGTTGCAGCCGCTCCAGGTGCTTGCGCAGGTTGCCGGCCTTGAGCACTTCCAGCAGAACGTATTCGTTCAGCGCAGGCAAGGTCATGATGGCGTGGATCTTGGTGCGCATCAGCAGCTTGAGCAGGGCGGGCGCCGCGGCCAGGTAGCCCATGCGCAGGGCCGGGCTCAGCGCCTTGCACAGGCTGGAGTAGTAGATCACGCCGTCCAGTCCGGACAGCGATGCCAGCCGCGCGCTGTGGCCCTGCTGGAAATGGCCGTGGACGTCGTCTTCGGCGATCAGGAAGCCATACTGCTGCGCCATGATCAGCACCTTGTGCAGGTTGGCGGCGCTGCTGCTCCAGCCGGTGGGATTGTGCAACGCCGTCTGCACGAACAGCAGGCGCGGACGGTGCGCGCGGCAGGCGGCGTCCAGTTCGTCCAGGTCGAGGCCATCGGGGCGGCGCTTGATGGGCACCAGGCGCACGCCGTCCTGGCGCAGCCGGCCGAACATCAGGAAGTATCCGGGGTCTTCCACCAGCACCGTATCGCCGGGCTGTAGAAACGTGCGGCAGATCAGATCGATTGCATGGGTGCCGCCGAAAGTGGTGAGGATGTGGCTGGCGTCCGCGGCGATGCCGATGCCGCGCAACAGCAGCGCGATCTGCTCGCGCAGTTCGGCCAGCCCTTGCGGCGGACAGCGCGAGGCCATGCCGGCCGCGCTGCGCGCCAGGCCCCGTTGCACAGCGGCCGCCGGCAGCGCGTCCTGCAGCCAGGTGGGCGGCAAGGCGCCGCTGCTGGCCAGCAGCACGCCCGGCCGCTGGTCGTTCACTTGCTGGATCAGCCAAACCGGCTCCTGCTCCTGGCCCGCTTCCAGCGCCACCTCGTCGGGAATGGCGCGGTTGGCGTCAGTGGGTGCGCAGACGAAGAAGCCCGCCGTGCCGTGGGTATCGATGACGCCTGCGGCCACCAGCCTGTCGTAAGCGACCACCACGGTGTTGGTGCTGACCGCGAGCTGCGTGGCGAGCTGGCGGATCGACGGCAGCTTGGCCCCGCCAGGCAGGACGCGTTGCGCGATCTGCTGGCGCAATGCGGTCTCAATCTGCTTGAACAGGGCGATAGGTGAGGAGCGGTCGATGGGGAACATGGTGGAAGTCTAGCGTAAAAACATCACGGCGAGGACCAGCAGGATGGCCCCCATCGCCAGATTGAATATGCGCTGGTTGCGGGACGCTTTCAGCACGCTGCGGATCGAGACGCCGAACAGCGCCCACATGGCGTTGCACGGCATGCCCACCACGGTGCCGATCACGGACACCAGCAGCGCGCTGGCGAGCATGTTGCCCTGAGTAGGCATGAAGACCGATGCCATGGTGATCGCCTTGAGCCAGCTCTTGGGGTTCAGCGCCTGAAACAGCGCCGCCTCCGTAAACGTCACGGCCTTCGGTGCGCTGGCTGCCGCCACCGAGGCACCGGTAAGCTTCCAGGCCAAAAACATCAGGTACAGCGCGCCCGCGATCCGCAATACCTGCTGCGCCATCGGGTACGCGACAAACACGCTACCCAGCCCCACGCACATGAGCATGGTCTGCACAAAGAGGCCGACCTGGATGCCGAGGATCACTGGCAGCGCACCGCGATAGCCGAAATTGGCGCCGGTGGTGGCCAGCATGACGTTGTTCGGCCCGGGCGTGGCGGACATCACAAAGCAATAGCTCATCAGGGGCAGGAGGTCGGTCATGGTATGCCGTCGCAGCGTGGAGAAGGCCCCAGTCTAGAAGCGCTGCATGGGAGGGACAAGACACAAGGCGCCGCGTACAAGCACATGCTGTATCAGTCGAACGACTGCTACAGCGGCGGGAGCCGTCTGCCACGATCGAA
>JAZJZQ010000751.1:2133-4046 GCA_040389625.1 Pseudomonadota bacterium | reverse complement strand
CAAACATCCCCGCACTGGCGCACAGCCGGCATCGAAGTTCAGAATCCGGCCTGTGCGGCAGCGCATTGGGCCAGCGCCGCGGGCGCCGCCGGCACACTGGCGCTGTTACCGGGACGGTGGTTCGGTTTCCCGCTGCATGCCCGCCGGCGGCGCAAGCTATGCGGGACTTGACCAGGTTATCGCGCAAGCGGCGCCGCGCATCCCCCTACCCTGCCTTCTGACCAGTCATCCCGGTTTTCGACCACCCATCCCGGCGCGATGGCCGGACCGGCGGCGCATCGCTAGCATCGGTGTTTTCAGCCATCCAGGAGAATGCCATGACGTTTCAACGCTTGCGCCAGTTGTTGGCCTGTGCCGCCGCGCTGCTGCTGATACAGGCGCCCGTGCGCGCCGCCAGCCACCCATCGTTCCAGGTCGAAGTGAGCGGCGCCGGCCAGCCCATCATCCTGATCCCCGGCCTGGCCAGTTCGGGCGAGGTGTGGAACGGCACGGTCGCGCGCTATTGCGGCAACCACCAGTGCCACGTGTTGACGCTGGCCGGATTCGCCGGGGTGCCGCCGGTCGACGCCCCCTTGCTGCCTGCCGTCGAGCAGCAGCTGAGCGACTACATCAGCGCGCTCGGCATGGACCATCCGCTCGTCATCGGCCACAGCCTGGGCGGCTATCTGGCGCTCAAGCTGGCGGCCGACCATCCGCAACAAGTCGGCCGGCTGGTCATCGTCGACGCCCTGCCGGCGCTGGGCGCCGCGCAACTCCCCTCCGCCACCCCGGCCCAGCTCAAGGAAATCGCCGACAGCACCCGCAGCCGCATGCTGCAGCAGGACGGCGCCAACGCCATCGCCCGTCAGCGGCAAGTGCTGGCCACCATGATCAGCAAACCGGCCGACATCGAGCGCGCCGCCGGCTGGGGCCAGCGCTCCGACCGCGCCAGCGTGGCCAACTCCATGGCCGAGCTGCTGCAGGACGATCTGCGCCGGGACATCGGCCGCATCCAGGCGCCCACGCTGGTGCTGGGCAGCTGGATCGCCTACCGGGACTACGCCACGCGCGAGGCCATCGAACAGAATTATCGCCAGCAATACCGGGCGCTGGCGGGCGTGCGCATCGCGCTGGCGGACACAGCGCGCCATTTCATCATGTACGACGATCCCGACTGGATGTATGCTCGCATCGACGACTTTCTAAAAAATTAAACTGATGCATAAAACAACACCCTTGTTCGCCCGCATCCATTGGTATTGGCCCCTGCAATTGGCCGGCTGGTGTTGCGTGCCGCTGTTCCTGATGTCCTATGGCGTGGGCGGCGGCGCCAACGTCCGCTTCATCGCCGTGTGCTGGTGGGGCGCGGGGGCCGGCGGGCTACTGTCGGACCTGTGGCACCGCCAGATCAAACGACGCTGGCCGGCCGGACAATTGCCGTGGCGGGCCATGGCGGCGGCCGTGCCGGCACTGGCCGCCGCCAGCACGGCCCTCCAGACCCTGGGCTTTGTGGTGTTCCGCCCGTTCGGCGATATCCACGGCGTGGCTTGGCTGCCGCAGGCGCTGTTGTTCTGGGCCGGCATGCACCTGGGCTGGAACATTTGCTACGCCACCGCCATGGCATTGCGCCGCGCCAGCCGCTTCGAAGCGGAAACGCTGCGGCTGGAAGTATTGGCCAAGGACGCCGAATTGCGCGCCTTGCAGGCCCAGGTCAATCCGCACTTCTTCTTCAACAGCATGAACAGCGTGCGCGCGCTGATCTACGAGGATCCGAACGCCGCCGCGCACATGATCGACCAGTTGGCCAGTCTGATGCGCTATGCCTTGCAGTCGGAGCAGACCGAGACCGTGGCGCTGGCCAGCGAACTGGAAGCCGTGCACTGCTACCTGGCGATCGAAAAGATCCGCTTCGAAGAGCGTCTGCGGGTCAGCGT
>JAZJZQ010000751.1:0-2033 GCA_040389625.1 Pseudomonadota bacterium | reverse complement strand
GGCGGCCTGATGCGCGCCCTGCTGGTGGACGACGAACGCCTGGCCCGGGCGGAATTGCGCCGCCTGCTGGCCGGCCATCCCGAGATCGACATCGTCGGCGAGGCCGTCAACGCGGCCGACGCCGTGCGGCAGATCACGGCGCTGCAGCCCGATCTGCTGTTCCTCGACGTGCAACTGCCCGACGGCAGCGGCTTCGACGTGCTGGCCGCGCTGGCGCGCGCGCCCGAGGTGATTTTCACGACAGCCTTCGACCGCTACGCCCTGCAAGCGTTCGAGGTCAACGCGCTGGACTATCTGCAAAAGCCCATCCCGCCGGCGCGGATGGCGGCGGCCCTGCAGCGGCTGGGGCTGCGCCCTCCGCTCGCGCCGAGCGGGCCCGGCAAACTCTTCATCAAGGATGGCGAGCGCTGCTGGTTCGTCAGCCTGGCGGACATCCGCCTGTTCGAATCGGAAGGCAACTACACCCGCGTGTATTTCGGCACCGAGCAACCGTTGATGCTGCGCTCGCTCAACCAGCTGGAGCAGGGACTGGCGCCCGAGCTTTTCTTCCGGGCCAGCCGCAAGCACATCGTCAACCTCGGCTGCATCGAACGCATGACGAGCAACGCCGGCGGCGGGCTGGACCTCGCGCTGACCGGCCGGCACACGGTGGAAGTGTCGCGCCGGCGGGCGGTGCAGTTGAAAGCCATCGGCGGCGGCCTGTCCGGCGCCTGAACGACGTTCCGCACCTACAAAAAAAAACCGCATCAAGCGATGCGGGTTTTTTGTCGGCCGGCGGGCCGCTTATTCCACTTCCACCGTCTCCGGCGGCGGCGTCGGCGCGGCGTCCGATTCCGGGAACTCCAGCTTGACCTGGTCTTTCTCGTCCAGGTCCACCGTCACCCGGCCACCGGTCACCAGACGGCCGAACAGCAGCTCGTCGGCCAGCGCCTTGCGTATCATGTCCTGGATCAGGCGCGCCATGGGGCGCGCGCCCATCAGCGGGTCGAAGCCTTTCTTGGCCAGGAACTTGCGCAGCTTCTCGGTGAAGATCGCTTCCACCTTCTTCTCGTGCAGTTGCTCTTCCAGCTGCATCAGGAACTTGTCGACCACGCGCAGGATGATTTCCTCGTCCAGCGCACGGAAGCTGATGGTGGCGTCGATCCGGTTGCGGAACTCCGGCGTGAACATGCGCTTGATGTCGGCCATCTCGTCGCCCGCCTCTTTCGAGTTGGTGAAGCCGATCGAGGTCTTCTGCAGGCTCTCGGCGCCCGCGTTGGTGGTCATGATGATGATCACGTTGCGGAAGTCGGCCTTGCGTCCGTTGTTGTCGGTCAGCGTGCCATGGTCCATCACCTGCAGCAGGATGTTGAAGATGTCCGGGTGCGCCTTCTCGATCTCGTCCAGCAGCAGCACGGCGTGCGGCTTCTTGGTGATCGCCTCCGTCAGCAGGCCGCCCTGGTCGAAGCCCACGTAGCCGGGCGGCGCGCCGATCAGGCGGCTCACGGCATGGCGTTCCATGTACTCGGACATGTCGAAGCGGATCAGCTCAATACCGAGGATGAAGGCCAGCTGCTTGGCCACTTCCGTCTTGCCCACGCCGGTGGGGCCGGAGAACAGGAAGGAGCCGATCGGCTTGTCGGTCTTGCCCAGGCCGGCACGGGCCATCTTGATGGCCGAGGCCAGCGCTTCGATGGCCGGGTCCTGGCCGAACACGACGTTGCGCAAGTCGCGATCGATGGTCTGCAGCTTGCTGCGGTCGTCCTGGTTGACCGTCTGCGGCGGGATGCGGGCGATCTTGGCGATGATGTCCTCGATCTCCGTCTTGCCGATGGTCTTCTTCTGCTTGGACTTGGGCAGGATGCGCTGGGCCGCCCCGGCCTCGTCGATCACGTCGATGGCCTTGTCGGGCAGGTGGCGGTCGTTGATGAAGCGGGCCGCCAGCTCGGCCGCCGTCGACAGGGCCGACGACGAGTACTTGACGCCATGGTGCTCTTCGAAGCGCGACTTGAGGCCGCGCAGGATCTGCACCGTCTGCTCGACGGTCGGCTCGT
>JAZJZQ010000750.1:0-1559 GCA_040389625.1 Pseudomonadota bacterium | reverse complement strand
CTGGTCCGAGCTCGGCATGCGCTGGCTGCGGCTGGCCGCGCCGGCCCTGCTGTTCCTCGCCCTGCTGGGATTGGCGCTGGTGCAGGTGGACGATTATTCGCCCCTGATCCTGCTGCTGGTCTGGACCACGGCCATGGCGCTGGCCTACGCGACGGCCACGCGCAACGTCACGCTGGCCGCGGCCCTGCTGTTGCTGGTGCTGGCGGCCATGGGCGCCATCGCCTGGCTGCGCCTGACCGGTACGGATGACCTGATCAAATGGGGCTTCTATGCCGACCGTTTCCTGGTCTGGCTCAATCCGGCCGAACACCCGCACACGGGCCAGCAACTGCTGCTGGGCGCGCGGGCCATGGCCGACGGCGGCTGGTGGGGCGCCGACCACCTGTTCGGATTGCGCACGCTGGGCCAGCCGCTGGGCAGCGTGCTGCGCATCCCCGCCGTGCAGGACGACTTCGCCCCGTCCTTCTTCCTGAACCGGCATGGGCTGGCGGCGGGCCTGCTGCTGTGGGCCTTGCAGGCCGCGTTCGTGGCAGGCGTCGTCGCCACGGCGGCCCGCTGCCTGGCGGCCGGCGCCGCGGCCCGCCATCACCGCGCCGCCTGGGCCGGGCGCTACGCCTATTTCGCCCTGTGCGGCGGCGCCGCCTTCGCGCTCGGCCACTTCCTGCTGTCGTGGGGCACCAACCTGGCCATCTTCCCCATCATGGGCCAGCCCATGAGTTTCCTGTCGGCCGGCGGCAGTCACCTGCTGTTTTTCCTGTGCCCCCTGCTAGCAATGGTTGCGGTCAGCGCGTCATCATTTGAGGAGAACGAATCATGCCGATCTATGTTCAACACGAAGTCTTAGGCCGGATACCGGACGTATTCAACGCCGAAGCCATCTGGCAGGCGCCCGGGCTGGCGCTGTTCGCGCGCCGCCCGCTGCTGCGCGACCTGCTGGAACGCTGCCCGCGCGAACACCGGGGCCGCGCCGTCACGCGCTGCTTCTCGCACGTGACGCTGATGCTGCCGCAGGAGGAAGTCGACGACGACTACCACCTCACGCGCGGCGCCCGCGCGCGCGACCTGGCGCAGACGCTGACGGCCCTGCACCAGAAGGACTTCGGCGACCTGCTGGGGGCCGACCAGGTGCGCTACGACGTGGTGGGCACGGAGGCGCTGGCGCCGGGCCAGATCGAAGTCAAGTTCGGCCACGCCGTCTACCTGCCGGCGCCGGACGAAAAGATCCTGTTCAACGTCAGCGTGTCGCGCGACAGCGCCGTGTGGCATCCGGTCTGCCCCGTCTACCCCAACCAGCGCCTGGTGCTGATCGGCGCCGACGCCGGCGAAGCCAGCTGCGCCGCGCCCGGCTGGCCATTCGGTCCGGAGGGCGCCATCCTCATCATCAACGATGGCCCGGACGCACCGCCCGCCGTGCAGATGCGGCCCAAGGATGCCTTCGATTGCCGCTTCGATCCGCGCAGCGGCTACTACACCATCAAATCGACACGGGGCGGCATCGACGCCACCGGCGGCAGCCCGCGGCTGATGCTGAAAATTGCGCGGGTCGGCTCCGCCCCCGC
>JAZJZQ010000749.1:0-1518 GCA_040389625.1 Pseudomonadota bacterium | reverse complement strand
AGCCCCAGGGAATGGCGCGCAAGTCTTCGATGCGCTTGGTCGACTTGCGCGAGGCGGGCCGGGAACCGAGGTTCAATTCGGCGATCTCGGCGATCGGGGTGGCGGCGAAGAAGTAGTCGGTGAAGCCCGGCGTTTCATAGACCAGGTCGCGATACGCCTTGTAGGCGCGGTCGGAGATCTCGGCCATCACGGCTTCGAAACCGCGCAGCTGCGCCTGGTGGGCGCTGTCTTCCGACTGCGGCATCAGGCTCGCTTCCAGCGTGGCGGCCACCAGCAGTTCCAGGTTGCGCCGGCCGATGTCCTTGTTGGAGAACTTGGAGGCGATGATTTCGCCCTGTTCCGTCAGGCGGATCTGGCCGTTGACGGTGCCGTGCGGCTGGGCCAGGATGGCCTCGTAGGACGGACCGCCGCCGCGGCCCACCGTGCCGCCCCGGCCGTGGAACAGGCGCAGCTTGACGCCGGCCTTCTCGAACACGGTCACCAGGTGGGTTTCGGCCTTGTACAGTTCCCAGTTCGACGTGAGGAAGCCGCCGTCCTTGTTGGAGTCCGAGTAGCCCAGCATGACTTCCTGGATCTGGCCCTGCTTGGCGATCAGCTGCTTGACCAGCGGCAGCGCCATCACCGCTTCCATGATGCCGGCCGCGCGCTGCAGGTCGGGAATGGTTTCGAACAGGGGGATGACCATCAGGTCCAGTTCCGCCTCGGCCAGGCGCAGCAAGCCCATTTCCTTTTGCAGCAGCAGCACTTCCAGCAGGTCGGACACGGTTTCCGTGTGCGAGATGATGTAGTTGCGGATCGCGCGCGCGCCGTAGCGGGCCCGGATCTGGCGCGCCGCGCGCAGGATGGTGAGCTCGGAATCGGTTTCGGCCGAGTACTCGATGTAGGGCGTGTAGAGCAGGCGCGGCTGGCTCAGTTCGCTCAGCAGCAGGTCCACCTTGGCGTCCTCGTCCAGCTCGCTGTAGTGTTTCAGCACGCCGGCTTTGGCGAACAGTTCCGTCAGCACGCGCTCGTGCACGTCCGAACTCTGGCGCATGTCGAGCGACGCCAGGTGGAAGCCGAAGATGTCGGCCGCCCGCTTGAGCGTCGACAGGCGCGGCTTGACCAGCATGCCGCCGTGGTGCGCGTCCAGCGAGTCGATCAGTACTTGCAGGTCGGCCGAGAATTCGGCCGCCGCCCCGTACGGCTCGGCGTGGCCCACTTCCTTGCGCAGGATGTTGGTGGCGCCCAGCGCGCGGGCCGTGCTGGCCAGGCGGGCGTAGATGCCGATCAGGGCGCGCCGGTACGGCTCGTCGCTGCGGTGGTCGGAGGTGTCGGGCGAGCTGTCGGCCAGCTGCTGCAACTGGGGGCTGCAAGCCACCATCAGGGTCGAGACGGACAGTTCGGCGCCGCAGGTGTGGGCCTCTTCCAGGTAGAAGTCGAGGATGGTGGTGGCGTGGCGTTCCAGCGCGTGCTGCATGGTGCCGGCGTTGACGTTGGGGTTGCCGTCGCGGTCGCCGCCGATCCAGCTGCCCATCTGCA
>JAZJZQ010000748.1:6484-12763 GCA_040389625.1 Pseudomonadota bacterium | reverse complement strand
ATGACGCCGATGATGTCGGTGATCTGGCGCGAGCTGTCCTTGATCTGCCCCATCATATTCACCACCTGGCCGACGGCGGCGCCGCCCTGCGCCGCGCTGTCGCACGTCAGCACCACCAGCTTGTTGGCGTCGCGTGCGTGGTCCGCGTTCTGGCGCACGGTCTGGGTGAACTGCTCCATCACGGCGGCCGTCTGTTCCAGCGAACTGGCTTGCGCTTCCGTGCGGGCGGACAGGTCGGCATTGCCCGCCGCAATGTCGCTCGCCCCTTCGTTGACGAGGATGGTGGCTTCCTTGATCTGCCCAACCAGCAGCTTGATATTGGTCTGCAGGATGCGCAGGGCCTGCATGACAGCGGCCAGTTCGTCGTAGCCGTCGGCCTCGATCTTGCCGGACAGGTCGCCCGCGCTCATGCGCTCGATCGCCGTCTTGGCTTGCTGCAGCGGCAGCAGTATGCCGCGATAGAGCAACGGTATCAGCGCCAGCGCCGTCAGCGCGCAGACGACCGACGTGACGCTGGCCCAGGACGCCATCGTCCCGTCCATCGTCCCGGCAGCCCCGGCGGCCCGCCAGGAACAGGCCGCGCTGATGAACGACAGCACGGCCAGCCCGCCGCCGGCCGCCATCAGCCTGGCCTTGATCGTCAACTTGCGGAATGGATTGAGCTGTCCGGACAAGGTGCGGATGACAGCCTTGCCCTCGCGGATCTCGATGCGTGCGCTGCCACCGTTCACGGCCCGGTAGGCCAGGTCGGCAGCACGGATCTGGTCCGCCGTCGGCTTGATGCGGATCGAAATGTAGCCGACCACCTTGCCGTCCTCCAGTATCGGCGCCGCGTTGGTCTCCACCCAGTAGTAGCCGCCGCTCTTGGTCTTGTTCTTCATCATGCCAACCCAGGTCTTGCCGCTGCTGAGCGTGCGCCAGAAGTCCTCGCCCACCGCCTTGGGCATGTCGGGATGGCGCATGATGCTTTGATGGGCGCCGATCAGCTCCGCGGCCGAATAGCCGCTGATGTGGACACAGTCCGGGTTGACGTAGGTGAAGTGGCCCTTGATGTCCGTCTTCGAAATGATCATTTCCGAATCGCTGAGCACATATTCGCCGCCGCGGTGGGCCGGCCTGGCTGCGGCGGTCGTGGTGGAAACCGGGTAGGTCATAAGTTCATCCTGTAGTGAGATCGTCGGCCGCAAGGGCGGAGGCAAGCGCGGAGGCAGGCGCGCGCCGACTTCGGGCGCACGCCCCTCCGGGCACGCGGCCCGTCGCCGGGCGCTCACCGGAGGATGCCCCGCCCCACCCGGCCTGGTGGTCAGGCCGCTTCAGCCAGCAAGATGCCGCGTTCGCGCGCCATCGTCATGGCCGTATCGACGATCATGTCCTCCTGGCCGCCGATCATCTTCTTGCGGCCAAGTTCGATCAGGATGTCGCGCGCCGGCACGCCGAAACGCTCGGCGGCGCGCTTGGCATGCAGCAGGAAGGTCGAGTACACGCCCGCATAACCGAGCGTCAGCGAATCGCGGTCGACGCGCACCATGTGGTCCATCAGCGGCACCACGATGTCCTCGGCCACGTCCATCAGCTTGAACAGGTCGCAGCCCGTCTCGATGCCCATGCGCTCGCACACGGCGACAAACACTTCCAGCGGCGTGTTGCCGGCGCCCGCGCCCAGTCCACCGACGGAACCGTCGATCCGGCTCGCCCCCGCCTCGATCGCCGCGATCGAATTGGCGATGCCCATGCCCAGGTTGTGGTGGCCGTGGAAGCCGATTTCCGTCTCCGGCTTGAGCACCGCGCGCAGCGCGGCGACGCGCGCCTTGACGTGTTCCGGCAGCATGAAGCCGGCCGAATCGGTGACGTAGACGGTCTGCGCGCCGTACGATTCCATCAGCTTGCCCTGCTTGGCCAGCGCATCGGGCTCGCTCAGGTGGGCCATCATCAGGAAGCCCGTGGTATCCATGCCCAGCTTGCGCGCAAAGGCGATGTGCTGGGGCGAGGTGTCCGCCTCGGTGCAATGGGTGGCCACGTGCACGCTGCGCGCGCCGCAGTCATAGGCCGATTGAAGCTCCTTCATCGTGCCCAGGCCGGGGATCAGCAGCACCGAGACCTTGGCCTGCTTCATCTTCGGCACCACGGCCTGCAGGTACTCCTCGTTGCTGTGCAGGGCAAAGCCGTGCTGCAGCGAGTTACCGCCCAGGCCACCGCCGTGGGTGACCTGGATCAGCGGCACGCCGGCGTCGTCGAGCGCGGTGGCGACGGCCACCATGTCGGCTATCGTCATCTGCTCGCGCTTGGCGTGCATGCCGTCGCGCAGGCACATGTCGTGAATGACGACCTTGCGGCCTTTCAGGTTGTTCGTCTCGTTCATTATGCAAGCTCCAGGGGAGTGAGTTTGATGGTGCCGGCAAGGATTTCTTCGGCAAACATTTCGGCGGTGCGCGTGGCGGCCGCCGTCATGATGTCCAGGTTGCCCGCATAGCGCGGCAGGTAGTCGCCCAGGCCCGCCACTTCCATGAACACCGTCACCCGCTTGTCGTCGAAAATGGGACCATTCACCAGGCGGTAGCCGGGCACATACTTCTGCACCTGTTCGATCATGGCCAGCACCGAGGCCGTGATGCGGGCCTGGTCCGGCACCTCATCGGTCAGGCAGGAGATCGTGTTGCGCATCAACATCGGCGGCTCGGCCGGGTTGATGATGCACAGCGCCTTGCCCTTGCGCGCCCGGCCGATGGCGCAGATGGCGTTGGAGGTGGTGTAGGTGAATTCATCGAGGTTGGCGCGGGTGCCCGGGCCCACCGAGTGCGACGCCAGGCTGGCCACGATCTCGCCGTAGGCCACGGCCTGCACGCTGGAGATGGCGGACACGATGGGGATCGTCGCCTGGCCGGCGCAGGAGATCATGTTGACGTTCAGGACCACGCGCTCGGTCAGCGCGCGCAGGTTCACGGGCGGTACGCACAGGGGACCGATGGCGGCCGGCGTCAGGTCGATCATCATCACGCCCAGTTCATTGAGCTTGCGCGAGTTTTCCGCGTGGACGTAGGCCGAGGTGGCGTCGAAGGCGATCTGGATATTGTCCTCGAGGACGTGCGGCAGCAGGCCGTCGACGCCGTCCGCCGTCGTCTTGAGCCCCATCTGGGCGGCGCGGGCCAAGCCTTCGGATTGCGGGTCGATCCCCACCATCCAGACTGGCTCCAGCAAGGGGCTGCGCTGCAGCTTGTAGATCAGGTCCGTGCCGATATTGCCCGAGCCGATCAATGCACATCGTATCTTCTTCATGACGCCTCCTGCTTGCGCTGGCCTATGGTCCTGCCGCCAACGGCAAAGTTCTCTTCCGTGTGCTCGGTAATCAATACCCGCACTTGTTCCGGTCCTACGCCCAGCGTGTCCACCAGGGCCACGGTGATGGCGGCGACCGCATTGCGCTTCTTTTCCGTGCTGCGTCCGGCCAGCAGGTGCATTTCGATAATTGGCATGGTGATGCCTCCAATGGTTGATAATTCGTTATTCGATAAAGCGCATGGACACGCTGCCCAGCTCCTGGAAGCGCGCCACGATGCTGTCGCCCGGCTTGACGGGGATCGCTTCCGTGATCCCGCCGCTCATGACGAAACTACCGGCTGGCAGCACTTCGCCCTGCTCCGCCAGGATGTTGACCAGCATGGCGATGGCTTCGGCCGGATGGCCCAGCACGGCGGCCGATGCGCCCGTGGCCACGATCTCGCCGTTCTTTTCCATCACCACGCCCAGCGTGCGCAGGTCCAGGTCGGCCGGATAGCGGGCCCGCCCGCCGGCCACATAGCGCGCCGAGGAGCCGTTGTCGGCGATCACGCTGGGCATGTCGAACTTGAAGCCGGAGAAGCGCGAGTCGATGATTTCCACTGCCGGCAGCACGTAATCGGTCGCGTCCAGCACGTCCTGGCGGGTGCAGCCTGGTCCCTGCAGCAGCGCCTTGGTCACGAAGGCCACTTCGCATTCCACGCGCGGATGCACCATGTCCGAAGTCTTGATGGCCGAGCTTTCGGGGCGCGCCATGTCGGCCGTGAGGAAGCCGATCGAAGGCGCGTTCACGCCCATCTGGATCATCTTGGCGCGCGACGTCAGGCCCGCCTTCCAGCCCACCAGGCGCTTGCCGGCGGCCATCCAGCGGCGGCGCAGCGCGTGCTGCACGGCGTAGCCGTCGTCGCTGGTCATCCGCGGATATTCGTCCGTCAGCTTGGGGATGGCCTGGGCGCGCAGCTGGGCGCCCTCGATGCGTTCGCACAGGCGCACGACGTCTTCCGGCGTCAAGGTGATATTGCGGCTCATACTGCACTCCTTCCCGAGAATTTGACCTGGCAGCTACCGAGGCCGCCCACCGTGCAGTCCAGCTCATCGCCGCCCGTCACCGGCACCAGCGCCGACTGCGAACCGGACAGGATGATCTCGCCGGCCTTGAATGGAATCCCCAGCGCGCCGAGGGTATTGGCCAGCCAGGCCACCGCATTGGCGGGCGAGCCTTGCACCGACGCGCCACAGCCGGTGGAAAACACTTCGCCGTTCTTCTCCAGCACCATGCCGGCCAGCGTGATGTCGAGCTTGCGCGGGTCGCCCTTGGTCTTGCCAAGTACGAAGACGCCGCAGGAAGCGTTGTCGGCAACGGTGTCCTGGATCTTGATCTTCCAGTCCGTGATGCGCGAATCGACGATTTCAAAGCACGGCACCACGTAGTCGGTGGCGCGGATCACGTCCATGGCCGTCACGCCCGGGCCGTTCAGGTCTTCCTTGAGCACGAAGGCCAGTTCCGCTTCCGCCTTGGGCTGGATCAGGTGGTCCAGGTTGATGGTGTCGCCTTCCTGGTAGATCATGCCGGAGGTCAGCTGGCCGAAGTCGGGCTGGAACACGCCCAGGAAATCCTGCACCGGCTTGCTGGTGACGCCGATCTTCTTGCCGACGATGGTTTCGCCGGCCTGCAGGCGGCGCGCGATCATGCGCGACTGGATGCGATAGGCGTCGGCCAGCGTGATGTCGGGCGTGCGCGCCGTCAGCGGCGGCACGGTCGTGCGGGCGACGAAGGAGTCATAAAGCTCGTCGCCGTATTGCGTGATGGTGGTGTCGTCCATACATTCCTCAAAGCTTGACGCAAACGTTGCGCGTTTCGGTATAAAACTCCAGCGAGTGGACGCCACCTTCGCGGCCGATGCCCGACTGCTTGGAGCCGCCAAAGGCCGTGCGCAGGTCGCGCAGGAACCAGCTGTTGATCCAGGTGATGCCCACTTCCACCCGGGCCGCCATGCGGTGGGCGCGCGCCAGGTTGGTGGTCCAGATCGTCGTCGACAGGCCGTAGTCGTTGGCGTTGGCCATGTTGACCACTTCGTCCTCCGTATCGAAAGGACGGATGTGGCAGCAAGGGCCGAACACTTCCTCGCGCACCACCGCCGCCGTCTCCGGCAAGCCGGTCCAGATGGTGGGCTGCACCCAGTAACCCTGCTCCAGCGCGGCCGGCATGGCCGGCACGCCGCCACCCGTGACCACGGTTGCGCCCTCCTCCACCGCCTTGGCGTAGTAGGACAGCACCTTGTGGCGATGCTCGTCGCTAATCAGGGGGCCGTAGTTGGCCTCCGGATCGTCGGGCCGGCCGAACTTGACCGCTTCCGCCTTCTGCTTGAGCGCCGCCACGAAGCGCTCGAAGATGGGCCGCTCCACATAGACCCGCTCCGTGCCCAGGCACACCTGGCCGGAATTGAGGAAGGCGGAGCGGAAGATGCCATCCACGGCGGCATCGAAATCGGCGTCCGCGAACACGATGCCGGCGTTCTTGCCGCCCAGTTCAAACGACACGTCGCGCATGCCCACGGCGGCGGCCTGCATGATGGCGGTGCCGGTGCGCGTCTCGCCGGTGAAGGTGATGGCATCCACGCCGGGATGGCGTGTCAGGAACTCGCCGGCCGAATCGGGGCCGAAGCCGTTGACGACGTTGTAGACCCCTTTCGGGATGCCGACCTTGTTCATCACTTCGCCCAGCAGGGCCGCCGTCAGGGGCGACGCTTCCGACGGCTTGACC
This sequence comes from Pseudomonadota bacterium, assembly GCA_040389625.1. Lineage (GTDB taxonomy): Bacteria > Pseudomonadota > Gammaproteobacteria > Burkholderiales > Burkholderiaceae_D > Rugamonas. The sequence continues at coordinate 6,726 of JAZJZQ010000748.1, read as the reverse complement.
ACCACGGTGTTACCGCAGGCCAGGGCCGGGGCCACCTTCCACGTCATCAGCAGGAACGGCGCGTTCCATGGCGAGATGACGCCGACCACGCCCTTCGGTACGCGGATGCCGTAGTTCAGCGCGCCGCGGCCATCGGGCGTGGCCATCTGGAACGATTCCGACGGCACGTTCTTGATCACGTCGGCGAACACCTTGAAATTGGCGGCGCCGCGCGGGATGAACACGTGGGTCATCACATGGCG
>JAZJZQ010000748.1:0-6384 GCA_040389625.1 Pseudomonadota bacterium | reverse complement strand
ATAAAATTCTTCACTATTTGCATGCCAACTCCTTACAGGGCTTTCGCCTAACGAAAGCTTGGAAAATTTGTGCGCCGGTCCAGCATCGCCGGCTGAAAGTCAGTTTAGGGTGGCCACTTCATACCGTCCAATACCTTCTTCCGGACCGCCTGATACCTATTTAGTATCAAGCTTGCGGCGAGCGGCCATCACCCCGGCAGCGCTCAGATCGAGCGGAACAAGGGGCTTCTCACCTGCTGCGCATCGGCAGCGGAGATGAACTTCTCGGTATAGATGTCGCGCTCAAACAGGCGGCCCTGCATCAGCGTACTGATACAGGCATCGATCATCAGCGGCGGCCCGCACAGGTAGGCCTTGTGGCCGCGGAAGTCGTTGTCGAAGTGGTGCTTCGCCGCCTCGTGCACATAGCCCCGGAAGCCCTGCCACGCGCTGCCTTCCGGTTCGCCCGACAGGGCCGGCACGTAGTGGAAGTTCGGATGTTTGCTGGCCAGCGCCAGGAACTCCTCGTGGTAGTACAGCTCCGCGAGCGTGCGCTGGCCGTAGACCAGGGTGATGGGCAGCGTGCTGCCTTCGGCCAGCAGGTCCAGGATCATGGAACGGGGACTGGACAGGCCGGAGCCGCCCGCCATGAAGATGGTGGGCACGGCGGCCGACTTCTTGACAAAGAAGCGCCCGTACGGCCCGGACAGGCGCAGCCGGTCGCCCACCCGCATCTGCTCGTGCACGTAGCCGGTGGCGCGCCCGCCCGGCACGGCGCGGATGTTGAGCTCCACCTCATCGCCGCCGGGCGGGCTGGCCAGCGAAAAGGCGCGGCTGCCGATATCGTCCGGGAAGTGCAGGTTGACGTACTGGCCGGCCTGGAAGTCTATGCCGGCCGGGTCGTCGAGCTTGATCCAGACGCCCTTGATGGTGGGCGTGAGGGACTCGATCCGGCTGACGGTGCCGGCAAAGTCGGACACCGGCAGGTTGCGCGCATCCACGTCCTCGTCGATTTCCGCCTCGATTACGAGGTCGCTTTGCGGCGTGGCGCAGCACGCCAGGCACTTCTGCTCGTCGCGCTCGAAGTCCATCAGGGCGAACGACGAGGCGGCGCCGTGCTCCACCTCGCCGTCCACGACCTGCACCTTGCAGGTGGCGCACAGACCGTGGCAGCAGGCGTGGGGCAGGTAGATGCCGGCCCGCAGGGCGGCGTCGAGGATGGTCTGGCCCTCCTCCACTTCGATCGTCTGGCCCAGCGGTTCGATGGTCAGTTGGTAGCTCATTTCAACACCTCAGGCGGCGGCGCACAGCGTGTTCAGGCCCGGCGTGCGGAAACGGATCTGGTCCTTGTGGCCTATGCCGTTGTCGGCCACGCTTTTGGAAAAGTCCGGCGTCCAGGGCTGGTTCGATTTCAGCCACTCGACATTGTTCCAGTCGATGGCGGCGGCATCGGGGTCCGCCTGCAGCAGCGGCACCAGCATGGTGTCGCGCACGTCACCAAGCTTCATGTCCGGGGTGACGCACAGCAGGAACGGCGACGCGAACAGCGAATGCCGGTCCCAGCTCGCGTACAACAGCTGCTTGCCCTTGAAGTTGGCCACCGCATCGCGCGGCACGCCCACGTATTCCTTGATTGAAGTTACAGCCATGATGATTCTCCTCGCATGTATTTGTCATTGCGGCGCCGCCCCGCCCCACCGTCGCCGGTCGGCGGCGCCATAAGCGGCGCTTACTTGTTGGCCTTGGCCATGCCGCGCCAGCGGTCGAAGTTGGCTTCGTCCTGGGAGCCGACGAAATCGCCGTTGTCCACGCCATCCTTCAGGCTGACCCAGTCCATCCACGCGCCCACGTCGCCGCCCAGCTCCTGGAACAGGGCCGGCATCGGCAGCCAGGCCTGGATGTACTTTTCCGGCTCGTTCTCGAAGATGTGCTGGCAGTGGTCCGAACAGAAGTGGTACTTCTCGCCCTTGTACTCGGCCTCGCGGTGGCAGCTCAGGGTCGGGTCGCCCGGTTCGCTGAACACGGCCGGCAGCTGGCAGCACTGGCACAGCTTGGCCAGGCCGAAGTTCTTGAACGGCGTGCCGGCGTCGGACAGCTTCTTGATGTGCTTCCAACGCGGCCGGTAGTACTTGTCGAACGTGGTCGGGTACTTGGCCGACAGCCATTCCATGTCGTCCTCGGACGGAATCCAGCTGTGGAACGAAGTGCCGAAGCTCCACTGGTACAGGCCCAGCATGAACTGGTGCGACATGTGGTCGATCGCCTCGCCTGCATCGGCCCAGCCCTTGGGCGGACGGATGCCGTAGCGGGCCAGGTCGCGGAACAGCGCGCCGCCGTTTTCCTCGCCGTAGATTTCCCACGCCTCGCGCCAGGACATGACGCGCTTGGGCAGCATGTAGTCCATCATGGTGCTGACCAGGCCCAGTACGCGGAAGCCGCGCCAGAACCATTTGTCGATCCAGCCCTGCACGATGGGCAGGTTGGCCGGGTCCTGCTCCAGCATGAACTTGATGCACTCCAGGCCCAGCGTCATGTGGCGCGCCTCGTCCGACTGGGCCGAGAAGCCGAAGGTGACGGTGGCCATGTCGCCGTTGTAGGCGGCGCCGGACATGAAGGGCACGAACAGCAGGTTGGTGAGCACGTATTCGAACGAGAAGCCGATGGCGATCATGAATTCGAACGGGCCGGCCGACATCGCATCGTCGAAGAATGAACGGGCCACCGAGGTGTACCAGATGCGGTCGCGCTGGTCGGCGAAGGCGTGGAAGCCGTTGTAGTACTTGTTGTAGTTCGACAGCGCATGGATCTGGGTCTGCGCGTGGCGGATCTCGTCGATGGCCTGCATCTGGCACGCCACCTGGGTGCCCACGCCGGGGAACTCGCGGCCGGCGCGGGAAAAGCCCTTGTGCGCCGCGTATTCGCCGGGGCTGATCGCCTGCAGGAAGATCTTCAGCGCGCTCAGGTAGCGGGCGTCGGTGATGTTGAGGTGGCCGTTGTTCTGGGCATGGGCGTCGATCACGGCGTAGAACTTGCGCTCCTTCTCGGCCTGGTATTTCCAGTACGAGTCCATGGTCAGGCGGAACGGGTCTTCCCATTTTTCCCAGTCGTGGATCTTGATGCCCTCGTAGCGCGCGTACGGGAACACTTGCTCCTGCGGCTGGTAGCTGGTTTCCCACGCCAGGTCACGGGTGAGCAAACGGTATTTTTCCTTCAGGCCCAGCTTGGGCTTGGTGACTTTGGTATCCATGTCGTGTTTCCTTAATTGTTCCAGTGGAGCGTCAGTTCGTCTTCCGTCTCGTCGACGTTGCCGCTGAGCGTGATCAGGTTGACCTGCAATTCCTGCAGGTCGAAATGGGCGCCGGTCTGCTCCTCGATGGAGCTGCGGCGGATCACCAGATGGCCAGGGGCGTTGATCTTGACCATGGCCGGATCGCGCTTGATGGTGGCTTCCGGGTTGTCGGCCAGGATGGCGTCGATGATGGGACGGGTCGCTTCGTTCGCTTGCAGTGCGATAAATACAGTGGACATGGTGTCTCCTCAGACTTCGATGCCGATTTTGTTCATACGCGCCTTGAAGGCCGCCACTTCCTCGCCGAGCACCTCGTCGGCTTCCGCACCAAGCGCCAGGCTGGCCACGGGCAGCAAGGCGGCCGCCGCGCGGTTGCTCCACTTCTGCGTCCAGTCCTGCAGCACGGCGCGGTTATGCGACGATTCCGCCGCCGCCGTGCGCAGCACGGCATCGACCCATTTGCGGGTTTCGTCGAACCAGTCGTTCATGAACTGGGTGAGCATGGCGACGGCCGAACCGCCGGCCGTGGACCAGGTATCGTCCACCACGCGCTCGTAGATCAGCGGGTACAGCAGGCCGTCCAGCGCCGCGTTCTGCGCCACGAACAGTTCGAACGGATCGCGCAGCACCAGGCAATCCTCGATGTAGCGGCGCAGCGGCTGCCACGTATCGTCCGCCAGCCAGGCGCGCTTGCCCTCGGCCAGCGCCTCCGTGCCGTCCAGCAGCAGGCCAAGGCGCGACAGGTACTGCGCGATGCCCAGGTTGTCCATCGCGTGATACATGCACGGCTGGGTGAAGATGGTGCTGTAGCCGTAGCCGCAGATGAAGGTGTTGTTCAAATTGGCGCCATAGGCCGCGTGACGCAGCGGCACCAGCACGCGCAGGGCCGCCTGCCTCAGGTTGTCCGGCAGCGCGTCGGCCAGGCCGCGCGATTCGACGAAGCTGAAATTGGCCTCGGTCGTGTCCTGCTGGCGGGCGCGGGCCAGCGTGTAGGTGTTGTAGTAGAACTGGCGCGGGTCTTTCAGCGCGTACCAGTCGGCCATCACGATCTTGGTGATGGAGGCGTCGTACAGCTCCTGGCTCGGGTCCCAGGTCGGGCGATAGTGCAGGTTCTCGGCGGCCTGGATATCGTAGCTGCCCTCCTGGTAGCGCGAGGCCGGCTTGTCGCCGAAGCGGCGCGCCAGGTGGTCGAAGGTTTGCCGCAAGGGCTGGATGCTGAGTGTTTGCAGATCGATTTGCATGGTGGTTCTCAAATTGAATGGTTAAGCATCGGTGGACTTGAACGGGTGCGCGGTCGCATCGGACAGGCGCCAGTCCCAGTCGCCGGGCGTGTCGGACGGAGCGGCCGGCGGCAGCACCTCCACCTGGTTGGCCTCGCAGAATTCCGCGTAGGCCTCAGGAGTGAGGATCAGCTCGACGAACAGTTCCGGCTCGCCGATGGCGAACTCGAACTCGATGAAGCCCTTGCCGCGTGCGCCGCGCGGACGCACGAAGCGGCGCGTGGTGTCGAGCGGGCCGGGCGCGCCGGCCGTGTCCAGGGTGGATCGCATGGCCGCCCTCTCAGCTGACCACGGTCAGGAAGGATTCGTGCAGCTTGCGCTGTACGTAGTCCAGGCCCCCTTCGACGATCAGGCCGTCGAAGGTCCAGGTCAGCGGCGCGTGGTCCGGATAGGGCGTGCGGTCTTCCTTGAACGTCTCGAAGCGGTTGCCCGAGGGGTCGAAGGCGTAGATGGTGCAGCCGCGCGTGACGCCGTGGCGGGTGGGGCCGATATCGACCGCCACCTTATGCATCGACATGATGTCGCCGGCGCGCAGCACGTGGTCCCAGCTGTCCATCAGGAACGAGCAGTGGTGCAGCTTGCCCGGCTCCGTGTACTCGCCGAACGCGATGTCGTGCGACTTGATCGAGCAGCTGAGGAACACCACCTGATTGGCCTTGCCGTCCGGCGTGAGGATGTGTTCGACCAGCGTGAAGCCCAGCACGTCCACGAACAGCTTGCGCACTTCCTCGATGTTGGGACCGTACAGCAGCGCATGGTCGAGACGGCGCGGCGCGATGCCCCGCTCGGACTGCGGGGACCACGGCGTGGGGTTGACGGGACCGCAGCCGTTACCGTAGGCCTTCTTCTCCGCATACAGCTCGATCGTGTGGCCGGTGGCGACGACGAAGCGCACGCGCTCGCCCGTTTCCAGCATGTCGCCCGCTTCGATCCGTTCCGTCTTGACGCCGTAGGCTTGCAGGTCCGCTTCCAGCTGATCCAGGGTCGCCTTGTTGAGCACCTTGAAGCCGATGAAATCGAGGCCGGCGCGGTCGGACTGGCGCAACACCACGCTGCTGTGGTCGATCTCGTCCCAGCACTTGAGATAGACGCGGCCCTGGGCATCGCGGCCCGTTTCCTCCAGGCCCATCACGTCGCGATAGTGGCGCACACCTTCATCCAGATCGAGTACGCGAATTTGTACATGCCCTGGACGCAAAACACCTGTCATTGCCATTTAAAATCTCCTGGTTGTAATAAGAATTGCCGGGTCAAGCCTGCTTGGGGGCGGCCTGACTCAGTACTGCGCGCTTCATGTTGCCGACCACGCGGATTTCGAGGTCGGTACTGGGGGAAATGCGGCATGCGAGCACCCTGCCCTCGCGTTCGTCGTCCGCATCGACGTGGCAGCGGCTCATCGGCTTTTGCACGTAGCGGCCGGACAGCACCTCCACCTTGCACACACCGCAGGCGCCGCCGCGGCAGCCGAGCGGAATCCCGCGCCGGCCCAGCCGGACCATCCCTTCCAACACCGACTTGTCGTCGGGGCAGGAAAAGACTTCCCGGGTTTCCGATACCGTGATGTTGAACATCGTCACGATCGCCTCCCTGCCGTCAGATAGGGCTCGGTGGGCGCGGCCGGCGCCGGGACGATGGAGCGGATGACGCCGCCTGGCCGTAGCCGGCATGGGGCGTGCTGGACAAGGCTGGCGAAATGCTGCCAGGCCGCAGATGGGCTGCTTGTTTCATGGCTGTCTCCTGTGATATCGGATTGCCGGCTGCTGCCGGCAGAAAAAGATCGCATGTCTTTTTCAAGCTATATAGCAAGCCCCATGCCACAAGCTAAGCCATTGATTT
>JAZJZQ010000747.1:0-2246 GCA_040389625.1 Pseudomonadota bacterium | reverse complement strand
CTCCTGAAATGAGAAGGCCAGCCCGCAGGCTGGCCCAGGATGCCGGAAACCGTCGTTCTATTGCACGGTCAATGCCAGGTCCCGTCCTTTGGTGGCCACGTTGCCGGCATAGTCGGCCGCCAGGATGCGCAAGGTGTATTCGCCGGGCGCCAGGTCCGCCACCCGCCACGTGCCGGGCGTGACTTGGCCATCGATCAGCTTGTTGTTGAGCGCGTACACGAAGCGCGTGCTGGCGCTGCCATATACGGTGATGCCGCTGGCCTCCGCATAGGCCAGCTTGACGGCCTCCCGGTTGCGCGGCAGGCGGTCGTAGATCTGAGTGACGACGGGCTGCTCGTAGCCGGCCACGGGCGTGCCGTCGGCCTGCAGCAGCTGAAAGCCCAGCTTGTAGATGCCGAGCCGGCGCCGGGCCTGGTTGCCGTCCATCTGGTCGAAGGCGTCGACGGCGATGCCGACCTCGCCCAGCGTGCGCGGCAGCAGCAGCCGGCCGCCCTGCTGCGCCTTCAGGCGCTGGCCGCCGCCATCGACCAGCGCGATGCTGACGATCTGGGGCGGCACCGTGTCGCGCAAGCCCATGAACGGCAGGCTGAGAGGATTGAGCGCGCCGCCGTTGGGCGCGTAGTCCAGGTGCACATGGGCCATGCGGTTGACCGTGCCCAGCGTGTCGCCGGCATCGAAACGGGTGCCGCGCTTGATGCGGATGCGTTCCGGCTTGCCATGCTCGTCCGCGATCAGCTGGAAGCGGCCATCGAGCGGGCCATCCTTGGGCCCACGTCCCACCCGCATGTGGATGTAGACCAGGTCGGCCAGGCCGAAGCCTTCCGACAGCTCGCCATAGCCCCAGTTTGGCAGCGGATCGCTGACCTTGGCGGGCGCGACGGCCAGCACCGGCGTACCGGGCGCGCCCTGCACGTCGAGCCCGGCGTGGAAGTGGTCGCGGCTGTCGCCATCGACGTTGCCGCGCACTTCGCCCATCAGGCCCACCACTTCGTGCGGCTGCTGCTGGGGCTTGAACGGCCACAGCATGGTGGCGCCATGGGCGGGCAAAGGCAACGGCCCCCGCTCGGCCGGCGCCGGCTGGCCCGGCTGGGGCGGCGCGATATGGTGCAGGCGGAACGTGGCGGCGTCCGTCACGAACAGCGAACCGTCGGGCGCCAGCGCCATGCCGCGCGGCCCGTACAGGCGCACGCTGCCGTCGTCACCATAGCCGGGCTGGGGCGGATGGTCGACATCGACCAGGGGCGTCACCTCGCCCGCTGGCGAAATCTGGCTCACCCGGCCATGGCGGGCGCTGGCCACGTAGATATAGCCGTCCGGCGTCACGGCCAGCCCCAGCGGGGCCCGCAGCGGCGCGGCGCGCTCCTTTTCCGGCGCTACGGCCACGGTGCTGACCTGGCCGTCCTTGCCCAGCTTGCGGATGGCGTCGTTGGCCAGATCCGCGATCAGCAGCTCGCCGCCGGCCGTCATCGCCAGGCCGGCCGGCGTGTCGAAGCGGGCCGCGGCGGCGGCGCCGTCGGCCATGCCGGGCACACCGGTGCCGGCCACCGTGCTCACCGTGCCGTCCGGGGCGATGCGGCGGATGCGGTCGTTATAGGTATCGGCCACGTAGACAGCGCCGTCGGGCGCCACGGCCACGGCCAGCGGACCGTTGAACTGCGCGCCGGCGCCCTTGCCGTCCCGGTAGCCGGCCATGCCGTCGCCGGCCAGCGTGGACACCAGGCCCTGCGGCGTGACCTTACGGATGGCGTTGTTGCCCGTGTCGGCCACGTACAGGTTGCCGTCGGCGTCCAGCGCCACGCCGGACGGGGTGTTGAAGGCGGCCGCCGTGCCGCTGCCCTCGGCATAGCCTTCGATGCCGCCGGCCAGCGTGCTGCTGCTGCCGTCGGGCGCGATCTTGCGGATGCTGTTGTTGTCGCCGCCATCGGCCACATACAGGTTGCCGGCCCCGTCGCGCGCCACCCCGAACGGATCGGCGAAGCGGACCCGCTGGCCGCGGCCATCCGTGGCGCCGGGCAGGCCGTCGCCGGCCACCGTACTTACCCGCGCGGGCCAGTTGGGCAAGGTGGCCGCCGGCCGCTCGGCCGGCGCAACGGCCGGCCGGTGTTGCTGGACCACGGCATAGGCGGCCACGCCGCCGACCGTCGCGCCCAGCAGCGCCACGCCGGCCATGGCCAGTTTGATTTGTTGGGGAGACACGCGCGGCAACCTTTCACGATAAGCAAGAAGATGCAGCTTACCCGAAGTGC
>JAZJZQ010000746.1:0-3497 GCA_040389625.1 Pseudomonadota bacterium | reverse complement strand
GCTTCGTGTGGAGCGAATCGGGCGGCCTGCCGGTGCTGGCCTACCTGCTGGGCGCCCTGTGCGTGTACTTCACGGCCAGCAGCTACGCCGTGATGACGTCGGCCATGCCCAGCGCAGGTTCCGTGTACGGTTTCGCCAGCGGCACCATGGGGTCGTTGGCCGGCTTCATCTCGGGCTGGATGATACTGCTGGACTACTTGCTGGTGCCCGCGTTCACCTATGCCCTGTGCGCCGTCAGCCTGGAAACGCTGGTGCCCCACGGCGACCGGGCCACGTGGATCGTGCTGTCGGTGGGGGCCACGTTCGCCGTCAACTGGTTCGGCATCAGCGTCACCTCGCGGGTCAGCATCGTGTCGGTCGTGCTGCAGCTGCTGCTGGTGTCCGGCGTGGTGGTGCTGTTCCTGTTCGCGCTGCACGGCGGCCGGGGCAGCGGGGCGCTCACGCTGGCGCCGCTGTACGCGGCCGGCAAGGTGCATGGCGCCAGCGTGCTGGCCGCCACCTCGATCTGCGTGATGGCCTACCTGGGTTTCGACGCCGTTTCCACCCTGGCCGAGGAAGTACGGGACCAGGACAAGGGCGTGATCGGCAAGGCTATCCTGACCAACCTGGCCCTGACCAGCACCATCTTCGTGCTGACCTCCTGGGTGATGGGCAACCTGATGGCGGGCTTTCCCATCCAGGATCCGGCCACGGTGATCTACGACATGCTGACGGCCATCTCGGGCCGCGAGGCGGCCGTGGCGTTGGCCTGGTTCCTGGTGATCGTGGTGGGCGTGCCCAACGTGCTGCCGATGCAAGTGGGCGTGGCGCGCGTGCTGTTTGCCATGGGCCGCGACCGCACCTTGCCGGCCGTGCTGGCCAAGGTCCACCGCCGCCACGGCAACCCATACGTGGCCATGATCGTCTCGACCGCCGTCTCGCTCACCATCGCGCTGGTCATGCGCAACCGGATCAGCGAGCTGGCCATTTTTATCAGCGTGGGCGCGCTGGTGGGCTTCATGTTCGTGCATCTTTCCGTGCTGGTCCACTTCGGCCGCCGTCCCGGCCGCAGCTGGTGGTCCCACCTGGCCGTGCCGGTGGTGGGCATCGCCGTGGTCCTCACGATTCTGTCCAACCTGAACGCGGTAGCCCTGGCTGTCGGCGGCTGCTGGCTGCTGGCCGGCGTCGCCTACCGGCTGGCCACGCGCGGCAGGTCGGGTGTTGTTGGCGTTCCCGGTATCGAGACTCGTGGACTGTAACGCTCGAATCGGTAGTGCCTGCCGCGCCAGCAGCGCGCATGGCCGCGTTGCAAATGCTCGCGATAGCCCGCTATCGCTGTGCTTTGCGCCTTGCCCTGCGCGCCGCTGGCACGTCCTTCACTACCGATTCTTCCGTTGCAGTCCACTGGTCGCGGGTCCTGAAACAATCGCGATGCAGCTGTCCCATCTCAAAACAACTTGAAAGAGACAACATGGCACACTCTCCCCTGAAACGTATCCTCGCGTCCGTGATGGACGTGGCCCGCCTGCGCAACGCGCATGGCGTATCGAATGAAGAGGCGCTGGCGTTGCAGCGCAGCCGCCGCCAGATGCTCAAGCTGTCGGCCGCCGGCTCGGTGGCGCTGTTTGCATCGAGCCCGGCGCTGGCGGCCGTTGGCAGGCATGCCGCCACCAGCGACGCGCGCCTCGTGATCGTGGGCGCCGGCCTGGGCGGCCTGGCCTGCGCCTATGAGCTGAAGAAGGCTGGCCTCAACGCCACCGTGTATGAAGCATCGGACCGGCTGGGCGGGCGCTGTTTTTCCAATACCACCACATTCCCCGGCCAGGTGGCGGAAAACGGCGGTGAACTGATCGACACCGACCACTTCGAGCTGCGCAAGCTGGCGTTCGACCTGGGGCTGACGCTGGACGACCTGAACGCCTACGACAAGGACATGGGCGGCGAGATCACCTTCTGGATCGACGGCGGCCGCTACACGTGGGACGAGCAGGTCAACGATTTTTCGGCCGTGTCGGCCCAGTTCGACGCCGACAACCGCGCGGCGCCCTGGCCGCAGACCTACGACAACCACACCCAGCGCGGCTGGGAGCTGGACCACATGTCGGTCACCGACTACATCAGCCAGTACATACCGGGCGGCCTTGCGTCCCGGTTGGGCAAGCTGCTCAAGCTGTTGATGGACGCCTCGGCCGGCATCGCCGCCACCGACACCAGCGCGCTGGACCTGGTGGGCTTTTTCGCCCAGCGCGGCTCGGACGAGCGCTTCCACATCCGCGGCGGCAACGACCAGGTGGTGAGCCGCATGGCCGCCACCCTAGCCGCGGGCCAGATCGTGCGCTGCCACGCGCTCACGCGCATCGTGATGAACGGCGACGCGACCTACACGCTCACCTTCAAGAACGCCAACGGCAGCATCGATGTGGCGGCCGACCATGTGGTGCTGGCACTGCCGTTCTCCATCCTGCAAAGCACCGTGGATTACAGCCGCGCAGGTTTCGACAGCCGCAAGGTGGCCACCATCCAGGACTTCAGGATGGGCATGCACGCCAAGTTCCAGATGCAGTTCAACCGCCGCATCTGGCGCGAGCAGGGCTACACCGGCCTGACCGACAACGACACCGGCTACCAGATCAGCTGGGAAGTGACGCGCGCCCAGCCCGGCAACGAAGGCATCCTGACCTGCTTCTCGGGCGACCAGGTGGCGATCGCCATGAACGACAGGCCCCTCAGCCAGAAGGCGGACGATACGCTCAACAGCCTCAATCTGGTCTTCCCCGGCATCAAGCCGCTGTGGAACGGGCGCGTGATCCTGAACTACTGGCCCGGCTACCAGTGGACCAAGGGCGCCTATTCCGCCCATCCGGTGGGCAGCTACACCACCAGCTACGGCTACGCGGGCGTACGCCAGGGGAATTGCCACTTCGCGGGCGAACATGCGTCGGTCCAGCATTCCGGCTTCCTGAACGGGGCCGTGGAGACGGGCCAGCGCTGCGCCAGCGAAATCATCCTCGCGCTGCGGGGCAATTGATCGGAGGACTGTCCGCCGCCGTTTATCCGACTGCAGCGGCGGGCAGTCCTGCCATACGCGCGGTCCTGCCGCCAACATCAGACTACCGGAACCACCATGTCAGCGAATAACTCCAATTTCAATCCGCAGCATCCGCAGATCTACCTGAACGGCGCGTACGCAGCGCCCCTGGCCGGACAGCACAAGGATGCGGTCAATCCGGCCACGCTGGCCATCGTCGGACGCTATCCCCTGTGCGGGGAGGCGGACGTGCAGCGCGCCGTAGCCGCCGCCAACGCGGCCCAGCAGCAGTGGAAGCGCACCGACAGCCAGAGCCGCGCGGCGCTGCTGCACGGCGTCGCCCACGCCATCGAACAATCGGCCGTCCGCGACGAACTGGCCCAGTTGATGTGCCGCGAGATGGGCAAGCCCTATCCGGACGCCGTGGGCGAACTGTCCATCTGCGCCTCCGTATTCCGCTACTACGCCGAGATGGCGCGCGACGACGGCG
>JAZJZQ010000745.1:4158-7241 GCA_040389625.1 Pseudomonadota bacterium | reverse complement strand
CGCTGCCGGCGGCGGCGCGCCATCGCGCCCACCAGCAGCAGGCCCGACACCATCATGGCGTACGTTTCAGGTTCGGGCACGGCCGTCACCTGATTGATCCAGCCGATATGGGAATAGGTTGCCGTGGACCCGGACAGGTCGCCGAAGCTCGACGAATTCTGGTCGCTGGAATCGCAGTTGCCCAGGCTGAAGAACGAGCAGGCGCTGCTGCCCTGCCAACCCCACGAGTGCACGCCCGACAACAGCCATTCCGTGCCGTTCCACACGAAGTCGCCGCCGCCCGAATCGCCGCCGGCGATCAGCGCTTCCTTGGCGCCGTGGCCCAGGCCGCTGCTCCAGGCGTTGCCCGTCACGCCAGCGATACGGCCCAGCGTGTTCTTGTCGGCCGTGCCGTCATCGTAGTCGCTCATGTAGGTGGTGCCGGGCTGGTAGAAATTGGGGTCGTAGCCCCAGCCCGTGTATTGGTCGCCCACCTTGTTGAAGGTATTGCTGTCGACGTCGAAGGTGTTGTAACCGTAGTGGCCGTAGCGGTGGTCGCCCCAGTCAGGATCCTGGTCCGAGCCGGCCACGGTGGTGGTGCCGTAGCCGGCCATCAGGTAATCCTTGCCGACGTCGTTGGTGTGGCTCAAATGGTAGCCATTGATGTCCGTCACGGCGCGGTTGAGCTTGAGGAGGGCGACGTCGGCGCCGCTGTCGAGCGAGTTGCGCTCGCCATGCCACTGGGGATGGACGAAGGCGTCGCTGACGGCCACCGTCCGCGATTCCTTCGCCTTGCCGTCGGCCCAGCCGAAGTCCACTTTCATGGTGCGGAAATCGTCGGCGCAATGGGCCGCCGTCAGCACATACATGCCGCCGGCCAGCAGCGAGCCGGAACAGGCCCAGTTGCCCTCCGCATTGCTGAAGCTCAGGCGGGCCACGCCGTCCAGCGCGCCGGCCACGCCATTGAAGCTCTGGCCCGGCAGGAAGCGCCAGTCGGCAGGCGCTGACGTATTGCCCGTCAGCGGAGTCAGGTAGGACGAGTTGTTCGCTTGCGCGCCCGTGGCAAACAGCAGCGCGGCCAGTACGCCGGCCAGTTGTATGGTTTTGGACTGTATCACTGTATGACCTCTGTTAATCGATTTATAGGTTGAAGAGAGTGCATCCCTGTTGTGTTCCACCGGCAAGCCGCCACCACCGCAGTGCATCCCGGGCGACCAGCCAATGTGTGGCAACAAATATAACATTGCTGTTTAAAAAATACTTATGTTTTTGCAATTTATATTTAGGTAGACCATTCAAACGCCGCGAAACCCTGGGGCATGCTTTGGGAGTACACTTTCCCGCAGACAGCAATGTCTTGGGCTGATGCTGCCCTCACCTTCCCTGAACTGGCCGCCATGACGACGCGCTTGCCCTTGCTGTGTTTGTTGCTGCCACTGCTGTGTGGCGCCTTGCCGGCCGGCGCGACCGGCGGCGTGGTATTGCGCGTGGCCGCCCAGGAGGGCACGGAACCGAAATTCATCGCCAGGGGTGGGACTGTGGTGGGCCTGTGCGTCGACATCCTGCGGGCCATCGAGAAGCAGGATCCCGGCCTGGTCTTCACGGGCGACCAGCACTGGATGCCGCTGGTACGGGTGTACACGGAACTGGCCAGGGGCGAGCAGGACGCGGCCTGCGGCGTGCAGCGCACGGCCGACCGGGAAAGCAAATTCACCTACCTCGAGCCGTCGCTGTTTCCCATCAACTATATGCTGCTGGCCCGTGCCGACGATCCGGTCGTCATCAACAGCTGGGAAGACGTGCGGCAACTGGGCCCGCACACGGTGGTGCTGGCCAACCGCGGCTTTGCCAGCGTGCAGATCCTGGAATCGGTGGGCGGCTTGCAAGTGGACGCCCGCTCGGCCAGCCCGCCCATGAACCTGCAAAAGCTGATCGCCGGGCGGGCCAGGCTGTTCCTGCACCGCACACCGGGGCTGCAAGCATTCCTGGACCGGGCCGGCGCGGCGGACAAGGTGAGGATCTTGCCGGTCGTGCTGGCCAGCACCCGCCTCTACCTGGTGCTGGGCAAGCATGTGGACCACGACACGGTGGTCCGTGTGCAACATGCGCTGGTCCGGCTCGACAAGGCGGGCGAGCTGGAACGCTTGCTGCACCGCTGGGATGGGCCGGTCACGCCTTGAGGCAGGCGCCCGCCTGCTTGCCGGACGATGCGCCGGCCGCTCCGCACGAACGTGCTGAAACTTGATTGACAGCAACGCAAGATTTGGCCACTATCTGCGCTTACCTGACTTTCACGTGCCGATCATGATGTTGTCCCCTCCCCGCCAGCCCTTGCTGGCCCTGCTGCTGGCCGCCGCCTTCGCCGGCCCCGCTCCTGCCGCTCCTGCCGCCCCGTCCGTCCCACACGCCATCACGCACGAAGACGTGTGGCTGATGAAGCGGGTGGGCGCGCCCGTACCCAGCCCGGATGGCAAATGGGCCGTGTTCTCCGTCACGGACACGGCCTATGACAGCAAGGAGCAATGGTCGGACCTGTGGATCAAGTCGCTCGCGGACGACACCCCGGCCCGCCGCCTCACGTTCAGCAAGGGCGGCGAAGGCGGTGTCAGCTGGTCGCCCGACAGCCGCCAGATGCTGTTCACGGCCAAGCGCGACGGCGACGAGGCGGCCCAGATCTACCGCCTGGACGTGGCGGCCGGCGGCGAAGCCCAGCGCCTGACCACGCGCACCCTGGGCGCCCGCCTGCCCAAGTGGAGCCCGGACGGCAAGCAGTTGCTGTTTACCAGCGACATCTTCCCCGGCAACGCCAGCGAGGCGGACGTCAAGCAATCGGCCAGGGAACGCAAGGACCGCAAGTACAGTGCGCGCGCCTACGATTCCTTCCCGCCGCGCTATTTCGACCGCTGGCTGGACGACAAGCAAGTGCGCCTGTTCGTGATGGACGCCCAGCCCGGCGCCGTGGCGCGCGACCTGCTGGCCGGCAGCGCGCTGGCCGCCCGGCCCGGCTTTGGCGGGGCCCAGGGCGACGACGGCCAGTCGCTCGACGCCCTGTGGGCGCCGGACGGCAAGGCCGTCGTGTTCGCCGCCAGCACCAACCGCCACGA
>JAZJZQ010000745.1:2736-4058 GCA_040389625.1 Pseudomonadota bacterium | reverse complement strand
GGCGGCAAGCGCCTCTATTTCAGCTACGAGCACGCGGGACTGGAACAGCTGCATTCGATGGCCTACGACGGCGGCGCCATGCGCGACGAGCCGTCGGCCGCCACCGGCAGCATCAATGCGCTGCGGGCCGGCGGCAAGGCGCTGGTGGGCGTGTGGGAATCGTCCGTCAATCCGCCGGAAGTGTTTGCCTTCGGCGGCGCCCAACCGAAACGGCTGACGGCCTTCAACACGGAGCGGGCCGCCGCCATCGACTGGCAAGCGCCCGAGCACTTCTGGTTCCAGGCCGCCGACGGGCGCCGCATCCACAACATGCTGGTCAAACCGCCCGGTTTCGATCCGCACAAGAAATATCCGCTGTTTGCCGCGATCCACGGCGGCGCGGCCAATATGTGGCGCGACCAGTTCGTGCTGCGCTGGAACTACCACCTGCTGGCCCAGCCCGGCTATGTGGTGCTGCTGACGGACTACAAGGGTTCGACCGGCTATGGCGAGGAATTTGCCCGCGCCATCCAGTTCGATCCGCTGAAAGGCCCGGCCGACGAGCTGAACCAGGCGGTCGATGCAGCCATCAAGAATTACGCCTATATCGACGGCGACAAGCTGGCCGCCGGCGGCGCCAGCTACGGCGGCCACCTGGCCAACTGGCTGCAAGCGACCACCACGCGCTACAAGGCCATCGTCTCGCATGCCGGTGAAATGGACCTGGTGATGCAGTGGGGCACCAGCGACAGCATCCACAACCGCGAAACCAACAGCGGCGGCCCCGTCTGGGGCGACTTGCCCGTGTGGCGTGAGCAAAGCCCCGTCATGCAGGCCGGCAATCACGACAAGGGCACGGGCTTCCTCACCCCCATTTTGATTTCCGTGGGCGAGCTCGACTACCGGGTGCCGGCCAACAACGCGCTGATGAATTTCGCCACCCAGCAGCGCCTGCATGTGCCGAGCAAGCTGCTGGTGTTCCCGGACGAGAACCACTGGATTTTGAAAGGCGAAAACAGCCGCTACTTCTACAGCGAAGTCCACGGCTGGCTGGCGAAATACCTGAAATAAGCGCAGGTGAAAACGCTATAAACGATTTACATCGATAACCAAGGAGACAAGATGACGATTGCAAACTGGGCCATTCTGGGTGCATGCATGCTGCCAGTGCTGACGGTGGGACTGGCGAAGGTGACCTCGTTCAGCCAGCCCGACCGCAAGGCCCGCTACGACAACAACCACCCGCGCGACTGGGAAAGCAAGCTGACGGGCTGGCAGGCACGGGCCAACGCGGCCCAGAACAACGGCTTCGAAGCGCTGCCGCTGTTCATCGCCGCCGTCCT
>JAZJZQ010000745.1:0-2636 GCA_040389625.1 Pseudomonadota bacterium | reverse complement strand
TTCACATTGCGCGCCACTTCAACGGCTTTGTCCACTTCCGTCTGCGACGGCACAAAGCCGCTCAGGCTGACCACACCCTGATTGGTTTCCACGTGCACGTCCAGCGACTTGAGGTTAGGCTCCTTGAGCAGTTCAGCCTTGACCTTGGTCGTGATGACGGAATCGGCCACCGTATTCCCCGCCATTTCAGTCTTGGTGCGTGCCAGACAGGAGGCCTTGCTGGTTCCCGTCATGGTGTTGCAATCTTCACCCGTCTGCGCCACCTCGGCTGCATGCTTCTCGGCCTTGGCATCAGCGATGGCCGCCACTTGCGCGGACTTGGCCGTGCTCAGGCAGCTGCGCTTTTCCGTACCGGACATGTCGGCGCACTTGGCCTTGGCCAGGTCATATTCCGCGTCGGCCACGGCGATTTCCGCCTTCTGCACCGACTTCTTGTCGTTCTTGTACTGCACCACAGCATCGGACTCGGTGTGGGCGCGGGCCGCCTTGGCTTGCTCCACGCAGATATCCTTGGCGTTGCCGGAATGCTTATCGCACTGGTTCCTGGCCATCTTGTAGTCATTGGCCGCCTTGTCCATCATCTGCTTGTAGGCCACGGTGTCCATATGGGGCGTGGTGGCGGCGGGCATGGCCGGGTCCGGCTCGGCGGCAAAACTGGCGCTGGCAAAGCCTGCCAGCATGATGAAGATAAGCTTGTTCATGGTGTGTGTTCCTTATCAGTGGTTGACATGCTGATTAAATCCTCGCGACAGCAGCTCCTCTGTGCGAGAACGAACACAATCGGGGAATTTGCGACGAATAGGCTAAGGAACAACACAACGCTTGTGGTGGATCAATCGCTATCCAATAAACCTTTGCTCCACAGCATGGACACCTGCTCGAACAGGGGGGAGGAAACGGAAAACACGGCGCGGTCCGGCGCCAGCTGCAACCACGCGCCGGTGTCGTGCGAGCCACCGGCGGCCGGCTGGCGCACCTGGCGCATCCAGCGGTAGACCTGGCTGTACTGGGCCGGATGGCGGCGCGCCGTCCAGGCCAGCGCCAGCAGGTCGGCATAGCCTTCCTCGCGCTGCGTGGCGCGCTGCACACGGGCCTGTTCCAGCAGGCTGGTCGAGGTGGCCCGCTGCTGCCCCACTTCGACAAAGCCAGCCGGCAGCACATGCCACTGGTGATGGACATAACGCCAGCAATGGCCGATTTCGTGCGCCGTCATGGCTTCGATCAGGATGGCGCGCTGCCCTTCCGGCACACCGTCGAGCACGCTTTCGGCGGCCGGATTGCCGCGCATGGACAGCACCAGCTTGCAGCGCCCGTCGTCGAAGCCCAGCGCCAGCGGCACGTCGTTGGGGCCCGCCTGCGGCTGCACCGTGATATCGATCGGCAAGCCCAGCTCCTGCTTGGCGTAGCTGAGCGCGGGCAGGCCGGCCGTCAGCCAGCGCGTTTCCAGCTCGGTGAGCTGGGCCGCGCCTGCCAGGCCTGGCAACAACAGCAACAGGGATAAGGGGGTCTTGAACATGGCTGGATTCCTGAGTCGGACTCTAGCATGCTGCAGGCGCAAAAATTTACCTTGCGGAAGGTTTTTTTCTACGTAGAAAAAGTGGAATGATTTTATGTCAGCAAACAGCGTAGCGGCCGCGGAGGCCGCTACGCTTGTCGCCCTGACAAGGACCGGCTTACTTGCCCAGCAGCGCCTGCGCCGCCGGGAACGACGGACGGATATCGTTGGGCACGGCCTTCATCTTGTCGAGCGCCTTCTGCACGTCGGGACGGATGACGACGTACTTGCTCATCATGGCTTGGGCGCGCGCATAGTCGCCCGTGGCCTCGATGGTGAGGAACTCACGGTCGAGGTCGGCAACGGCTTGCTTGATCTTGCCGTAGTTCACCGCGAAGGTGCCGTCGCCATGCGACACGAAGCCGCCCTTGTCGAGCAGGTAGTTGATCTGGATCGCCATGCCGCGCGCGTGCGAATCGGTCAGGCCGAAATGCAGCGTGCGGAAGCCCGACGCGAGGAAGGTGGTGTACAGCTTGCGCTCGGCCGCCTCGCCCTGCCCCAGGGCGCCGGCCAGCTGGCCCTTGTCCATCATGTAGGCCAGCGCGTACAGGCCGGTGATGTCGGCCTTCGCTTCCTCGATGGTGGAATAGGCTTCCTTCAGATCCTGGCGCGGGGTGGAGGCGGCGCCGTTGGCGCGCGTGATGTGCGGGCCCAGGCCGTGCGTGATTTCATGGGCCAGGATGTGGGTGAAGAAGGAATCGAAGTCCACGTCCTTCTGGTCGGCCGGCTTCAGCACCAGCTTCGAGATGGGCGTCAGGGTGGACTTGAACTTGGCTTGCTGCACGTTCTTCAGCATCACGCGCTTGGAGCCGCGCTGGCTGATGATGCGCTCGTCGTTGGGCAGGTTGTAGGCGGCCGTCTGCACGCCCATGTTGCCGTCGCCGGCGCCGTACACCTCGTTCACCACCACCATGGGCGCCAGCGCGCCGACCTTGGGATTGCGGTACTGCGCGTCCAGCGGCAGGTTGTCTTCCAGCTCCTGCATGTGCTTGGCGAAGAAATCCAGCTTCTGCGTTTCCTTCTGGTCGCGGATGTTGACGTAGGCTTCGAACGCGGCCTTGTAGCCGAACAGTTCGTCGTT
>JAZJZQ010000744.1:0-10551 GCA_040389625.1 Pseudomonadota bacterium | reverse complement strand
ACCTGCTTGAGCAGCTCGTCGCCGATGTGGTGGCCCAGCGTGTCGTTGACGTTCTTGAAGCGGTCCAGGTCGATGAACAGCAGCGCCAGCTGCTCGTTGTCGCGCGTGGCCCGCTGCAGAGCGTGCTGCAGGCGGTCGTTGAACAGCAACCGGTTGGGCAGCGCCGTCAGCGGGTCGTGGTGGGCCAGGTGGTCCAGCTTTTCCTGCGACTCCTTGACCAGCGTGATGTCGCTGAACACGCCCACGTAGTGCGTGGTCTGGCCCCGGGTGTCGCGCACCGCGCTCACGGTCAGCCATTCCAGATACAGTTCGCCGCTCTTGCGCAGGTTCCAGATCTCGCCGCGCCAGAAGCCCGTCGTCACCAGCTCGGTCCACAGGTCCTGGTAGAACGCTTCGTCGTGGCGGCCCGAGCGCGTCAGCGTGCGGTCCTTGCCCACCGCCTCCTGCTCGCTGTAGCCGGTGATCTGGGTAAAGGCTGGGTTGATGGCGACGATCTTGCCGTCCGCGTCCACCACCATCACGCCGTCGGCGATATGCTCGAGCACCGTGGCCGACAGGCGCAGTTTTTCCTCCGCCTCCTTGCGGGCCGAAATGTCGGCATAGACCCAGATGCTGCCCTCGTTGGGGCGGTTCTGGTCGATCGCACAGCCGCTCACCATGCACCAGAACAGGGTGCCGTCCTTGCGCCGGTAGTGGCGCTCCTCGCTGAAATAGTCGCCCGAGGCCAGCGACGGGTACTGGCGCGCGCCGGCCGCCTCGAAATCGAAGGCGTTGGGGAACACGATGGCGGTGGAACTGCCCGTCATGGCGCCCGGTTCGTAGCCGAACAGCTCTTCGCAGCGGCGGTTGACGGAGACGATGGCGCGGTTACGCACGAACATCACGCCGAACATCACGTTGTCCAGGATGGCGCTCTGTTCGGCCAGCAGCGCTTCGATGCGCATTTCGTTGTGCTTGCGCTCGCTGATGTCGGAGATGATGCCGTCCACCCAGGGCGAACCGCCGTCGCCGTCGGCCGCCTGCGGCTGGCCGTTCTCGGCCACCCAGCGCTCGGTGCCGGCGGCGTCGATGATGCGGTATTCGATCTCGTAGGGCTGGCAGTCGCGCACGGCCTGGCTCACGCAGCGGCGCTGCAGCTTGCGGTCTTCCGGGCAGATCAGGTTGGCCCAGGAGTGGGTGGTGCTGCGCATGAACTGGGCGGCCGAATAGCCGGAAATGTCCTCGATGGCGTCCGACACGAAGTCGATCGGGCCGTCCGGCCGGAAGCGGAACACGGCGCCCGGCACCTGGGTGACGATGGTGCGGAAGCGCTCCTCGCGCTGGCCGATGTCCTCGAACAGGTGCTTGATGGCCACCCGCATCTGCTCCAGCTGGCCGGCCAGCCGTCCCAGCTCGTCGCTGCCGCTCAGGTCGAGCCGGGTTTCGAAGTCGCCGTGCGACAGGCGGTCGGAAAAGCGCATCAGCTTGCGCAACGGCTTGAGCAGGCGCTTGTTCAGGAACAGCACGATCAGCAGCAGCGACACGGTAAGCTGGGCCGCCAGCACGAACACATAGGACAGCTGCTTCTCGCGCAAGTCCTGCTGGCTGCGCGCGTCGTCCATTTCGACCACGATGCGGCCGATATGCTCGCCCCGCACCAGGATTTCGCGCTCGGCGCGGAACACGTTGCCGGTGGCGCGGCGCGGCGACTGCACGCTGATGAACTGGGTGTCGGCCTGGCCCGTCACTTCCACCCGCAGCACGGACCGGTCGCGCATCACCGATTCGACCAGCGAATGGGCCGATTCCGCGTTCATGTTCCACAGCGATTCCTGCATGCCCAGCGCCAGGATGTCGGCGTTGCGCTGCAGCGCCTCGTTGAGGGCGACCTTGGCCGACTGCTGCTCGTGCACGCCGATCAGCAGGTAACTGCCTATCATGGCCGGGATCACCAGGCCGCCGAATACCACCAGCAGCAGCGCGCCATAGATCGACAGGCCGTACAGCGCGGTAAGCCGGGAACGCAATTGCTGGTACAGGGCACTAGTCATGCACGTGCCGCACCGCTGCGGCCTGTCTGATAAGTTTGCATCGTCAAGCTGGGTTGGTTGGATTCATGCCGGCGCGCGCCTGGGCGGCGCGCCGGTATCGTATAAAACGCAAACTTTGTCCTACACGGAATTATGCACGGAAAGAGCGGGAAAAGTCATCTGCAAGTCACCGTGGCCGCCCGGGACGGGGCGGCGCCAGCAAAAAAGCCGCAGGCAGGCTATGATCTGCGCTCTTAACCTGAGGAACCGCCATGACCCTATCCATGTACTCCGCATCCGTGCCAGTGTTCAAACAGATCCTGAACAGTTTGCTGGCCATCCTCGACAAGGCTGAAACCCACGCCGAAGAGAAGAAAATCGACCCGCAAGCGCTGCTGCAGTTCCGTCTGTATCCGGACATGCTGCCCTTTACCCGCCAGATTCAGATCGCCTGCGACTTCGCCAAGGGCTGCAGCGCCCGCCTGGGCGGGGTGGACGTGCCCGCCTACGAGGACGACGAGCGCAGCTTCGCCGAACTGAAGGCACGCATCCTCAAGACGCTGGCCTTCATCGACACCGTGCCGCAGGACCAGATCGCCGGCAGCGAAGAGCGCGCCATCACCACCGGCAGCGGCGAGAAGACCAAGCACTTCACGGGCCAGAGCTATCTGTTCCACTACGCCCTGCCCCACTTCTTCTTCCACGCCACCACGGCCTACGACATCCTGCGCCACAACGGCCTGGACATCGGCAAGAAGAACTTCATCGGCACTTATTAAATAGCGCCCGGCCGGCGCCCGCCCGCGGCGCCGGCCTTCCCATCAGGTGTTGCGGCGCGGATAGCCCTGGGCCAGGATGCGCTGCCACACCAGTTCCTTCTGTTCAGCCGTCATGGCCACCCAGTGCGCCACTTCCACCACGGTGCGGCCGCAGCCGCGGCAAATCTCGTCAAAGGTGGTGGAGCACACGGCCACGCACGGGGTGTCGGGCCGCAGGGGCAGATCGTTCTTCATCTTATGTCACCTGCACGCCCAGCTTGTCCCAGCCGTCATGGCCCAGGGCCCGCAGGGTCTCGATGTTCTTCTCGAAGATGTCGCTCGCTTCGGGGAAGGCGTCCACGGCCCGCTCCACGCTCTCTTCGCGCAGCAAGTGCAGCGTGGGCCACGGCGAACGGTTGGTATAGTTCTCGATATCGTCCGGCTCCGTGTCGGCGAACTGGTATTGCGGGTGGAAACTGGCCACCTGCAGCTCGCCCACCAGGTCCATGTCTTCCAGCGCGGCGTCGGCCACGTCCAGGAATTCGTTGTAGTCCTGGAAATCGGTCAGCACATTGGGGTGGATCAACAGCGTGGTGTCGACCGCTTCCGGGTCGGCATCGGACAAATATTGCAATTCATCCATCAAAGTCGTCAGCAATTCCTCCGGCGTGGCGGCGTCGCACACGACGTAGCGCACCTGCTTCTTGACGTGGACCGCCTTGGCGAAGGGGCACAGGTTGAGGCCGATGACGGCCTTTTCCAGCCATTGTTCGGTCGCGGCGATGATGGCGGCGTGGTCCGCGGCAGAGGTGCTCATAGGTTCGATTTCCAATTTCAAAACCCGAATTGTACGCACTCTTTGCGCCATCTCATACTTTGGCCGCGCGCCGCTTGCGCCGCGCCCTGCGCCGTACCATGCTGACGCCGTGGCGCTGGCCGCCTGCGCCCCTTGCGGCGCCGGCATCTGCCATGAATGGCATGACAACTGTATTGTACTCACCAGCAATTATTGCCAAATTGCATTAAAATACCGGGCCGTCACGCGGCTGACATATTTCTTGACTCAGCTAGTCGACCTTCGTACACTCCACGTTTATTCATGTCCGTTCGGCGTTACCTGCCGACAACACTGGAATACTATGCAAGCACGCAATAACACTTCCGCGGCACTGACGGCGCTGGCACTGATGCTGGCGCCCGCGCTCAGCCAGGCCGCCGACGCGGGCCTGCCGGCCGCCCCGGCCACCGCGCCGGCCGTCACCAAGGCCACCGTCCCCGACCCGTTCTTCACCGCCAAAGTCGACAGCAAGCAGGCCAGGCCCGCCAGCGAAGACGCGCTGCGCGAGACGGACGTGTGGGGCCGCATCCGCTCCGGCTACGCCATTCCCGACCTGGACAACCCGCTGGTGGCCAAGCACATCACGTGGTACAGCAGCCGGCCCGACTACATGGCGCGCACCACGGCGCGCGCCTCGCGCTACCTGTTCCACGTCGTCACGGAACTGGAAAAACGGGGCATGCCGACCGAACTGGCGCTGCTGCCGTTTATCGAATCGGCCTTCAACCCGCAAGCACTGTCGAGCGCCAACGCGGCCGGCATGTGGCAGTTCGTGCCGGGCACGGGGCGCGACTTCAACCTGAAACAGAACGTATTCAAGGACGAGCGGCGCGGCATCGTGGCCTCGACCGACGCCGCCCTGACCTACCTGCAGCGCCTGTATGACATGTTCGGCGACTGGCAACTGGCGCTGGCCGCCTACAACTGGGGCGAAGGCTCGGTGCAGAAGGCGATCCAGCGCAACCGCGCGCTGGGCAAGCCGACCGACTTCGAAAGCCTGGCCGAGCTGATGCCGGCCGAGACCCGCAACTACGTGCCCAAGCTGCAGGCCGTCAAGAACATCATCGCCAATCCCGGCCAGTACGGGCTGACCCTGCCGCTGATCGACAACCAGCCCTATTTCACGGCCGTCGACAAGACCAGCGACATCGACCTGACCATCGCCGCCCACCTGGCCGAACTGTCGGTCGATGAATTCAAGGCCCTGAACCCGCAGTTCAACCGCCCCGTCATCACGGGCGGCGAGCACACCAAGATATTGCTGCCGCAAGAGAACGCGGAAAAGTTCCACCTGAACCTGGCCCAGTGGGGCCGCGCCCTGTCGACCTGGACCACGCACAAGATCACCACCGCCCGCGAACGGATCGAAACGCTGGCCTCCAAGTTCCACACCACGCCGGAAGTGCTACGCCAAGCCAACAACATCCCGCAAAAGACGGTGCTCAAGGCCGGCTCCACCATCCTGGTGCCCAAGCTGGCCACCTCGGCCAACGTCGATATCGCGCCGGAAGTGGCCGACAATGCCATCGTCGCGCTGGAAGCGGACCGCGGCAACAAGCGGGCCCACGGCTACAAGGCGGCCCGTCGCCACGACGCGGACGAGGACGACGCGCCCGTCAAGCTGGTCAAGGCCCACGTGACCCGCTACCAGCACAAATCCCGGCACCGCAGCGAGGACTGAACGCCGCGATGGCAATGATGAAAAGTTGCCAGCACGGCCCACACGCCCTACAATCTCGGTCTTGCGGCAGCCAGACCGGGAGCGCGCAAAGTTGCGTTCCAGGACGGCGCCTGTATCTGCGCCGGCCTGGCCACCACTACCAAACAACCCATACTGTCGTCGTCGCCGCCTACGGGGCGGCGTAGCGGCGCAGCAGTAGCAATCGGAGTCTATATGGCGTTCTTGCAAGGCAAAAAAATCCTCATCACCGGTTTGCTGTCGAACCGCTCCATCGCTTACGGCATCGCCAAGGCTTGCCACCGCGAAGGCGCCGAGCTGGCCTTCACCTACGTCGGCGAGCGCTTCAAGGACCGCATCACCGAGTTCGCCGCCGAATTCGGCAGCTCGCTGGTCTACGATTGCGACGTCTCGAGCGACGAGCAGATCGCCGCCCTGTTCACCGACCTGGCCAAGAGCTGGTCGCAGCTGGACGGCCTGGTGCACGCGATCGGCTTCGCGCCGCGCGAAGCGATCGCCGGCGACTTCCTGGACGGCCTGACCCGCGAGAACTTCCGCATCGCCCACGACATTTCCGCCTACAGCTTCCCGGCCATGGCCAAGGCCGCCCTGCCGCTGCTCAAGGAAGGTTCGGCCCTGCTGACCCTGTCGTACCTGGGCGCCATCCGCGCCATCCCCTACTACAACACCATGGGCCTGGCCAAGGCGTCGCTGGAAGCGTCGGTACGCTACCTGGCGGAAAACCTGGGCAAGCTGGGCATCCGCGCCAACGGCATTTCGGCCGGCCCCATCAAGACCCTGGCCGCGTCCGGCATCAAGGACTTCGGCAAGCTGCTGGGCTTTGCCTCGTCGCACGCGCCGCTGCGCCGCAACGTCACCATCGAAGAAGTGGGCAACACGGCCGCCTTCATGCTGTCGGACCTGGCCTCCGGCATCACCGGCGAGATCACCTATGTGGACGGCGGCTTCTCGCACGTCATGGGCCTGAACGCCGAAGACTACACCTGATCGCCGTCGCGGCGCATCCCACGGGCCGCCCCTGCCGGGCGGCTTTTTTACATCCGGGCCCGGCTGCGGCCGGCCCACCTGACCCCGGCTCACCGCCCTCACTGCCATGACCACTCCCCCGTTCGCCACCCCGCTGTCCGACGATGAATACGAGGCGCTCGGCGCCCTGCTGGCCACGGCCGGCGCCCGCGTACCCGACGTGTCCACCCTGGAAGGCTTCCTGACGGCACTCGTCGTCGCCCCCGGCCTGACCCCGCCCAGCGCCTGGCTGCCGCGCGTGTGGGACGATGCGGCCGGCGCGGCCGACACGGAGCGGGCCCTGGGACTGATCCTGCGCCACTACAACCACCTGGCGCAATGGCTGATGGAAGACGCCGCCAGTTTCGAGCCCATCTTCCACTGCGGCCCGGAATGGGGCATCGCGGCCTGGTGCCAGGGCTTCCTGGCGGCGATGGAACTGGACGCCGGCGGCTGGGCACCGCTACTGGCCACGCAAGCGGACTGGTTCGCGCCCATGCAGCAACTGGCCGCGTCGGAACAGCGCCAGCCCGCCATGACGGACGAGGAAACCCAACGGTGGATGGATGCCGTGGCGCCGGCCGTGATCGCGATCAACGCGGTGCGCCTGCAGCAACAGGGCACCAGCGGGACTGGTGCCGCCCGTCCCGTCCAGCGCGCCACGCCCAAGGTCGGGCGCAACGCCCCCTGCCCTTGCGGCAGCGGCAAGAAATACAAGAAATGCTGCGGGGCCGATGCCTGATCCCGTGCCCGCGCCGGCCCGGGACGGCCACGGCCCGCCTGCGGCCCCGCCGCCGGCCGGCCGCGCCAGCCGCACCAGCCGCCTAGTCCGAGCCGCCCAGCGCGCGGGTGATCTTGTCCGTTTGCGACGCTTCCGCGATCACCTGCCTGACCTTGGCGCGCCTCTTGACGGCGGCCTGACGCACTGCCGGCTGGACTTCGCTGACCTGCTCCAGCGCCGGCCTGGGCGCCGCCATATCGCGCATCACCTGCATCGCGCCCAGGGCGGCGCCCAACGCCAGCCCGCCCACAATCATCAAATGCGGTAATTGTCTACCAAGCATGATGCCCCCTCGTGCCAGTCCGACCAGACTAGCATTTGTAAAGTTACAAACCTTATCCTTTTTATAAAGTATAGCGAGGCGGGCGGGTTTGTTTCTCTCCAATCTACACGCGGGGCAGCATCACAGCGTAATCTTCCATACCTGGGCCGGCGAGGCCCAGCCCGTGCCGGCATACAGGGTGCCGTGACCATCAGCCACCAGCGCCAGGATGTAAGGCACGGAACCATTGGCGAAGTACATGTTCGTGGTGGTGTGATCGGGCGCTACCCGCACGATGGCGCGGTCGGTGGCCACATAGATGTAATCATGGTCGACGGCGATCGAACCGTCGACGGGGATGATGCGCTTGGGGATCTTGGCCAGCGTCGTCACCGTCCCATCAGGCAAGATCTTGCGGACGGCATCGCTGTCGTTGACCAGCAGCGCGCCGCTGGGGTCGAGCGCCAGCGCGCACGGGCCGTGGAAAGCGGCGTTGACGCCCACGCCATCGTTGCCGTCGCCGGAACCGCCGCCGGCCAGCACGGTCAGCACACCGGCCGCCGTGATCTTCAGGACGCGCCGGTTCTCGAAGTCGGCACGGTACACGGTGCCCGCTCCATCAACGACCAGCTTGCCACCCTTGCTCACCACCTGCTTGCTCCAGTCCGGCCCCCAGGGCTGGACCGTGCCGTCCGGGCTGCGGCGATACAGCACGTTGCTCACGCTGTCGCTGCCGTAGAGATTGCCCTGGCCATCAGCAGCCAGTCCGCCGAACGTCAGCGTCACCGACGCCGCCAGCGTGCTGACGACGCCGTCAGGCGTGATGCGGCGCACCCGGCCCCGGTCGGCAGCGAGCAGGTTGCCGGTGCCGTCCAGCGCCAACTGATAAATGCCGCCGAAACGGGCCTGGTCACCCGTGCCGTCCACGGGGTCGTAAGCGCCCATGACGGACGGGCCGGCGATGGCTTGGGCGTTCAGGGTCAGGCCGGGTGCCGCCGCGCTGGCGACGACGGTATTGTCTGCCTTGCCGGTGGCCGAGCTGGGCACCCGCACCACTGCGCCCGGCGCCACATTGACCGTGTTGTTCGAACCGTTGAGGATGACACTGCTGCCGTTGGAGATGACGGTGGTGCCGGCCGGCACCAGCACTTTTTCGCCGGCCGTCATGGTGTGACTGCCGCCGGCCGGGATGACCTGCACCCCGCCCTGATTCGATTCCGGCGCCGTCATGACGGGCGCCACGACGATGGGACCGCTGGGCACGCCCGCGCCGCCACCGCCACAGGCCGCCAGCGCCAGCATGGCCACACTACCGAGAAGTACGCGATAAGTTATCATGATGCAAATGCAATAATTGGTAAGATTGCATCTTACTATGAAATTGCAGGCTTATCTTTTTGAAAATTAGAAGCGCACATCCATAATCGGATTCATATTTAAACGTGCAGGATCAGTGAAAATAAGGTATAGTTCTGCTTCTGCGCTGCACCATAGCAGTCGCCTGAAAAATAATTAGCAGCTTCGCAAGCCTTAGCGCATCAAACTGATGTCGCTTATAAAGCCCTCCCGCCTTGTGTGTCGCACCTGACACCGTCCCGGCGCAAAGCTTTTGTGCCGAAATTTCTTTCGATTTAGATTGAGTCATTTCGTTTTGGTTGGCGTTGCTATTTTGCGTTCTGCTTTTTTGCACGAACGCTGATTTTTACGAAAGAAAAGAATGACATTTGAAGCACTTGGTCTCAACACGTCCATCATCAAAGCCCTGACCGACGCCGGCTATACCGCGCCGACCCCGGTCCAGCAGCAGGCCATCCCTGCCGCTATCGAAGGCAAGGACTTGTTGGTTTCCTCGCAAACCGGTTCCGGCAAGACGGCAGCATTCATGCTGCCTTCGCTGCACCGTTTGTCCGCGATCGACCCGGCCGCCGCCGGCAAGACGCCCAATCAAGAAATGCAAGCCGCCCGTGCCCGCGGCGAGCGCCCACGTTTCAAAGCTGCACAGCCGAAGATGCTGGTGTTGACCCCGACCCGCGAACTGGCCCTGCAAGTGACCACCAATACCGACAAGTACAGCGTCAACCTGCGCCGCATCAAGGCCGTGTCTATCCTGGGCGGTATGCCTTACCCCAAGCAGATGCAACTGCTGGCCAAGAATCCCGAGATCCTGGTCGCCACCCCCGGCCGCCTGATCGACCACATGGAGTCGGGCAAGATCGACTTCTCGCAGCTGGAAATCCTGGTGCTGGACGAAGCGGACCGCATGCTGGACATGGGCTTCATCGACGACATCGAAAAAATCGTCGCCGCCACCCCTGACAGCCGCCAGACCATGCTGTTCTCGGCCACGCTGGACGGCGTGGTGGGCAACATGGCCCGCCGCATCACCAAGAACCCGCAAGTGATCCAGATCGTCAGCGCCGCCAACAAGCACGAGAACATCACCCAGCGCGTGCACTTCGTGGACGACCTGTCGCACAAGAACCGCCTGCTGGACCACCTGCTGCGCGACGACTCGCTGGACCAGGCCGTGGTGTTTACCGCCACCAAGCGCGACGCCGACACCATCGCCGACCGCCTGAACATCGCCGGGTTCTCCGCTGCCGCCCTGCACGGCGACATGCACCAGGGCGCGCGCAACCGCACCCTGGACAGCCTGCGCCGCGGCCAGGTGAAGATCCTGATCGCCACCGACGTGGCAGCGCGCGGCATTGACGTGCCCACCATCACCCACGTGTTCAACTACGACCTGCCCAAGTTCCCCGAGGACTACGTGCACCGCATCGGCCGTACCGGCCGCGCCGGCCGCAACGGTCTGGCGATCTCGCTGGTGAACCACGCCGAAGGCATGAACGTCAAGCGCATCGAGCGTTTCACCAAGCAGCTGATCCCGGTCAACGTGATCGAAGGCTACGAGCCGAAGAAAACCGGTTCCGCACCCCGTTCGACCTCCCGTCCGGGCGGCTGGAAGCCGGGCGACAACCGCGGCGGCGCCAAGCCAGGCCAGCGCACCTTCAGCAAGCCGAACGCCAGCCCACGCCGTGACGGCGCCGGTGCCGGCACCGGCGGTGGCTACAAGGGCAGCAACCCGCGCAGCACCGACGGCGCCCGCCGCAGCTACGGCGACCGTTAATCGCCCGGCCTGACGGCCGCAGCGACTACAAAAAAACCACCTGTCCTCGCGGACCGGTGGTTTTTTTAC
>JAZJZQ010000743.1:0-7786 GCA_040389625.1 Pseudomonadota bacterium | reverse complement strand
TACGCTCAAGCCACCACTTAAAACGACCCGAGGCGCGAGTTCTTTTGGGATGAGAGACCAATCAAATACCTTTCCTGCACCGCCATAGGCTTCCACGAACGTATCGAGCAACAGGCTGGAAAACAGTGGGCTGGCGGCGCGGCATTGCTGCTCGTATTCTAGCAAATCGTCCGGCTGTGTGTCAGGTTTGACGCGGAACACGCGCATGAACTGTCGTCCGCACGCCGCGGCGATGGCGGCGCTCTCCCCCACCGTTTCGTCGCCATGGAGCTGGATCAGCGACAGCGGCGCCACCCGGGTGGCGGCCGCCACCTCGTCCGGGCCGGCGTTGACGAACAGCCCCGTGCACGTGACGAAGGGCGGCACGGCCGCGATCAGTTCGGCCGCCTGCTGAGGCGTGACGTAACGGGGACTCTTGGGATAGAACACGAAACCGAGCGCGTCGGCGCCGGCCGCCACGGCGGCCCGCACGTCTTCCACCCGGGTCAGGCCGCAAATCTTGATGCGCGTGCGATGCATGGACACTCCTTCAGAACCAGGGCAGCGGACTGGTCGTTTCCAGCGGCAGCTGCCATTTGGGATCGTAATCGATGCGGGCCAGGTACAGGCCGTCGGGCATGAAGGTAGGCGCAGCCTGGTGGCGGTCGCGCGCCTCCAGCACCTGGCCCAGCCATTCGGGCGGCTGGCGCCCCGTGCCCACGTAGACCAGCGAACCCACCAGGTTGCGCACCATGTGGTGCAGGAAGGCGTTGGCCGTCACCGTGAACACCACCAGCTCGCCCCGCCGTTCGATCTTGATTTCGTGCATCAGCTTGACGGGCGACTTGGCCTGGCACTGGGCCGCGCGGAACGCCGTAAAGTCGTGCCAGCCCAGCAGCGGCGCCACGGCCGCCTGCATCCGCTCCACGTCCAGCGGACGGAAGCAGAAACCGGCCCGGCCCGTCAGCAGCGGCGAGCGGGTGGGATTGTTGTACAGCACGTAGTGGTAAGTGCGGGCGCGGGCGCTGAAGCGGGCGTGGAATTCGTCGCCCTCGGGGTCGGACACGATTTCCTTGGCCCAGCGCACACCGATCGACGGCGGCAGGAAGGCGTTCACACCCCGCACCCAGGAATGGGGCTCGCGGTCCAGCTCGGTATCGAAGTGCACCACCTGTTCCAGCGCGTGGACGCCGGTGTCGGTGCGGCCGGCGCAGGTGGTGGCCAGCTTGACCGTGGCAAACCGTTCCAGTGCCAGTTCCAGCTGGTCTTGCACCGTGTGGCCGCCATCCTGCTTCTGGTAGCCGTGCCACGCCGTGCCGTCGTACTGGACGCCGATTGCTATCCGTTTCAATTGCTGCCCGCTCAAAAGTTAAGTCAGCGCATTATAAACGGGAAACGAAGGGGGAATGGCCGGGACGGCGGTCCCGGCCGGTGCGATCGACCGCAGACCGCGGACCGCTCAGGCCAGCAGCGCGCGCATGGAAGTGGCCTTGGCCACCTGCTCGTCGCTGCCGCCCCGTATCACTTCATCCAGCAGCTCGCGGGCGCCTTCCTTGTCGCCGATCTCCTGATAGGCGATGGCCAGGTCCAGCTTGGTTTCCATTTCCATGTGGACGGCCGACTGCGGCTCGGCGCGGGCCGGCTTGGTTTCGACGGCCGCGTTGTTCAGGTCCAGGTCGATGCTCGACAGGTCGAACTCGGGCGCAGCCACTTCCGCCGGGGCCGGCGCGGCCGGGATTTCCGGCAGCGCGAAATCGCTGGCGCTCAGTTCGGCGGCCGATGCCGGGGCCGGCACGGCGGGGATGTC
Source organism: Pseudomonadota bacterium (assembly GCA_040389625.1). Lineage (GTDB taxonomy): Bacteria > Pseudomonadota > Gammaproteobacteria > Burkholderiales > Burkholderiaceae_D > Rugamonas. The sequence continues at coordinate 6,000 of JAZJZQ010000743.1, read as the reverse complement.
GAAGTCCATCAGGTTCAGGTCGGCCAGCGGATCGCTGTCCACCACGGGCAGCGGGGCCGGCGCTGGTGCCGCAGCAGGCGCGGCGGCCGGCAAGTCCAGGCCGAAGTCCATGCTGAAGTCGTCGGCCGGGGCCGGCGCTGCGGCGACCGGCGGCGGTGCGGCGTCGAAGCTCAGGTCGAACGGTGACTCTTCCGCCTTGGCCGGTGCGGCCGTGACCTCTTCGGCCGCCGGGGCAGCGGGCGCGGCGGCCGAATCGAAGCTCAGGCCACCAAGGTCGAAGTCCAGGAACTGGTCGGCGGAGGCGGCAGCGGCCATCGAGGCCGGCGTCGGCGCGTCCGACGGCACGGCCGTCTCCAGGGCGCCGAAGTCCATGGCGGCGGGCGCCCCGGCATCCTGGCTCAAGTCCAGGTCCAGGCCGCCGCCGGATGGCGCGGCAAAGCTGCTGCCCAGGTCATGCGGCGCCTCGGCAGGAGGCGGCGCGAACATGGATGGATCGAAATCGTTCATCGGTGCGGCAGCCGGGACCGGCGCGGCCGCCTGCTGCTTGCCCGACGCGTACAGCGGGTTGTGCGGGTCGAGCGCCAGGCCCAGCGCCACGGCCTGGGCCCAGTCGTCGCCCTCGCCCCGGGTCTGCGAATACAGCTCGGAGGCCTGGGTTTCGAAGGCGCGGCTATCCTTGCGGGTGGCGTAGATTTCCAGCAGCTTCAGGCGCACGGCGTGGCGCTCCGGATGCATGCGCAGCGCTTCCTTGAGGATTTCCTCGGCCTGGGCGTCGCGGCCGTAGGCGATGTAGACGTCGGCCTCGGCCACCGGATCGACTTCGTTGGTGTCGAGCTGGCTGGCCGATGGGGCGAAGTTGGAATTGAACACGCTGTTGTTGGTGTCCACGCTCTGGCCGCCCGTTTCGGCGATCAGCTGCTGGCCCGTGGTGGGCGAGTCGCCCAGTACGCTCGTTTCCGTACGCACCTCGGCGGCGGCCTGTTCCTGGCGGCGGCGGCGCGCCACCAGCAGGCCCACGCCACCGAGCAGGGCGGCCAGGCCGGCGCCGATGTAGGTGATGTTGTCCATCACGATGTCGGCAATGCTCGGCTCGGCGATGCGCGGCGGCACCACCACCGTACGGCGCGGCTTGGGCGGCACGCTGGCGGCGGCCGAGGCACTGGCCGCTGCACTCGCCGATATACTGGCCGAAGCATGGGCCGAGGCGCTGGCCGGCGCATTCAAGTCGATCACCGGCGCGGGCGAGGAGGCGGCGGCCAGGGCCGAAGCCGACGGTTTCTTCTGGTCGGCCAGGGCCTTGTTCTTCACGGCCATCAGCTGTTCCAGGTCGCTGACGTTCTTCTCCAGCTCCTTGACCCGGTTGGCCGCGTCGGCCACCTGCTTTTCCTTGGCGATCTTGTCTTCCACCGCCATGGCCGTCTTGCCGCCGGCCGGGGCCGAGGCAGGATTGGCCTTCGACAGTTTCAGCTGGTCCTTCGCTTCATTGACGGGCGTGGCGCGCTCTTCCACCTTGGCCGTGATCTTGCCGGCCACGCTTTGGGTCGCTTCCGGCTCCTTGGCCGGGGCGCTGGTGGCCACCTGGCCGGCCAGCTTGCTGCGGTAGGCATTGAAGTCGGCCGCATGGGCCACCACCACGCCGCGCGCCTCGCCGTCGGTGGCGGTGGCGCGCACGGCGTCCGCGTCGGGCACGGCCAGGATGCGGCCCGCCTTCAGGCGGTTCATGTTCTTGCCCGCGAACGCTTCCGGATTGGCGCGGTACAGGGCCACCAGCATCTGGTCCAGCGACACGTCGACCGGCTTGAGCTGGCCGGCGATGCGGCTCAGGTTGTCGCCCGCCTTGACCTTGTATTCACCGCCCGCCTTGGGCGCCTCCGGTGTCCGGCGCGCCCTGGCCGGCAGGTCCGGCGCGGCCGTGGCCGCCGCCGCCGCCGGTGCGGTGGCGGCGGGACGGGCCGGCTCGGCCGGCGCGGCCACCTGGGCCGGCTGGGTGCTGCGCAGCTCGGCCGGATCAAGCAGGAAAGTGTATTCGCGCACCATGCGCCCGCCGGTCCAGTTCAGTTCCAGCAGCATGTCGACGAACGGTTCGTTGACGGGCTGACCGGACGTGATGCGGATGATCTGGCGGCCGTCGCGCTGCTGCACGTCGAAGTGCAGCGACAGCAAGGTGGGATTGAAGTCGATATTGGCGGCGCGGAAGGCTTCGGTGGGGGCCAGCTTGGCCACCAGTGCGCCCGCTTCGTCGGCCGAGACGGCCGTCAGCTCGATCTCCGCCCGCAGCGGCTGACCGAGCGAGGACAGCACGGTCAGCTTGCCGAGCCCGGCGGCGTTTGCTGCGGGGGATAAAAGCACAGCACAGGCGACGGCACTGGTCAGTGTTTTCAACGCGAACGAAACGATGCTGGGGCGAGAGGTTAAATGCATAGTGGGCGGCAAAAGAGTTGTCAGAGGGAAAAATGTTACTTTCCCGGAAGTATCAACATATCACCATGGACAGGCCCATGCAAGCTTTGCGCGTGCCGTGCACCCCGATATGTCACCTTGGCGCCTAATGTAAGCCGAAAAAAACCGTTTGGGAAGCATGCGTCAAAAAAAACAGCGGCGCCCGTTTGCACCGGGGCCGCTGTCGGATCGTGGCGGATGTCGCGTCCGCCAATCGATGGGCGATGTACGCCCGCTAACGTTCGTTATGCATCAAGCACGATGCGCAGCATGCGGCGCAGCGGTTCGGCCGCGCCCCACAACAGCTGGTCGCCCACCGTGAAGGCGGACAGGTAGTCGTTACCCATGCTCATCTTGCGCAGGCGGCCGACGGGAATCGTCAGGCCACCGGTCACGGCGGCCGGCGACAGGTCCTTCATCGACGCTTCACGCGTGTTCGGCACTACCTTGGCCCACTGGTTGGACGAGGCGATGATGTCGGTCAGCTCGTCCAGCGGCACGTCCTTGGTCAGCTTGATGGTCAGTGCCTGCGAGTGGCAGCGCATGGCGCCGATGCGCACGCACAGGCCGTCCACGGGAATGGCCTTGGAGCCGAAGTCCGGGCCCAAGCCCAGGATCTTGTTGGTCTCGGCGCCGCCCTTCCACTCTTCCTTGGACTGGCCGTTGCCCAGGTCCTTGTCGATCCATGGGATCAGGTTGCCGGCCAGCGGTACGCCGAACTGCTTGGTTTCGTCAGCCGACATGCCGTGCTGGGTGGCCAGCACCTGGCGGTCGATTTCCAGGATGGCGGAAGCGGGGTTATCCAGCAGCGGCTTGACGGCGCTGTTGATGGTGCCGAACTGGGTCAGCAGTTCGCGCATGTGCTGGGCGCCACCGCCCGACGCCGCCTGGTAGGTCATGGAAGTCATCCACTCCACCAGGTTGTGCTGGAACAGGCCGCCCAGGCCGATCAGCATGCACGACACGGTGCAGTTACCGCCGACGAAGTTCTTCACGCCCTTGCCCAGCGCATCCTTGATCACATGCATATTGACCGGGTCGAGCACGATCACGGCATCCTGTTCCATGCGCAAGGTCGACGCGGCGTCGATCCAGTAGCCGTTCCAGCCGGCCGCGCGCAGTTTCGGGAACACCTCGGTGGTGTAGTCGCCGCCCTGGCAGGAAATGATGATTTCGCACTTGCTCAGCTCGGCAATGTCGGTCGCGCTTTTCAGCGTGGTCTCGTTTTTCGCCATGGCCGGCGCCGCGCCGCCCGGGTTCGAGGTGGTGAAGAACACCGGTTCGATGTGGGCGAAATCGCCCTCTTCCTGCATGCGCTGCATCAGGACCGAACCGACCATGCCGCGCCAACCTACCAAGCCTACTAGTTTCATCATCATTCCTTCAATATCATGTAAATCGTTTATAGCGTTCCGTCTTTACTGCGCCAGCGCCTTGAGCACCGCGTCGCCCATCTCCTGCGTGCCCACCTTGGTGGTGCCCGCCTCGTAGATGTCCGGCGTGCGCAGGCCCTGGGCCAGCACCGCCTTGACGGCGTTCTCGATGCGGTCGGCCTGTTCGGCGCGGTCCAGCGAGTAGCGCAGCATCATCGCCGCCGACAGGATGGTGGCCAGCGGATTGGCCACGCCCTTGCCGGCGATGTCGGGCGCCGAGCCGTGCGACGGTTCGTACAGGCCCTTGTTGTTGGCATCCAGCGAAGCCGACGGCAGCATGCCGATCGAGCCGGTCAGCATCGAAGCCTGGTCCGACAGGATGTCGCCGAACATGTTGCCGGTGACGAGCACGTCGAAGCGCTTCGGTGCGCGCACCAGCTGCATGGCGGCGTTGTCGACGTACATGTGGTCCAGCGCCACGTCCGGATATTCCTTGTGCACGTCGGTGACGATGTCGCGCCAGAACTGGAACGTCTCGAGCACGTTGGCCTTGTCCACACTGGTCAGGCGCTTATCGCGCTTTTGCGCGGCCTGGAACGCCACGTGGGCGATGCGGCGGATCTCGCCTTCCGCGTAGCGCATGGTGTCGTAGCCTTCGCGCTGGCCCTTGAAGGGGCCGTCCGGGCATTCGCGCACGCCGCGCGGCTGGCCGAAGTAGATGTCGCCCGTCAGTTCGCGGATGATCAGGATGTCCAGGCCCGACACCACTTCCGGCTTGAGCGTGGAGGCGCCCGCCAGTTCAGGGTACAGGATGGCCGGACGCAGGTTGGCGAACAGGCCCAGTTGCTTGCGCAGGCCCAGGATGGCCTGCTCGGGGCGCAGCGCGCGCTCGAGCGTGTCGTACTTGAAGTCGCCCACGGCGCCGAACAGGATGGCGTCGGCCGCCTTGGCCAGCGCCAGCGTGCCCTCGGGCAGCGGGTGGCCATGGGCCGCGTAGCCGGCGCCGCCCACGGGCGCGCTTTCGAGTTCGAATTTTTCGTCCAGCGCGTTGAGCACCTTGACGGCCTGGTCGACGATTTCCGGGCCGATACCGTCGCCCGGGAGGATAGCAATTTTCATAGTGTTGGTTCGAGATTAGATGACGTTGGCCAGCCAGGGCTGGCTTGCCAGATGACGCGCTTCGTATTCGCGGATGGTGTCCGCGTGGCGCAGGGTCAGGCCGATATCGTCCAGACCGTTCATCAGGCAGTATTTGCGGAAGGCGTCGATCTCGAAGGGGTAGGAGATGCTGCCATTGCTGGTGGAAATGCGCTGCTGCTCAAGGTCGACCACCAGACGGTAACCGGGGAAGGCCTTGACTTCGTTGAACAGATGATCGATCTGCGTTTCAGGTAAAACGATGGGCAGCAAGCCGCTCTTGTAGCAGTTGTTGAAGAAGATGTCGGCGAACGAGGGCGCGATGATGGCGCGGAAGCCGTACTGGTCCAGCGCCCACGGCGCGTGCTCGCGCGAGGAGCCGCAGCCGAAGTTCTTGCGGGTCAGCAGGATCGAGGCGCCCTGGTAGCGCGGCTCGTTGAGCACGAAGTCCGGGTTCAGCGGACGGCGGCTGTTGTCCTGCCCCGGCTCGCCGTGGTCCAGGTAGCGCCACTCGTCGAACAGGTTGGGGCCGAAGCCGGTGCGATGGATGGACTTCAGGAATTGCTTCGGGATGATGGCGTCGGTGTCGACGTTGGCGCGGTCAAGCGGGGCCACCAGGCCTTCGTAGATCGTAAATTTATCCATGATACTCATTCGGGTTGTGCGGCGGCGGACCGCCGGGGCCCGCCGCACTGCGTGTTATTTTTTGCTGGAAGCGCCTTCGACCGCTTCCCCGACTTTCTTGACGTCCTTGCCGAAACCGTTAATGGTGTTGCAGCCGGTCAGGATCAGGGCCAGGAGGGACAGGGTGAATAGTTTCTTCATGGTGTAGTTCGCTTGCAGAGAGTGGTAACAGTAATGGTGATCAGCGCAGCGCGCGCACGTCGACGAAGTGGCCGGCAATGCCCGCCGCTGCCGCCATGGCCGGCGACACCAGGTGGGTGCGTCCGCCCTGGCCCTGGCGGCCTTCGAAATTGCGGTTCGAGGTCGAGGCGCAACGCTCGCCCGGCTCCAGCCGGTCGGCGTTCATGGCCAGGCACATCGAGCAGCC
>JAZJZQ010000742.1:162-3296 GCA_040389625.1 Pseudomonadota bacterium | reverse complement strand
TCAAGGTGGATCAGTCGCTGATCACCGTGGAATCGGACAAGGCCAGCATGGAGATTCCGTCCAGCCACGCCGGCGTGGTCAAGGAAATCAAGGTCAAGGTAGGCGACAAGGTCGCTGAAGGTACGCTGCTGTTGCTGGTGGAGGCCGAAGGCGCCGCCGCCGCACCCGCCGCTGCCCCGGCCGCCGCTGCCGCACCTGCGCCCGCCGCAGCTGCTGCCCCGGCGCCCGCTGCTGCCGCCGCCCCTGCCGCCGCCCCTGCCGCATCGGCCGGCCCGGTCGAAGTGAAGGTACCCGACATCGGCGACTTCAAGGAAGTGGAAGTGATCGAAGTGATGGTCAAGGTGGGCGATACCGTCAAGGTCGACCAGTCGCTGATCACCGTCGAATCGGACAAGGCCAGCATGGAGATCCCGTCCAGCCACGCCGGCGTGGTCAAGGAAATCAAGGTCAAGGTCGGCGACAAGGTCGCTGAAGGCTCGCTGGTGCTGGTGGTCGAAGCAACCGGCGGCGCAGCGCCTGCAGCGGCACCTGCATCGGCTCCTGCCGCCGCTGCCGCGCCGGCCGCCAGCGCACCTGCCGCCGCCGCTGCAACGTCCGCTGCCGCCGCCGCGCCTGCCGCATCGGCCGGCTCGGTAGCGACCGGCAAGCTGTCGCACGCCTCGCCGTCGATCCGCAAGTTCGCCCGCGAACTGGGCGTGGACCTGGGCCTGGTGCCCGGCTCCGGTCCCAAGGGCCGCATCACCCAGCTCGACGTGCAGAACTACGTCAAGGGCGTGATGGCCGGCACCGTGGCCGCTCCGGCCGGCGCCGCCAAGCCAGCCGGCACCGGCGTGGGCCTGGACCTGCTGCCATGGCCTTCGCTCGACTTCAGCAAGTTCGGCGCCACCGAACTGCTGCCGCTGTCGCGCATCAAGAAGATCAGCGGCCCGAACCTGCACCGCAACTGGGTGATGATCCCGCACGTGACGCAGTTCGACGAAGCCGACGTGACCGACCTGGAAGCATTCCGCGTCGACTCCAACGCCGCCAACGCCAAGAACAAGGACGCAGTCAAGCTGACCATGCTGGCCTTCGTCATCAAGGCGTCGGTCGCCGCGCTCAAGAAGTTCCCGGCCTTTAACGCTTCGCTGGATGCGAAGGGCGAGAACCTGATCCTCAAGCAGTACTACAACATCGGCTTCGCCGCCGACACGCCGAACGGCCTGGTGGTCCCCGTGATCAAGGACGCCGACAAGAAGGGCGTGGCGCAGATCGCCAAGGAAATGGGCGAACTGTCGGCACAGGCACGCGAAGGCAAGCTCAAACCGACCGACATGCAGGGCGCCAGCTTCACCATCTCCTCGCTGGGCGGCATCGGCGGCACGCACTTCACGCCTATCGTGAACGCGCCGGAAGTGGCGATCCTGGGCCTGTCCAAGGCATCGATCAAGCCGGTGTGGGACGGCAAGGCCTTCCAGCCGCGCCTGATGATGGGTACGTCGCTGTCCTACGATCACCGCGTGATCGACGGCGCCATGGGTGCGCGCTTTGCCGTGTACCTGGGCGAAGTGCTGGCCGACATGCGCAAAATTCTGCTGTAAGAGGAGCGATCTATGAGCACAGTGGAAGTGAAAGTACCGAACATCGGCGACTTCAGCGAAGTGGAAGTGATCGAGGTGATGGTCAAGGTGGGCGATACCATCAAGGTCGACCAGTCGCTGGTGACGGTGGAATCGGACAAGGCCAGCATGGAAATCCCTTCGACCCACGCCGGCGTGGTCAAGGAACTCAAGGTCAAGGTAGGCGACAAGGTCAAGGAAGGCAGCCTGCTGCTGGTGGTGGAAGCGAGCGGCGCGGCCGCTGGTGCTGGCACTGCCAGCACGCAAGCAGCCGCACCGGCACCCGCGGCAGCGGCCGCGCCGGCACCGGTGCCGAGCGCCACCCCGGCCGTGGCGCCGATCGGCGGCAGCTACAGCGGCGCCGTCGACATCGACTGCGACATGATGGTGCTGGGCGGCGGCCCTGGCGGCTACTCGGCCGCCTTCCGCGCCGCCGACCTGGGCCTGAACACCGTGATCGTCGAGCGTTACGAAACGCTGGGCGGCGTGTGCCTGAACGTGGGCTGCATCCCGTCCAAGGCGCTGCTGCACGTGGCGTCGGTGATCGACGAGACGGCGCACATGGCCAAGACCGGCGTCACCTTCGCCAAGCCGACCATCGACATCGATGAAGTGCGCAAGTACAAGGAAGGCGTGATCAAGAACATGACCGGCGGCCTGGCCGGCATGGCCAAGGCCCGCAAGACGCAGGTGGTGGTCGGCGTCGGCCAGTTCCTGAGCGCGAACCATATCGAAGTGACGGCCAAGGATGGCAGCAAGAAGGTGGTGCAGTTCAAGCAGGCCATCATCGCCGCCGGTTCGTCGGTGGTGAAGCTGCCGTTCGTGCCGGAAGACCCGCGCATCGTCGACTCGACCGGCGCGCTGGAACTGCGCCAGATCCCGAAACGCATGCTGGTCATCGGCGGCGGCATCATCGGCCTGGAAATGGCGACCGTCTACTCGACGTTCGGTGCGCGCATCGACGTGGTCGAAATGATGGACGGCCTGATGCAGGGCGCCGACCGCGACGCGGTCAAGGTCTGGCAGAAGTACAACGAAGCGCGCTTCGACAACATCATGACCAAGACCAAGACCGTGGGCGTGGAAGCGCTGCCGGAAGGGATCAAGGTCACGTTCGAAGCGGCCGAAGCCGGCGCTGCCGCGCCTGCGCCGCAGGTCTACGACCTGGTGCTGGTGGCCGTGGGCCGCAGCCCGAACGGCAAGAAGATCGCCGCCGACAAGGCCGGCGTGGTGGTGAGCGACCGCGGTTTCATTCCGGTCGACAGCCAGATGCGCACCAACGTGCCCAACATCTTCGCCATCGGCGACCTGGTGGGCCAGCCCATGCTGGCGCACAAGGCGGTGCATGAAGGTCATGTGGCGGCGGAAGCTGCCGCCGGCCAGAAGTCGCACTTCGACGTCAAGGTGATTCCATCGGTGGCCTACACCGATCCGGAAGTGGCATGGGCCGGCATCACCGAAGACGAAGCGAAAGCCAAGGGCATCAAGGTCGAGAAGGGCCACTTCCCTTGGGCGGCGAGCGGCCGCGCCGTGGCC
>JAZJZQ010000742.1:0-152 GCA_040389625.1 Pseudomonadota bacterium | reverse complement strand
TCGATCGGCATGGCCGCCGAAGTGTACGAAGGCGTCTGCACCGACCTGCCGCCGCCGCGCAAGCGCTGAGCATCAGGCGCCAGCAGTATCAGCACAAAACCGGGACTTGTTCCCGGTTTTTTTACGCGTGCTTCATCGGAACATTTTCGTTC
>JAZJZQ010000741.1:0-9856 GCA_040389625.1 Pseudomonadota bacterium | reverse complement strand
CGCGCCTGATCATGAACAACGCCTACCGCGCCGCGCACCTGATCCACAGCTTCAAGCAGATCGCGGTCGACCAGGTGAGCGAGGCGCGGCGCCGCTTCGAGCTGCGCGACTACATCACGGAAGTGGTGGCCAGCCTGCAGCCCAAGCTGAAGAAGAGCCATATCCAGGTTTCCATCGCCTGCCCGCCCGACATTGTGCTCGACAGCTATCCAGGGGCGCTGGCCCAGGTCATCACCAACCTCACGCTCAACTGCGTGGAGCACGCCTTCGAGCCGGACGGCGAGGGCACCATCGGCATCAACGTGGTGCTCGACGGCGACTGGATCGAGATGCAGGTGGTCGACAACGGCAAGGGCATTGCGCCCGACATGATCGACAAGGTGTTCGATCCCTTTGTCACCACGCGCCGCGGCCAGGGCGGCACCGGCCTGGGGCTCAACATCGTGTTCAACCTGATCGCCAAGCAGTTCGGCGGCACCATCACCGTCAGCAGCACGCTGGGCCACGGCGCCAGCTTCGTGCTGCGCATCCCGGTGGTGACGCCGGTCGACGAAACCCATCCGGCCGCGCCGGCCCATCCGGACGGCCAGCTGCACGCATGAAGCGCCGGCCCACTGCCGGCCGGCCCGGCGCGCGCCATTGCAGCCATGCGCGGCGGCGCGCTAGAATGGCGTCCCACATCGTTCCACCGCGCGTCCAACCGCTGCCAGCTCCATGAACAAAGATCTGATCAAAGGCATCCTGATCCTCGCCGGCGTGCTGCTGGCGCTGGCGATCTTCGCCACGGCCGCCACCGACAACGGCCTGCAGAAACTCAGTTGCATGGGCCGGGCCGTGCTGCACGGCGTCGCACTGACCAATATCCATGCCGTCTGCGGCCTCTAGTGGACAAAAAAAATCCCGCGCGAGGCGGGATGCAATGTACCGGCTGAGCTCTCAGGCAGAGAATTTGTCGTACTTTTCCTGCCGGGTCGAGCTCAGTCCAAGCAATATCACGCCGGCCAGCAGCATCAGGAACGGTGCCGGTTCGGGCACCGGGGCCGCATCGGCGGCCGGCGCCTGGACCTGGGATGGTGCGGGCGCGGGCAGGTATTCGTCGAGCGCATCCAGGTCGTCGCCGGGCAGCGTGACGGCGCCGTCGCGCGCCTTGCCGATCCGGCCGGCGGCGGGCGCCAGCAGGTAGGGCGTGCCTTCCATGTTGCAGGGCGCGGCGCTCAGGGCGGACAGGCAATGGGGCGCATGGATCGTCACCACCGGCGCGGCCGCTGCCTGGGCAGCGCCGCCAGCGCCAGTCAACAGCACGGCGAGCACGATGGGCAGATGGATCTTCATGTCAGCTCCTGGTGGCGGGGACGGTCAGCCGCGCAACGCGGCGACCGCGACAAATGTGGAACACGTATGTGCTTTTCTGTTTACCATTAAAGCACATTCAGTTTCAGAATGACATTGAAAATTGCAAAATATCACCATATATTTTTTCTATGCAACAGTGTCCGTGCTCTGCTTGTGACTATGCGGGGCCGGGCCGGGGGAGCGACGATGAAAACCGATTACCAGACAGATGCCCCCGCGCGGGCCCAGATCGACGCGCTGCCAGGGGCGGTATTGCTCGAATTCGGCGCCAACTGGTGCGGCCACTGCATGGCAGCCCAGGCGCCGCTGGCCGAGGCCATGGCCGGCCACGGGGCGCTGGCCCATTTCAAGGTCGAGGATGGGCCGGGACGCCCGCTGGGCCGCTCGTTCCGGGTCAAGCTGTGGCCCACGCTGATCTTCCTGCGCGACGGCCAGGAAGTGGAGCGGCTGGTGCGGCCGCTGACGGCCGCGCCGATCGCGGCGGCCCTGGCCCGCATCGATCCGCCGCCGCCATAAAGTTGTAAGCGAACGTAACAGCGGCCAGCCGGCACGCCCCGGGCCGCCCCGGGCGTTACACTCAACACAGTGCGTTACAAATACGTCCGCCCGCGGCCAACGGAAATGGGAAACTGCGCCGTTAATCACTCTACACCCCCTTTTTTGTGAGGAGAACGGCATGGCAATCGACAGCGTGAGCGGCAGTGCGGCAGTCAGCTACACTCAATTTTCGAGCACCGGCGCGGTCGCGCCCCGCGGGCAGGATGGCGACGGCGACAACGACGGCAGTACGGGCCAGGTCAGGGGCGGCGGCGGCGGCCGCCTCGGTCACGCGATCGCGCAGGCACTGTCGCAGCTGGGCGGTACCACGGCCACCGGCGGCACGGGCGCGGCCGGCAGCGCCACTGGCGCCGGCACGGATACCAGGCAGGCCGAGTCGGCCTTCGCGCAAAGCCTGTTTGCGGCCCTGCATGCGCAATCGGGCGGCCCCGGCAATGCCCCGGGCGCCGCGCAAGGCGGCGAGCATCATCGCCATGGCGGCGGTGGCGGCAAGCTGGCGGCCAGCCTGCAAAGCCTGGCGCAGCAGTTGTCGGCGCCGTCATCGTCCGGCTCGGGGGCCACGGGCGGCGCCGCCGGCTCGCAGGCGCTGACCGACTTGCAAACCAGTTTCGACAATCTGCTGGCGGCCAATGGCCAGTCGGGGTCGGGCACCACGCTGTCGCAGTTCCTGCAATCGCTGTCGCAGAACCTGCAAGGCGCGGCCAGCGCCGGCAACGTCGTCAGCACCAAGGCCTGAGGCCTGAGGCCGGCGCCGGCACGGCCGGGCTGGCGTCTTGGCCGTCAGAACAGGGCGCTGACGTCGGGCCGGTGGGCCAGCGCGTGCTGCACGATGGCCGTCACGCGCTCGCGCTCGGCGCCCTGCAGCGGCTGGCGCGGACGGCGCACGTTCTCGTTGCCCACGCCGGCCAGGGTCTCGACCAGCTTGAGGTTTTGTACCAGCTTGTTGGACACGTCCAGGTGCATCAGCGGCATGAACCATTGGTACAGGGCCAGCGCCTCATCCCAGCGCTTGGCCTTCATCAGTTTGTAGAGCGCCACCGTCTCTTTCGGGAAGGCCACCACCAGGCCGGCCAGCAGGCCGTCCGCGCCCACCGCCAGGCCCTCGAACGACAGGTCGTCCACGCCCATGAACAACTGATAGCGGTGGCCGACGGCGTTGCGCAGGTCGGTGATGCGGCGCACGTTGTCGGTCGACTCCTTGATGGCCACGATCCATTCGCAATCGGCCAGTTCCCTGAAGTCGTCCGGCGTCAGGTCCACCTTGTACGACACGGGATTGTTGTAGACCATGATGGGCAGCTGGGCCGCCTGGGCGATGGTGCGCAGGTTGTCGCGCGCCTCGCGCGCGTCGGCCGCGTATAGCACGGAAGGCATCACCATCAGACCCTGCACGCCCAGTTCGTGGGCCTGTTCGGCGAAGCGGCAGGCCGTCAGCGTGCGCGTCTCGCTCACGTTGACCAGCACCGGCACGCGGCCGCCGGCCACCTGCAGCGCGGTCCTGGTGACGGCCAGCTTTTCGTCGAACGACAGGGTGCTCGCTTCACCCAGCGAGCCGCAGGTGAGCAGGGCGTTCACGCCGCTGTCGATCTGGAACGCGAAATGGCGCTCCATGGCGGCGTGGTCGAGTTCCTCGTTCGGCTTGAACTTGGTGGTAACGGCGGGGAATACCCCTTCCCATTTTGCTGCGGCCATGCTGTTCTCCTTGGTCAAAAACGGACGGAATGTCCCTTTATTCTTCGATCATGCTGCCGATGCGCGCCGGCGACAGCGGCAGCCGCACCGTGTCCGGCCGCCAGCCGTACAGCAGGCCGGTGGCGGCGCCGCACACGCGGCCCTGGCACGGGCCCATGCCGCAGCGCGTGTGCAGCTTGGCGCTGCGACAGCTGGTGTGCCCGCGCAGCTCGCCGTGGCGCACGTCCTCGCAACGGCACACGATGGTGTCGTCGTCGGCAAGCTGGGCCAGTGCGGGACGCAGCGCGAATGCATGGACCAGGCGCGCGGCGAACCTGCGCCAGCGGGCCCGTTCGGCAAACAGCGACGGCGCGGCGTCCGTGCGGCCGGCGGCGGCCAGGCCGGCGATGCGGCCCTCGGCCAGCGCCAGGTCCACTCCGCCCACGCCTGTACCTTCGCCGGCGCACAGGACGTCGGGCACGCTGGTGCGCTGCCAGGCGTCCACCTGCACGGCATAGTCCAGCATGGCGCGCTCCCGCGTGCGGTGGTCCTGTCCGGCGCCGTCGCGGGTGGCGCCGGCCTGCGTGGCGCGTACTGGCCGGGCGCCTTCCTGCATGGCGCAGCCCAGGGCCAGCGCCAGTTCCACATTGGGCAGCAGGCCGTAGCCGCTGGCCAGCAGGTCGCAATCCCATTGTTCGATACGGTCGCCGCGTCGCAGCCGGACCGATTGCAGCGTGGCGCTGCCGTGCGCGGACAGCACGTAGCTGTTGCGCAGATAGGGCACATCGCGCAACCGGCAAGCCAGTTGCAGCGCCTGTGTGACCTTGGACGGCGTGGCCAACAGGCCCAGCGCGAATCGCGCCAGGCGTGGCAACGCCGCTTGTTCGACGATGGCGGCAATCTGCGCGCCCTGTTGCTTGAGCGTGGCGGCGGCGGCCAGCAGCAGCGGGCCGGAACCGGCCACGATCACGCGCTTGCCCGCCACCGGATAGCCGCCCTTGGCCAGCGCCTGCAGGCCGCCGGCGCCGGTCACGCCGGGCAGGGTCCAGCCGGGGAAGGGCAGCAGGCGCTCGCGCGCGCCGGTGGCGATCACCAGACTGCCGTAATGCAGTTCGATGGCGTCGGTGGGCGTTTGCGCCAGCAGGCGCTTGCCGTCCAGCGGATAGAGCACGCGGCACTGGTGCAGGAGCGTGACGTTGGGCGCGGCCTGCAGCGTGGCCCACAGGTTGCGGGCGCGCTCGTCCGCCTGCCGGCCCGGGCCGCCGCGCCAGATCTGGCCGCCGGCCAGCGGGTTGTCGTCCACCACGCCCACGCTGACGCCGTGGCTGGCCGCCGCATGGGCCGCCGCCAGGCCGGCCGGGCCGGCGCCGACCACCAGCACATCGAAGGCGCGCTTCATGGCCGGCCTCCGCCGCACGCGGTCACCACCTGCAAGCCAGGTGCGCACAGGGTCTGGCAGGCCAGCTGGTGCGGACGGCCGTCTATCGTCACCCGGCATTCCTGGCAGATGCCCATGCCGCACAAGGGCGCGCGTGGCATGCCGGTGACGGAGCGGCGCGTGACCGGGCTGCCGGCCATGGCGACGGCGACCGCCACGCTGGTGCCGGCGACCACGCTGACGGGCCGGCCGTCGATGAAGAGGATGATGGCGTCAGGCATAGGCGCGGGCCAGGCTGGCAAAGCGGCTGGGCAGATAGGGCTGGCAGGGAATGGCGCTGCGCGCCTCGAGCACCTGGTCGGCCAGCAGCTGGGCCGTCGCCAGCGAGGTGGTGATGCCCAGGCCTTCATGGCCGGTGGCCAGCCACAGGCCGCGCCGGGCCGGGTAGGGGCCGATCAGGGGCAGGCCGTCGCTGCTGGCGGCACGCAGGCCGGTCCAGCAGCGCAGCAGATTCAGTTGGGCCAGCCCGGGGGTAAAGCTGGCGGCATGGCGCAGCATGCGCTGCATCATGCGCGGTTCGACCGCCAGGTCGCTTGTGTCGAACTGGCGCGAGGAACCGATCAGGATTTGTCCGGTCGGACGGGGTTGCAGGTTGAAGGCGACCGATGCGCCACTGGCGGCATGGGCGCTCTTGATATAACCCAGTTCCACCAGCTGGTGGCGGATGAAGCCGGGATAGCGGTCGGTGACGGCCACGTGGCCTTTCTTGGGCTGCAGCGGCAGTTCCGGCAGCAGGGCGGTCGAGCGCGCGCCCGCCGCCAGTACCACGGTGCCGGCCTGGTGGCGGCTGCCGTCGGCCAGCAGCACGCCGTGGTCTTCGATACGGACCACGCTGCCGGCCGCCAGCATGGCACCGTTGGCGCAGGCACGGTCGAGCAAGAGGCGGGCGCTCTTGGGCGGATAGACCAGGCCATCGCCCGACACCAGCAGGCCGCCGGCCAGGCCGGGGCGCAGTTCGGGTTCGCGGGCGTACAGGGCGGCCGGGTCCAGCAGTTCGCAGGCCAGGCCGTGGCCGGCCAGGATGTGCGCCTTGGCGCGGGCGGCGGCCAGTTCTTCCTCGTCGGCCGCGATCCAGATGGTGCCGCAGTTGCTGTACTCATGGCGCTGCGGGTGGGCGGCGGCCAGTTCGCGCCACAGGGCCAGCGACCACGCCGTCAGGGCCAGTTCGGCTTCGCTGTCGTCCATGACCACCAGGTGGCCCATGCCGGCGGCGGTGGCGCCGCTGCCCACGGCGTCCTGCTCGATCACCGTCACGCGCAGGCCGCGCGCGGCCAGCGCATCGGCGCAGGCCGCGCCGACGATACCGGCGCCGATCACGATGGCATCCATGCAGGACGGGAGCGACATCAGCGTATGCCCCACACCAGCGGGTCGCTGGGGTCCAGGAGCAGGGTGGACTGGGCGTTGACCCAGGCCTGGCCGCGGATGCTGGGCGCCACGCGCCCAGCCGTTTGCGTACGGCGGTAGCTGCCCTCGAATACGCTGCCGACGATACTCTCCTGGCGCCACAGCGCGCCCTCGGCCAGCTTGCCGTCGGCCGCCAGGCAGGCCAGCTTGGCGCTGGTGCCGGTGCCGCAGGGCGAGCGGTCGTAGGCCTTGCCGGGGCAAAGCACGAAGTTCTGGCTGTCAGCGCCCGTGCGGGACGGGGCGAACAGTTCGATATGGTCGATCTCGTCGCCGTCGTCACCCGTCACGCCGGCCTGTTGCAACGCGGCGCGCACGGCCACCGTGTAGGCCGTGAGCCGGTCCACGTTGCCGATGTCCAGTTCCTGTCCGTGGCCGGCTACCAGGAAGAACCAGTTGCCGCCCCAGGCCACGTCGCCCGTCACGGGGCCGTAACCGGGCACCTCGACTGTCACGTCCTTGCGGCTGCGCCAGGCCGGCACGTTGTCGACGGTGACGCTGCCGTCTTCATGCAGCTGCGCTTCCACCACGCCGACCGGGGTGTCGATGCGGTGGCGGCCGGCGCCGATGCGGCCCAGGTAGGCCAGCGAGGCCACCAGGCCGATGGTGCCGTGGCCGCACATGCCGAGGTAGCCGACGTTGTTGAAGAAGATGACGCCTGCCGCACAATCGGGCGCGTGCGGGGCGCACAGCAGGGCGCCCACCAGCACGTCCGAGCCGCGCGGCTCGCAGACGACGGCGGAGCGGAAGTTGTCGTGCTCGCCGCGCAGTGTGGCCAGCCGCTCGCTGAGCGGGCCTGTGCCCAGTTCCGGGCCGCCGGCCGTCACCAGCCGGGTCGGTTCGCCGCCCGTGTGGGAGTCGATGATGGAGATGGTTTTCATGTGCTGAATCTTATGCCCGGCCGGTGCTCCTGTCTTGCACAAGCTGCGCACCGAAGATGACGAAATCTGCACAATTTTGACGCGGCGCCGGGCCCCGTCCTGTGCGACAATCGGGACCAGGCCGCATGGGGCGGCGTGGACGGCACAGGATGAACGAAGCACAGGGGACCAGGACGGCAGCGCAGACAGCGGCAGCGGCGGACGGCGGGCGGGCATCCCTGGGCGAACGCATCGCCGATGTGTTCTTTTCCGAACCCCTGTTCGACGCGCTGCCGGACGTGGTGTTCTTCGTCAAGGACCTGGAAGGGCGCTATGTGGTGGTCAACCAGACCCTGGTCCAGCGTTGCGGTGCCCGGCACAAGGCGGCGCTGATCGGGCGCACCCCGGCCGAGGTATTCGCCCATCCGTTCGGCCAGACCTATCTGGCGCAGGACTTGGCGGTGCTGGCCGGCGGCGGCCAGATCGAGGACCAGCTGGAGCTGCACCTGTACCCCACGCGCGACCCCGGATGGTGCCTGACCCGCAAGACGGCCCTGCGCGACGCCGGCGGCGCCATCGTCGGCCTGACGGGCGTGTCGCGCGACCTGGCCATGGCCGACCAGAAAAATCCCGCCTACGGCAAGGTGGCCGACGCCGTGCGCCTGATCCACGAGCACTACGACCAGCCGCTGCACCTGCCGGCGCTGGCGCGCACGGCCCACATGTCGGTGGCGCAGATCGAGCGCTACTTCCTGCGCATCTTCCACCTCACGCCGCGCCAGATGATCATCAAGACCCGGCTCGACGCCGCCTCGCGCCTGCTGGCCGGGCCGGACAGCGTGGCCGACATCGCCCAGGCCTGCGGCTACGGCGACCACAGCGCCTTCACGCGCCAGTTCAAGGCCACGGTGGGCGTCACGCCCAGCCAGTACCGGCATATGCTGCGGGCGTGAAGCCGGCCAACCCCGGTCACGTCAATTCCGGCGCAAAAATATTTTGTTGTAACGGCGCGTCAGCCGCCCCGGTCCAAGCCGGTTCGCCGGCCGTTGGTCGGACCAATTCAGGCCAGGCGGTGCCGCTGCCGGCCTAGATCGCCCCCTGTGCCACGTGGCTGCGCACGAAGTCGATATGGGTCTGCATGGCGGTGCGCGCCTCCTCCGGCTGGCTGGCGCAGATGGCCTGGCACACGCTGCGGTGCTGCTGCAGCAGCTGGTCCGAGGTGGCCGGACTGAGTTCGCGCAGCCCGGTGCCGTTGAGGGTGATGTGCTCGCGCAGCATGCTGATGATGCTCGTGTGCAGATGCAGGAACATGGAGTTGTGCGAGGCCAGGGCGATCGCCTCGTGCAGCTGCGCGTCCACTTCCGCCTCGGCCACCTTGTCGTCCGCTGTGCGGGCCTGCTCCAGCTGCGCCATCAGGTCGGCGATGCGGGCCCGCTCCTGCGGGTCGGCCCGCATGGCGGCGAAATAGGCGGTGGCCCCTTCCAGCACGCGGCGAAATTCCAGGATGTCGTCGCGCACGGCCGGATGGTCGGCTACCAGCTGGCCCCACGGCGAACTGGCCATGCCGGTGCGCAGCTGGTCGGTCACATAGACCCCGGCGCCGGGCCGGCTGCGCACCAGCCCCCGCGCGCTCAGGCGCTGGATCGCTTCCCGGATCGTGTTGCGCGACACGTCGTAGCGCTCGGCCAGCACGCGCTCGGCCGGCAGGCGCGCGTTGGCCGGCAGGCTGCCGTCGAGCAGCGCCTGTTCCAGCTTGCGCATCACATCGGCCACCCGTCCGCCGCCTTGCCTTTCCCGCATGATTGTCCCCTCTGCACGTAAAACAGGCACTGGTCCGACCAATTTGTGCGGCCCCGCCGTCGCTGGGATTATGGGCGCTATAAAACCAAACCGCAACGCAGCACCAGCTGCGCGGCAACCGAGGAGACAGCATGCCCGCTCGAGACTATCCCACCGCACCGGACCAGGTGTACCTGTTCGGCACCTGCGTGATCGACCTGTTCATGCCCGAGGCCGGGCTGGACGCGGTGCGCCTGCTGGAACGCGAAGGCCTCACCGTCCACTTCCCCCGTGGCCAGAGCTGCTGCGGCCAGCCCGCCTACAGCAGCGGCAATCCGGAGCAGGCGCGCGCCGTGGCGCTGGCCCAGCTCGACCTGTTCTCCCGGCCGTGGCCCGTGATCGTGCCGTCCGGCTCCTGCGCCGGCATGATGCGCCACCACTGGCCGGCCCTGTTCGAGGACGACCCGGTCGCCCACGTCAAGGCGCTGGAGCTGGCTGGCCGCGTCTACGAACTGACCGAATTCCTGCTGCATGTGCTCAAGCTGGCCATTCCCGCCGACGCGCCGCAAGGCCAGGCGCCGGAACGGGTGGTGCTGCACACCTCCTGCGGCGCAAGGCGCGAGATGGGCACCCGCGCCCACGGCGTGGCATTGGTGGACGCGCTGCCCGGCGTGACGCGCGCCGAACATGAACACGAGTCGGAGTGCTGCGGTTTCGGCGGCACCTTCTCGCTCAAGCATCCCGACATTTCCGGCGCCATGGTGCGCGACAAGGTGGCCGCCGCCTGCGCCAC
>JAZJZQ010000740.1:0-2943 GCA_040389625.1 Pseudomonadota bacterium | reverse complement strand
GCCACGCCGCAGCGCAGCACCAGCTGTTCGAATTGGGCCAGCGGCAGCGGCCGCCCGTACAGGTAACCCTGGTAATGCAGGCAACCGGCCGCGGCCAGCCGTTGGCGCTGGATCTCCGTCTCCACCCCTTCCGCGATCACGTCCAGGTTCAGGCTGCACGCCATGCCCGTGATGGTGCTGACGATGGCCTGGTCGCTGCCGTCCGTGGCCAGGTCGCGCACGAAGGACTGGTCGATCTTGAGCTGGTCCAGCGGCAAGCGCTTCAGGTATTGCAGCGACGAGTAGCCGGTGCCGAAGTCGTCGAGCGAGAACTTGATGCCCAGCCCCTTCAGGTGGCGCATGGTGGCGATGGTTTCCTCGATGTTGTCGACCAGGATGCTCTCCGTCAGTTCCAGCTTGAGCACGCCCGGCGGCAGGTGATAGCGCTCCAGCGCATGCTGCAGATGCAGGACGAAGTTATGCTGGCGGAACTGCTTGGCGCTGACGTTGATGGCCAGCACCAGCTCGCTGGTGCGGGGATTTTGCTGCCACGCGTGCAGCGTGGCGCAGGCCCGCTCCAGCACCCAGTCGCCGATCGGCAGGATCAGGCCCGTCTCCTCGGCCAGCGGGATGAACTGGGCCGGCGAGACGAAGCTGCCGTCCGGACGCTCCCAGCG
Source organism: Pseudomonadota bacterium (assembly GCA_040389625.1). Lineage (GTDB taxonomy): Bacteria > Pseudomonadota > Gammaproteobacteria > Burkholderiales > Burkholderiaceae_D > Rugamonas. The sequence continues at coordinate 2,287 of JAZJZQ010000740.1, read as the reverse complement.
GATCAGGGCCTCGGCCCCCAGCGCGCGGCCTTGCTGGTCCACCTGCACCTGGTAGTACAGGTGGAACTGGTCGTGCTCGAGCGCCAGGCACATCTGCTCTTCCAGCTGGGCACGCGCCGTGATGTTGTCCTGCATTTGCTGGTCGAAAAAGCGCATCGCGTTACGGCCCGCCTTCTTGGCCTGGTACATGGCGATGTCGGCCTGCACCAGCAGTTCGTCGGGCAACTGGCGCTGGTCGGCGAACAGGGTGATGCCGATGCTGGGCGTGCTGCGGCAATTGTGGTGGGCCAGCTGGTAGGGCTGGTTCAGGCTGGCCAGGATCTTGTTGGCCACCATCTCGGCGTTGGCGGCCGCCCGCAGCGGGTCGATGTCCAGGCCCTCCACCAGCACCACGAACTCGTCGCCACCCAGGCGCGCCACCGTGTCGCACTCGCGCAGGCAATCCTGCAGGCGCAGCGCCACCTGCTGCAGCAGCATGTCGCCCACGTTGTGGCCCAGCGTGTCATTGAGGGTCTTGAAGTTGTCCAGGTCGATGAACATCAGGGCGTTGATGCTGTGGCTGCGCGCCAGCACGGCCAGCGCCTGCTTGAGGCGCTCGAGCAGCAGGCGCCGGTTGGGCAGGCGCGTGAGCGGATCGTAGAAGGCCAGGTTCTTGATCTCGTCCGTGGCCGCCTTGCTGAGCGTGATGTCGCTGAGCGAGGCCACGTAATGGGTGGCCAGCTGGTCGGCATTGCGCACCGCCGTCACGCTCAGCCGCTCGGGGTACACTTCGCCGTTCTTGCGGCGGTTCCAGATCTCGCCGTCCCAGTGGCCGCGCACGCGCAGGCTGTGCCACATGGTCTTGTAGAAATCGGGGCCATGGCGGCCCGAGCTGAGCACGGCCGGCGTCTTGCCCACCACCTCGTCCGGGGTGTAGCCGGTGATGGCCGTGAACGCCTTGTTGACCTGGATGATGGTGCCGTCGGCGGCCGTCACCAGCATGCCTTCCGTCGTCTCGAAGGCGATGGCGGCGATGCGCAGCGCCTCCTCGTTGCGGCGCATGGCCGTGATGTCGGCATGGGTGACGATGGCGCCGGGCCAGCCCTGGCCCACGGGGGCGGCGCGCAGGTGGAACCAGCCATCGTGTCCCGGCTGCGCGCAGCGGTATTCCAGGCTGTAGCTGGCGCGGCGCCCGGCCAGCACGTCGCAGATGCCGTCGTGGGCGGCCATGGCGTGCTCGTCGTCGCATTCGCCCAGGCCGCTGCGGCACAGGCCCAGGTAGTCGCTGCCCACGGCGGCGGCGGCACCGGCGCACTGTCCGGCGGCGGCCGACGCGGCAAAGCGCGTCCAGGCCGCGTTGACGGCCACCACGATGCCTTTGCCGTCGAGCACGGCGATGCGGTCGGCGATGGCATCCAGCACGGCCCAGCTGAAGTCGGGCCGGCCAGCCAGCAACTCCTGCGGGCCGCCGCCGGGCAGCACGCCGCCCGACTGCAACCAGTCGCAATTGTGGGAGCGGGGCCCGAAATCGGGATCGCACGGGTAGTCGGCCAGCGCGGTGCGGCGCTGCAGGGCGCCATGGCCGGGCGAAGCGTCCGCCATCGCGGCCAGGTCCGATTGCAGCGGAGGTGTGGTCATATGTCCATCTATGGGATTAAACTGAGGATGGCGACCAGTGTATGGACTCTAATCAAGAAAATACTTGATCCACATCAAAACACCTTAAATATTGCGATGCACAAGTGTCAACGTAGTGAAAATTTTATGTTATGTGCCGATTTCAGCTGCAATGCGGACCCCGTCCCTTGTAAAATCCGCACCCCGCCCCTATCTGGTGCCCATCTCTCACGGAGGCATTAACCATGACTGCAATGAACATCGTCCGCACCACCCTGATCGCGTCGGCGCTGGCGCTGAGCGCGCCCGTCTTCGCGGCCGACCCCACCATGCACGAGGTATACCTGGCCGCCGAGGCGGGCAAATACACGGAAGCGCAAGCCATGATGGACCAGGTGCTGCGCGCCCACCCCAACAGCGGCAAGGCCCACTTCGTGGAAGCGGAACTGCTGGCCAAGCAAGGCAAGATGAGCGAGGCCAAGGCAGAGCTGAGCAAGGCTGAACAGCTGGCCCCCGGCCTGCCGTTCGCCAAACCGGGCACGGTGGAAAAACTGCGCCTGATCCTGGCCACGCCCGCCCCGGCCCACCGCGCGGCCGCCGCGCCGGTGACGTCACCGAACTACGGCCAGCCAGCACAACCGGCCCGGCCCGCCAGTAGCGGCTTGCCCTGGGGCATGTTGCTGATCCTGGG
>JAZJZQ010000739.1:0-1529 GCA_040389625.1 Pseudomonadota bacterium | reverse complement strand
TCAAGCAGCTCAACCGGTATTCCAAGCGCATGGCCCGCACTGGCCATGCCGCGATTCAATGTGTAGATAGCATCAATACCGGTCTGTATCACGTAAGTTCCGCACAAATCCACTGGCGGACTCCGCTTGATTCGGCAGTCTCGCTCTTAGTTCGGCGAGACTGGGAAGCTGTTGACGAGGCGGAGCGCTGCGCACCAGACGCGCCACTGGTTGGCCGCGCCTGATAATAATGACATCTTCGCCAGCTTCCACCATGCCAATCAGCTGGCTCAGCCTGGCTTTAGCCTGAGCGACTGTAAATGTAGCCATGACTCCTCCGATGACTATCCAGATGGTCATCAAATGATAGCCGGCGATTTGGGCGGGCTCGCACCTTACGCTTGCCCCCACTGCGCAAAGAACGCGCGCTACTCGTCAACGTGACATCTGCGCTTCGCGCTACAAGCGTGGATCGTAGACGTATTGCCGCACTACGGACGCGCGAATGCGGGCGGCGGCGGGATGGGCCGGATTGATCAACACATTGCACTCCTCCGGTACGATCACGGATGGCACCAGCAGCAACGGAGAAGTACAGGCTGCCAGCCAGGTGTCACCCACATTGAGCGTGGCCGGACCGGCTGGCGACGCCAGCCACGTCGCATCAAGCCCCGCGACCTCGACCCGCTCGCGCAACTTCCACACCGCAGCCGGAACGATTATCTTGACGAGGAAGGCGTTGCGGATACCGAGAGTATCGCCTGTGTGCGCCAACGTTTCCAGTGTGGCCAGCGCGATGGTAGTGGCCGTGTATACCATGGCCTTGCCTTTGCGATTCCAGCGCCCACCGGTCGCCTTGGCACCGCCACCGCTCAAATCATCGGCCGCAAATGCCGTCGTATGTTTGGCGATGCGCCACAGCGCGACGTCGCCACGCGTCATCAGGAGAACACGCCATATTCGATACGGCCCAGCGTATCGAGTACCAGCTCATAGCCCGCTTCCGTGTCGAGCAGGGTAAGCGGGGCCACCCCGCCCAGCGCGCGGTTCGGCCGGTTAATCCAGGCGACGGCCGCGGCGGCATCTTCGAACACTTGCTGGGACCGCCAAAGCACCCGTTCGACCCGGTAGATCCGGTCCTGCTCGACGGCGGACAATGTGCCATTGCGCGCTATCCGGCTCGCCATCGTACTTTTGGGTAATCGCAATTGCGTCAACAGGTAATCTTGACTTATGCCCAGGCGGGCCGCCAGCATTGGAATCCGATCGCCACGGACCTGCCCGCCGCGCATGACAGCGATGAGGGCCGTGACATCGCCGGCAAACAGGTCCGCCCCAACGTCCTGTTGCCCTTGCTCCAAGCTTGGCATGCCGCCCCCCGATTCCAAGGATGGCCCGACCGGTTCGACGGCGGGAATGCGGGCAACTTGCTTAGCAGTAGCCACAACAACCTCCAAGATTGGAAAATGCGATTTCTTATTATAGAACGATTGGGCGCCGGCGACCTGAGGCCAGAAGTCCGTTTTGTGCGCGCTGACTACTCAGCAATG
>JAZJZQ010000738.1:0-5435 GCA_040389625.1 Pseudomonadota bacterium | reverse complement strand
GTACAGGTTAGTTCGATGTGCGTTGGCGCCGCGCGCAAGCGTCAGGGCGCCGTGTTCTTGTGCAGGTGCAGCGGCAGCGAGGTTTCCCATTCGATGCGCTTGCGGCCGGGCTCCACCTGGGTCAGCGCCTCCACTTCGCGCATGGTCTGCATGGAGCGCACGGCCAGCTCCTGGTACTGCGCCGTGCCGTCGCTCTTCCAACGGATCTCGTCGTCGCTCAGGGTACGCAGCACGCGCGCGGGCGAACCCACGGCCATGCTGCGCGGCGGCACCACCATGCCGGCCTTGACGAAGGCCATGGCCGCCACGATGCTGTCGGCGCCCACTTCGGCCTTGTCCATCACCACCGCGTTCATGCCCACCAGCGCGTTGCGCCCGATGCGGCAGCCGTGCAGCACGGCGCCGTGGCCAATGTGGCCATCCGCCTCCACCACCGTGTCGCAGCCGGGAAAGCCGTGCATGACGCAGGTGTCCTGCAGGTTGGCGCCCTCCTCCAGGATCAGGCGGCCGAAGTCGCCCCGCAGCGCCGCCAGCGGGCCGATGTAGCAACGGGGGCCGACGATCACGTCGCCGATCAGCACCGCGCTCGGATGCACGTAGGCGGTCGGATGCACCACCGGCGTGACGCCATTGATTTCGTAGACCTTGACCATGCCGCCGCTCCCCTGCGCCTTACACGCGTTCGATGATGAGGGCGATGCCCTGGCCCACGCCGATGCACATGGTGCACAGGCCATAGCGCCCGCCCGTCCGTTCCAGCTGGTTGAGCGCCGCCAGCACCAGCCGCGCGCCGGATGCGCCCAGCGGATGGCCGATGGCGATGGCGCCGCCGTTCGGGTTCACATGGGGCGCGTCGTCGGCCAGGCCCAGGTCGCGCGTGACGGCCAGGCCCTGGGCGGCGAACGCCTCGTTCAGTTCGATCACGTCCATCTGGCCTATGGTCAGCCCCGTCTGCGCCAGCACCTTCCTGGTGGCCGGCGACGGACCAAAGCCCATGATGCGCGGCGCCAGGCCGGCCGTGGCCATGCCCACCACGCGGGCCCGCTTCTTCAGGCCGTACTGTTCGGCGGCGGCGGCCGACGCCAGCAGGATGGCGCAGGCGCCGTCGTTCACGCCCGAGGCGTTGCCCGCAGTGACGCTGCCGTCCGGCCGGACTACGCCTTTCAGCTTGGCCAGCATGGCGAGCGTGGTGTCGGGACGGGGATGTTCGTCCGTGTCCACCACCTTCGGTTCGCCTTTCCTTTGCACCAGCGTGACGGGCACGATCTCGTCGAGGAACACGCCGGCCGCGTGGGCGGCGGCCCAGCGCTGCTGGCTGCGCACGGCGAAGGCATCCTGGTCGTCGCGGCTGATGTTGAATTCATTGGCGACGTTCTCGGCCGTCTCGGGCATGCTGTCGATGCCGTAGCGGGCCTTCATCAGCGGGTTGACGAAACGCCAGCCGATGGTGGTGTCCTCGATCTTGGCCGCGCGCGAAAAGGCGCTGTCGGCCTTGCCCATCACGAACGGGGCGCGCGTCATGCTCTCGACGCCGCCGGCGATCACCAGCTGCGCCTCGCCGGCCTTGATGGCGCGGGCCGCGATGCCCACCGCGTCCAGGCTGGAGCCGCACAGGCGGTTGATGGTATTGGCCGGCACTTCCACCGGCAGGCCGGCCAGCAGTGCGGCCATGCGGCCCACGTTGCGGTTGTCCTCGCCGGCGCCGTTGGCGCAGCCGTAGTAGACGTCGTCCACGGCGCTCCAGTTGACGCCGGGGTTACGCGCCATCAGGGCGGCGATGGGCAGCGCGGCCAGGTCGTCGGCGCGCACGCCGGCCAGGGCGCCGCCGTAGCGGCCGAAGGGGGTGCGGATGGCGTCACAGATAAAAGCGTCGTTCACTTGGGCTCCTCGGTAGGATGGATAGGGGATGGATAGGCGATAGGAATAGCGTTCGGATCGGGCATACGGCGGCGCGTCACGGCTTGGGGCGCTTGTCGACCACGCGCTTGGCCTTGCCCGTCAGCGTGCGTTCGATGCTGTTGGCCGCCAGCAGGCGCACCTTGGTACTCACGCCCACGTAGGTCTTGATGTGGTGTTCCAGTTCGCGCGACAGCGCTTCCGTCTCCAGTTCTGTCAGCCGGCCCGACACTTCGGGGCGCAGCTCGCCGATCACGTCCAGCTTGTCCAGGTGCCCCTCGCGCGACACCACCAGCTGGTACACGGGCGCCAGCTTGGGCATCTTGAGCACCAGTTCCTCGATCTGGCTGGGGAATACGTTCACGCCGCGGATGATGAGCATGTCGTCCGAGCGGCCCGTGATCTTGCCGATGCGGCGCATGGAGCGCGAGGTGGGCGGCAGCAGGCGCGTGAGGTCGCGCGTGCGGTAGCGGATCACGGGCAGCGCTTCCTTGGTCAGCGAGGTGAATACCAGCTCGCCGTCGCTGCCGTCGGGCAGCACCTCGCCCGTATCCGGGTCGATGATCTCGGGGTAGAAATGGTCTTCCCAGATTACGGGACCGTCCTTGCTCTCGATGCATTCGCTGGCCACGCCCGGCCCCATCACTTCGGACAGGCCGTAGATGTCGACCGCGTCGATGCCGGCGCGGCGCTCGATCTCGGTACGCATGGCGTCGGTCCACGGTTCGGCGCCGAAGATGCCGACCTTGAGCGAGCTGGTCGCCGCGTCCAGGCCCTGGCGCTGGAATTCCTCGACGATGTTGAGCATGTAGGACGGCGTGACCATGATGATGGACGGCTTGAAGTCCTGGATCAGCTGCACCTGCTTTTCGGTCTGGCCGCCGGACATGGGGATGACGGTGCAGCCGAGCCGCTCGGCGCCGTAGTGCGCGCCCAGCCCGCCCGTGAACAGGCCGTAGCCGTAGGCGATATGCACCATGTCGCCGCGCCGGCCGCCGGCCGCGCGGATTGAGCGCGCCACCACGCCGGCCCAGGTGTCGATGTCGTTCTGGGTGTAGCCCACCACGGTCGGCTTGCCGGTGGTGCCGCTGGAGGCGTGCACCCGCACCACCCGCTCCTGCGGCACGGCGAACATGCCGAACGGGTAGCTATCGCGCAATTCCTTCTTGCCCGTGAACGGGAAGCGGGCCAGGTCGGCCAGCGTCTTCAGGTCGTCCGGGTGGACCCCGGCCGCGTCGAACGCGGCCTTGTAGTGCGCCACATTGTCGTAGGCGTGGCGCAGCGACCATTGCAGACGTTGCAGCTGCAGCGCCTGCAGTTCATCCTTGCTGGCGCGTTCGATGGGCTCCAGATCGTCGGGGCCGGGAATACGGTTTACCATTGCTCTCTCCTCGAGGGCGCCTGGGCGCCCTTGCTGCATTTGCGGCGGATCAGCCCAGTGACGGCGGTTGGGGCGGCTGCGGCACCACTTCGCCGCTCACGCGGTGCGACTTGCCGCGCATGAGCGCCAGCACCCGCCCGCCCTGGTCGCTGACCCGGATGTCGTAGACCCCGCTCTTGCCGGCCAGCGCCTGCTCCACCGCTTCCGCGGTCAGCACGTCGCCCAGCCGGCCCGGGGCCAGGTATTCGATCGTGCAGCCCGCGCCCACCGTGTTTTGGTTGTGGCTGTTGCACGCAAACGCGAAGGCGCTGTCGGCCAACGCGAAGATAAAGCCGCCGTGGCAAGTCTGGTGCCCGTTCAGCATATCGTCCCGTACCGGCATGCTCATGCGCGCATAGCCGGGACGGATGGAATCGAGTGTCATGCCCAGCGCCTGGCTGGCGCGGTCGCGCGCGAACATGGCGGCGCCGGCCGCTTCGGCCAGCGCCAGCGCTTGCGCCGCCGCCAGTTCCGGCGCCAGCGCGGCCCGCTGGGCATGGGTGTCCTTGAGGATGTCCTTATGCATGGATGGCCACTCCTGCCGCCTGCCGGCGGCGCAGCAGCGGCGACACGCGGTAGCGGTCCTCGCCATAGCCGGCGGCCAGGTGCTGCAGCACGGTGACGATGTGGTCCACGCCCACGGCGTCGGCCCAGGCCAGCGGGCCGCGCGGATAGTTCACGCCCTTTTGCATGGCGATGTCGGCCGCCTGGGCGCTGCACACGCCCTGGTGCACGGCGTCGGCCGCCTCGTTGGCCAGCATGGCCACGGTGCGCATCACGGCCAGCCCCGGCACATCATCGAGCCGGGTGACGGTAAAGCCGGCCGCCTGGAACAGGCCGACGACGGCGTTGAAGGCGGCGGAGCTGCACTGGTCGGCGCAGGCCACGGCGATGCGTTTGGTCGTCGCAAAATCGAGCGCCAGGTCGAACAGCACCGTGTCGGGATGGCGGTTGTCGCGCGCGCGGGCGGTGGCCGTGCGGCCGTCCGTGAGGTAGACGGCAGCGCCGTTACAGTGGAAGGCCGGCGCCTCGCCGCCGCCGTGGCCCTCCGGCGCATGACGCTGCGCCACGGCGATGCCGGCAGCCTGCAGGCGGGCCGCCATGGCCTCGGTCGCGGCGCAGTGCGCGCCCGGTTCGGCCGCATAGCTCACATACTCAGGCCGGGGCTGCGGCGCCTCGGCGCGCGGCTGCGGCGCGGCCGCGCCCTCGCCGTAGGGATAGCAACCGCGGCCCGACTTGCGGCCCAGGAAGCCGGCGTTGACCAGTTCCTGCTGCTGCACGGACGGCGTGAAGCGGGGATCGTTGAAATAGGCCTGGAACACGGACTGGGTGACGGAAAAATTCACGTCATGCCCGATCAGGTCCATCAGCTCGAAAGGCCCCATGCGGAAGCCGCCCGCCTCGCGCAGCACGGCGTCGATGGTGGCTGCGTCGGCGGCCTGCTCGTTGAGCAGGCGCCAGCCTTCCGCATAGAACGGACGGGCCACCCGGTTGACGATGAAGCCCGGCGTGGACTTGGCGTGCACCGGGCTCTTGCCCCAGGCGGCGGCCGTATCGAACACGGTGGCCGCCACGGCGGCGTCCGTGGCCAGGCCGCTCACCACTTCCACCAGCGCCATCAGCGGCACGGGATTGAAGAAGTGCATGCCCACCAGGCGCTGCGGCACGCGCAACGGCGCGGCGATGGCCGTGACGGAAATGGACGAGGTATTGGTGGCCAGGATGCAGTCGTCGCCGACGATGGCTTCCAGCTGCGTGAACAGGGCGCGCTTGGCGTCCAGGTTTTCCACGATGGCTTCCACCACCAGGCCGGCGTCGGCCACGTCGGCCAGCGCGGCGGCAGCCTGCAGACGGGCGCCGGCGGCGGCGGCATCGGCCGCGCTCATGCGCTCCTTGTCCACCAGCTTGTTGAACATGCCGATGATGGCGGCGATGGCCTTGGCCACCGCTTCCGGCCGGCTGTCGTACAGCTTGACGGTGTAGCCGGCGGCGGCCGCCACCTGGGCGATGCCGCTGCCCATGGCGCCGCTGCCGATCACGGCCACGATGCGCGAAGTCGAAAGGGCCGCCATGCTCAACGCCCCTGGAATTGCGGGGCGCGCTTGGCCATGAAGGCGGC
>JAZJZQ010000737.1:8580-11643 GCA_040389625.1 Pseudomonadota bacterium | reverse complement strand
CGGCCACGCCGGACAGGCGGGTGTGGACGTCGCCGCCGCCCAGGTCCTCGGCCGTGACCACCTCGCCGGTGGCCGCCTTCACCAGCGGCGGGCCGCCCAGGAAGATGGTGCCCTGCTCCTTGACGATGATCGATTCGTCGCTCATGGCTGGCACGTAGGCGCCGCCGGCCGTGCAGGAACCCATCACCACCGCGATCTGCGGGATGCCCTTGGCCGACATGTTGGCCTGGTTGTAGAAGATGCGGCCGAAGTGGTCGCGGTCGGGGAACACGTCGTCCTGGTTGGGCAGGTTGGCGCCGCCCGAGTCCACCAGGTAGATGCAGGGCAGGTTGTTCTGGTCCGCGATCTCCTGCGCGCGCAGGTGCTTCTTGACGGTGACGGGGTAGTAGGTGCCGCCCTTGACGGTGGCGTCGTTACAGACGATCACGCACTCCTGGCCGGACACGCGGCCGATGCCGGTGATGATGCCGGCCGCCGGCGCGGCGTCCACGCCGTTGGCGTCCTGGTACATGCCATAGGCGGCCATCTGGGAAAACTCGAGGAAGGGCGTGCCGGGATCGAGCAGCATCTGCACCCGGTCGCGCGGCAGCAGCTTGCCGCGCGCCGTATGCTTGGCCGAGGCCGCGGCGCCGCCGCCGGCCGCGATCTGCGCCACCTTGGCGCGCAGGTCGTCGACCAGCACTTGCATGGCGGCCGCGTTGGCCTTGAAATCTTCGCTGCGCGGATTGAGTTTGCTTTCGATGTGCGGCATTGTTGTTCCTCGTGTTGTGGCGCGGTCTCCGACGCCTTTATTCTGGAAAACTCCCGTCAACGTAATACCAGCGCAAGCCGCCCTCGCCCTCCTCCCGCACGAAATTGCTGACCTCGTGCAAACGCTGGGCCCGGCCGTTGAGCTTGCAGCGCGCCACGAATTCGACGGTGTCCTGGCGCAGCGCGTCGTCCGATTCTGCTTTACGTTGACGTAAACGTAAAGCAGATTTTACCTCAAGTCCCAGCCACTGCAATTTTTCTCCTGCCACGATGATGGGCTCGGTGGGGCGCGTGCTGCTGTGCCAGGTTGCCAGCAGGTAGGATTCATTGCGCAAAGTGTAGGCAGTGTAGCGTGAACGCATCAGTGCCTCGGCCGTGGCCGGGATGGCGCCGCCCTCGAGGTAGGGGCCGCAGCAGGTGGCGTAGGAAGAACCGCCGCAGGGACAGGCGGCCGGCAATGTTGTCTTTTTTGGCATGAAGTGAGGAGCGGACTGCGGAACAATCCCGCATTATCCGCCAATTCGCGGGGCGGGGGTGGTTGCGCCCGGGCGCGGCGGGCCGCAGGCGCGGCCCCGGCGGCCGGGGGCGGGGAGCGCGGCGGGGACTAGAAACGGCGGGTGAGCGTCATTTGCCCGGCGTTGCGCTGCAGATCGCAGCGGTTCAGGAAAGAGTTGCCCAGCAAGATGACGGACAGGCCACCCTCCTGCACCAGGGCATCGACCTGGAACAGCTCCAGCTCGCCCACCCGTACGCTGTCGAGGCGGACCACGTAGGCCGGCACGGTGCCGTTGGCGGTACTGACGGGCACCACCCGGCCCTTGCGGTAATCGATGCCCAGCCGGCGCGCTTCGGCGGCCGGCAGGGCGATGAAGGTGGCGCCCGTGTCGACGATCATGCGCACGCCTACGCCATTGATCTGGCCGTTGGCGATGAAGTGGCCGCCCTCGCTGGCCGACAGCGTGACCTTGCCCTGGGCGCTGGCGGGCGCGCCCACGTACTGGCCGAGGGCGATGGTATGGCGCCGGCCGCCTTCCTCGATGGTGGCGCCGTTGCGGTCCACCTCGGCCAGGGTGGCGGTTCCCGCGATCTTGTCGCCCACGGCATAAGTCTTGGGCGCGCCGCCGTCGACCACCAGCAGCGCCTTGCCCGTGAACAGGCCAAGCACGCTGATGTCGGCCGCCTGGCCGGTGCCGGCCAGCAGCAACAGGCTGGCGGCCAGCAGCCGGGTACGGCCGGGGCGGAAGACGGAGAGTGGCAACATGGCATCGGCTCGCGTTGAATGGGGAGCCCCATTGTATAAGAGTGGTGCCATAAGGAAACTATCGAATGGTCACCGGCGCCGCCCGGGAAAATGGGGCGAGAAAATGGGGACGTACCCCTTTTTCAGGAAACGGGGAGAAAACGGGGACGCAACACGGTTGTTTTGAAAAATGGGGTACGTCCCCATTTTGGGCAGACGAGACACGTTGCCGCAGCAATGGAACAGTTGTGCCCCATGTACCCTGTCCCCGTCATTGCTGGGATCGCACGCGCAGTGCCGTGCCGGCCGTTCAGCGCAGGATCAGGTCGTCGAGCGCAAACGGCGCGGGCCGGCCCTGCATCATGCCGGCCAGCAGGCTGGCGCTGCCGCAGGAAAATGTGAAACCCAACGGACCGTGGCCGACGTTCAGCCACAGGTTGGGCACGGATGTCGCGCCAATGATGGGGGCGCCGTCCGGTGTGGCCGGGCGCAGGCCGGACCAGGGAATGGCGTGCTCATAGGCGGCCGCGCGGGGCATGGCGGCGCGGGCCGTGCGCAGCAGGCTGGCGATGCGGCGCGGGTCGATGGCGGGGCGCTCGCCCACCAGGTCGACCATGGCCGCGATCCGCAACTGGTCGCCGATGCGGGCATACAGCGTTTTGCGCTCGAAGTCCGTCACGCTGATGGAGGGTGCCAGGTCGCTTGGGCGGACCGGCGCGCTCAGGCTGTAGCCCTTGAGCGGATACAGGGGCAGCTGCAGGCCCGCGCGCGCGGCAAGGTCGCGGCTTTGGATGCCGGCCGCCAGCACGAACTGGTCGGCCTGCTGCGGCCCGAGGCTCGTTTCCAACGCCACCAACTTGCCGGCTGCGATGCGCCAGCCGTGTGCGTCGCCGTGCAATGTGCCCTGGTAGCGGGGATGGCTTTGCAGCAGCCGCGCCAGCGACAGGCAAAACGCACGGCAATCGGCCACCGCCTCGCCGCCCGTAAAGATGGCGCCGGCCAGCGCCGGCTGCAGCGCGGCCAGTGCCGGTTCCAGCTGCGTCGCTTGCGCCGGCGACAAGAACCGGACATCT
>JAZJZQ010000737.1:0-8480 GCA_040389625.1 Pseudomonadota bacterium | reverse complement strand
TAACGCCAGTACACTAGCGGCGATAGGAGATTCGTATGAGCCAGAGCAGTGCTGTATCCAAACCCGACGACAAGGACAATTCGCCCTTGTATATGCAAATCGCGCGCAAGCTGACCGATGACGTGCACAACGGCCGCTACCAGGTGGACCAGGCCCTGCCGTCCGAACGGACGCTGTCGGAATTGCTGAACGTGTCGCGGGTGACGGCGCGCAAGGCCATCGACCAGCTGGTGGACCAGGGCCTGGTGGTGCGTCGCCGCGGTTCCGGCAACTACATCGCGCCCCGCATCGAGCAGCCGCTGTCGAACCTGACCAGCTTTTCCGAGCAGCTGCAGCAGCGCGGCCACCAGCCCGGCTCGCGCTGGCTCAAGCGTTCCATCGTCACGCCGTCGCCCGACGAGCAGCTGAGCCTGGGCCTATCGCCCTATTCCAAGGTGGCGCGGCTCGAGCGCCTGCGCCTGGCCGACGAGGTGGTGATGGCCTACGAGGTCAGCGTACTGCCGCAAACCATCCTGGCCGATCCCGAGGCGGTGGGCAATTCCCTGTACCAATACCTGGAGAGCATCGGCAAGGCGCCGGTACGGGCCTTGCAGCACATCCGCGCCATGAACGCGTCGACCGAACTGGCCCGCCAGCTGGGCGTGCCGGAAGGCCAGGCCGTGCTCTACATCACCCGCATCGCCTACCTGGAGTCGGGCGAGGCCATGGAGCTCACCCATTCCTATTGCCACAGCGATCATTACGATTTCGTGGCGGAAATGCGCCGCCCGACCTGATCTGCCGCAAGCTTTCATGGCAGCAGGGACTGGTTTGGGATTACACTGAACCTGTCACCTTTTCGGGACACGGCGATGCTGAAAACGGAAACCCCCCATCCGGACCACGGCCAGCTGGACCAATATCCGCTGCCGGACCTGGTCGCGGCGTTGGTGGACGATCAGGCGCGGGCCGTGCAGGCCGTGCGGGCCGCCGCGCCCGCCATTGCCGCCGCCGTGGAAGCGATGCTGCCCCGCATCGGCGCCGGCGGGCGCCTGATCTACGTGGGCGCCGGCACCTCGGGCCGGCTTGGCGTACTCGACAGCGTAGAACTGTATCCCACCTTTTCCTGGCCCCACGAGCGGGCGCTGGCCGTGCTGGCCGGCGGCCAGCCAGCCATGTTCGCGTCCGTGGAAGGGGCCGAGGACAATGCCGAACAGGGCGCGGCCGACCTGCGCCGGCTCTACCCGGCCCCGCACGACGTGGTGTTGCTGCTGGCCGCCTCCGGCGTCACGCCCTATGTGCTGGGGGCGCTGCTGGCGGCGCGCAAGCTGGGCGCGTATACCATCGGCATCGCCAACAATGCCGGTTCGCCGCTGGTGCGCGAGGCCGACCTCGGCATCACGGTCGATACGGGGCCGGAAATCATTTCCGGCAGCACCCGCCTGAAGGCCGGCACGGCCCAGAAGATCGTGCTCAACACGCTGTCCAGCGCCCTGATGGTCAGGCTGCACAAGGTGTACGGGAACTTGATGGTAGACTTGCAACCGACCAACGCCAAGCTGATGCAGCGCGCCGTCCAGCTCACCATGCACGCCACCGGCGCCGACGAGGCGGCCGCGCGGCACGTGCTGGCCCAATGCCGTTTCCACGTCAAGGTGGCCATCGTGGCCCTGTTGCGGCACACGGACGTGGATCAGGCCCAGGCCTGGCTGGATGCGGCGGATGGCAGCGTCCGGGCCGCGTTGATGAAATGATACATTTTTGACGTTGCGGTGCTAAAAACTGAATCGTTAGGAATGTATGGAGCAAGCGCAGCAACGCAGTCCGTGGTGGTGGGTGCCCACCCTGTATTTCGGCCAGGCCATCCCCTACGTGGTGGTGATGACACTGTCGGTCGTGATGTACAAGAACCTGGACGTGTCGAACACCGACATCGCCCTCTACACGGGCTGGTTGTACCTGCCGTGGGTCATCAAGCCCCTGTGGTCGCCCCTGGTGGAACTGCTGCGCACGCGCCGGCTGTGGATCGTCGGCATGCAGCTGGCGCTGGGCGCGGCGCTGGCGCTGGTGGCCCTGACCACCAGCCTGCCCCAGTTCTTCCAGCTCAGCCTGGCCGTGTTCTGGCTGATGGCCTTCAGTTCCGCCACCCACGACATCGCCGCCGACGGCTTCTACATGCTGGGCCTGCCCCAGCACCAGCAAGCCGCCTTTGTCGGCGTGCGTTCCACCTTTTACCGGCTGGCCATGATCGCCGGCCAGGGCGGGCTGGTCTACCTGGCCGGCAAGCTGGCCGAGGGGACGGGCAATGTGCGGCTGGCGTGGTCGGTGGTGTTCTTCGTCCTGGCGGCCCTGTTTGTGCTGCTGTTCGCCTATCACCAGCTGATGCTGCCGCGCCCGGCCGCGGACCGCCCGCCGGTCGCCGGCGGCGCCCTGATGCACGATTTTTTCGCCACCTTCAAGAGTTTCTTCCGCAAGCCCGGCATCGCCGTCATCCTCGGCTTCCTGCTGCTGTTCCGGCTGGGCGAGGCGCAGCTGCTCAAGCTGGCCGTGCCGTTCCTGCTGGACCCGGTCGACAAGGGCGGACTGGGCCTGACAACGGCCCAGGTGGGGCTGGTCTACGGCACCATCGGCGTGCTGGCCCTGACGGCGGGCGGACTGCTGGGCGGGCTGGCCGTGGCCCGTTTCGGCCTTAAGCGCTGCCTGTGGGGCATGGTGCTGGCCGTGCATGTGCCGGACCTGGTGTTCGTCTACCTGGCCAGCGCCCTGCCGCAGAATGTCTACCTGATCGGGGCCAGCCTGGCGCTGGAACAGCTGGGCTACGGCTACGGTTTTGCCGCCTACCTGATGTACATGATCATGGTGGCCGAAGGCGAACACAAGACGGCTCATTACGCCATCTGCACCGGCTTCATGGCGCTCGGCATGATGCTGCCGGGCATGGCCAGCGGCTGGATCCAGCAGCGGCTCGGTTACCAGCACTTTTTCATCTGGGTGTGCGTGGCCACGGTGCCGG
Source organism: Pseudomonadota bacterium (assembly GCA_040389625.1). Lineage (GTDB taxonomy): Bacteria > Pseudomonadota > Gammaproteobacteria > Burkholderiales > Burkholderiaceae_D > Rugamonas. The sequence continues at coordinate 5,488 of JAZJZQ010000737.1, read as the reverse complement.
CCTTCATCATGGCCGCGCTGGTGAAAATCGACCCCCAGTTCGGCCGGAAACAGGCGCCGGCCGCATTACAATAGGGCATTGCGCGTCATCTGAATCGGGGAACGGGAAGTGGAGTTTAATGCGAAGAAGCGACAGTCCTTGGCCGCCTGCGTGGCCGGCGGCTTGGCCGCGCTGTTGAGCGGCTGTACTTCCACGCCGCTGGCGCCGGCCACACCGGCCCAGCCCGTGCCGTCCGGCGCGGGCTCGGGCCCAGGCCCCGGTAACGGTACTGGCCCCGGCACGGGCACGGGCAGCGCTGGCGGCACGCCCGCCGACCCGACCGCGCCGCCGGCGGCCCCGCGCGAATTCCGCGCCGCCTGGGTCTCCACGGTGGCCAATATCGACTGGCCCAGCCGCAGCAACCTGAGCGTGGACAAGCAGCAGGCCGAGGCGCTGGCCATCCTGGACCGGGCCAAGGCCCTGAACCTGAACGCCATCGTGCTGCAGGTGCGCCCCAGCGCCGACGCCATCTACCCGTCCGAACTGGAACCGTGGTCGGAATTCCTCACCGGCCAGCAGGGCCGCGCCCCGCGCCCGATGTACGATCCGCTGCAATTCTGGATCGACCAGGCTCACGCCCGCGGACTGGAGCTGCACGCCTGGTTCAACCCCTACCGGGCCCGCCACGCGACGGCCAGGACGCCCCTCACACCCGGCCACATCGCCAACACCCAGCCCGACGCCGTCAAGCCCTACGGCCGCTTCCTGTGGATGGACCCGGGCGAACCGGTCGCCTCGCGCCACACGCTGGACGTGGTGCTGGACGTGGTGCGCCGCTACGACATCGACGGCGTCCACATCGACGACTATTTCTATCCCTACCCGATCGACGCCCCCAACGCGGCCGGCGCCGAGAGCGCGGCGCTCGACGGCGGCGCGGCACCGAAGGCGGAACTGGAATTTCCCGACCAGCCGTCGTGGCAGCGCTACCTGCTGGCCGGCGGCCAGCTGGACCGGGCCGGCTGGCGGCGGCAGAACGTCAACCAGCTGATCGAAGCCCTGTACACGGGCATCCACAAGGAAAAGGCATGGGTGCGCTTTGGCGTCAGCCCGTTCGGCATCGGCCGGCCGGACCGGCGCCCGCCCGGCATCGTCGGCTTCAGCCAGTACGACAAGCTGTACGCGGACGCGGAGCTGTGGCTGGCCAGCGGCTGGCTCGATTACCTGGCGCCCCAGCTGTACTGGCCGGTGGCGCAGGCGCCGCAAGCGTTCGACGTGCTGCTCGACTACTGGCTGGCGCAGAACACCCATGGCCGCCACGTGTGGCCGGGCCTGTACACCAGCCGCATCGACAATTCCAGCAAGGCCTTCCCGCCGGAGGAGATCGTCAAGCAGATCGGCGTCACCCGCAGCCGGGCGGGCGGCCATGGCCACCTGCATTTCAGCGTGGCGGCCCTGATGGAGAACCGCAAGGGCGTGAGCGACCAGCTCAAGGCCCAGGCTTACCAGTACGCGGCGCTGGTGCCGGCCACGCCGTGGCTGGGCGCGGCGGCACCGCTTGCCCCGGCCGTGACGGCGCGGCGCGACGGCGCCGGCCTCGCCCTCAAGCTGGCGCCCGGCGCCGGCAAGGCCGTGGCCCAGTTTGCCGTGTGGTCGCGCTACGGCAACGAGTGGCGCTTCGCCGTCGCCCCCGGTACGCGCACGGAACTGCGCCTGCCCGACGATGGGACGGCGGGCGCGGCCAGTGCCGTCGTCGTCAGCGCCGTGGACCGGCTCGGCAACGAGAGCGCGCGCGTTACGGCGGCGGCCGCCTGATCGCCATGACGCTCGCCCATCAAACACCCCGCCTCGGCCTGGGCATCGACGCCGGCGGCACCCAGACCCGCTGGGCGCTGGCCGCCGCCGACGGCGTGATCGTGGCCGAGGGCCACGTGGGCGGCCTGTCGGCCCTGCAGATGGAAAGCGACATGGGCCGCGCCGCCGTCCACGCCAGTTTCACGGCCCTGTGCGCGGCCGTGCTGGCGGCCGGCCGGCCGGACGCCGTGTGCGCCGGCCTGACCGGCTTTGGCGGCGACAGCGTGCAGCTGGCGCACTGGCTGGCCACGCTGCTGGCCATTGGGCCGGACGCCGTCACCGTGCGCAACGATATCGAGATCGCCTGCCTGGACACCTTCGCGCCCGGCCACGGCTACCTGGTGTATGCCGGTACGGGCTCGATCGCGGCCTGGGTCGATGAGCACGGCCAGTTCCACCGGGCCGGCGGGCGCGGCGTGCTGCTCGACGATGGCGGCGGCGGCTACTGGATCGCGCGTGAAGCGTTGCGCAGCATCTGGCGCCGCGAGGATGAAACGCCGGGCGCCTGGCAAGACTCGCCGCTGGCGCAGGCCGTGTTCGCCCACCTGGGCGGCAGCGACTGGGCCCACAGCCGCCAGTTCATGTACGGCCAGGACCGGGGCACCATAGGCCGGCTGGCGGTGGCCGTGGCCGCTAGCGCGGAGGCCGACCCGGAAGCGCGCCGCATCCTGCTGGACGCCGGCCTGGAGCTGGCCCGGCTGGCGCGCGCCATGGTGCAGCGCTACGGCCTGCGGCCCGTGGTGCTGGCCGGCCGCGCGGCCGAGCTGCATCCGCTGCTGGTGCAATCGATGCGCGCCGAACTGCCGGCCCATGTGCCGCTGCAGCAAAAGACCGTGCGGCCCCATCACGCGGCGGCCCGCATCGCGGCCCAGGCCCGCCATTTTCCTACCGCTCCTTTGCGATCCCACCCATGAAGAGTGCTTTCCTGACGCGCCGTCCCGGCCCGCGCGCCGCGCTGTTGCCGCTGGCCCTGCTGACCCTGTTGACGGGCTGCGCCGTGGCGCCGTCCGGCCCCCGCCTCGACCACAGCTACACGGCCCGCGGCCAGAGCGACCGCGTCAAGTTCATCGTGCTGCACTACACGGCGGGCGACCTGACGCGCTCGCTCAAGACCCTGACCCAGGACGTGGTCAGCAGCCACTACCTGCTGACGGACGGCGAACAACCGTTCTTCTACACGCTGGTGGACGAGTCACGCCAAGCCAACCACGCCGGTGTGAGTAACTGGAAGACTTATACACAGCTGAATGTGAGCTCGATCGGCATCGAGATCGTCAACCCCGGTTTTCGCGACACGCCAGAAGGGCGGCTCTGGTATCCCTTCCCGCAGGCCCAGGTCGACCAGTTGATACCGCTGCTCAAGCAGATCATGGCGCGCCACAACATTCCACCCGAGAACGTGCTGGGTCACAGCGACATCGCGCCCCAGCGCAAGCAGGACCCCGGTCCCCTGTTCCCGTGGAAGCAGCTGGCCGATGCGGGCCTGGTGCGCTGGCCCAGTGCCGTGCAGGTGGCCGCCCGCCTGCCCCTGTTCCAGGCGCAGTTGCCCGAGATCGGTTGGTTCCAGCAGAAACTGGCGCAGCATGGCTATGCCGTGCCGCAGACGGGCGAGCTGGACGCGGCCACCCGCAACGTGCTGGTGGTGTTCCAGTCCAAGTACCGCCAGGCCCGCTTCGACGGTGAGCCGGACGCGGAAACGGCCGCCATCCTCGATACGCTGACGTCGCCGGCCTTGCCGCTGCCACCGCCGGGCGTGCCGGCCGCGCAGCCGTTTGCGACCCAGCCCGCACCGCCGTCCGTTGCACCGGCGGCGCCGGCCTCGCCGCCGCCGGACCCGGTCGAGGGGCACTGAAGAACAGGGCGCGTCCTACCCTTAGCAGCGACCGCGCTTTCCGGTATGCTTAGCCTACGCCGTTCTGGAGGACAGCATGCATCCTGCCGTATCCTGCGAAACGATCGCCAGCCATGGCGGTTTCCGGCCGCTGGCCAGCGTGGCCGGCATTGCCGTCGAGCTGCGCTATGCCACGGTGGACAACTTCGTCGGGCGCGACCTGTACTCGCCGCTCGACTGTGCCTGGCTGCACCAGGAAGCGGCCGCCGCGCTGGAACAGGCCGTCGCCTGGCTGGCCCTGCACTGGCCCGGCTACCGCCTGCTGGTGCTGGACGCGCTGCGCCCGCAGCGGGTGCAGGAGCAGCTATGGCTGGCGCTGCAGGGCACGGCGCTGCTGGCCTATATCGCCGCCCCGGCGCGCGGCTCCATCCATTCCTTCGGCATGGCCGTGGACCTGACCATCCTCGATGAGCAAGGCTGCGAGCTGGACATGGGCACCGGCTTCGACGACTTGAGTGAGCGCTCACATCCCGCGCTGGAGGCGCAATTGCTGGCCAGCGGCGAACTCAGCGCCACACAGGCGGGCAACCGCCAGCTGCTGCGCGACGCCATGCAGCAGGCCGGCTGGGTGGGGATCAACACGGAATGGTGGCATTTCGACTGCGGCGACCGGGACCGGATAAGGGGCAGTTATACCCGCGTGCTGTAACCGTCCAGGAGCCATACCGCCGCCCACCCGCCAGCGACCGCAGGCGGCGGCGGGCAGTGGGCTGTGCGCTGCGGCGGCTTGTCCATCCCGGTGCCGGGACCCGGCTTCGCCGCCGGAGCGCCAGGGTATTTCCGGTCAGCGATCCACCATCGCCAGCCGTTCCGGGCTGTAGCGCAGGCCGGAGACGTGGCTGAGCGCCTGTTCCAGGCTGGCCATGTCCGCCGCGCTCAGCGTGACTTCGGCTGCGGCCGCGTTCTGTTCCAGATAGCTGCGGCGGCGCGTGCCGGGGATGGGCACCACGTCCTCGCCCTGCTGCAGCACCCAGGCCAGCGCCACTTGCCCGGCCGTGAGCCCGCGCGCGGCCGCCAGCGCGTGGACGGCTTGCGCCGCCGCCATGTTGGCGTCGAAATTGGCGCCCTGCAGGCGCGGATCCAGGTGGCGGAAATCCGTGGGCGGGTATTCTTCCGCACGGCGGGCCGTGCCGCCCAGAAAGCCCCGGCCCAGCGGGCTGAACGGCACCAGGCCGATGCCCAGTTCGCGCAGCAGGGGCAGGATCTCGTCTTCCAGGTTGCGTTCCCACAGCGAATATTCGCTTTGCAGCGCGCTGATCGGATGCACGGCGTGGGCGCGGCGGATGTTGGCCACGCCGGCCTCGGACAGGCCCAGGTAGCGTACCTTGCCTTCGCGCACGAGTTCGGCCATCACCCCCACCACTTCCTCGATCGGCACTTGCGGGTCGATGCGGTGCTGGTACAGCAGGTCGATGTAGTCCGTGTCCAGCCGCCGCAGCGAGCCTTCCACCGCCAGCCGGATGTGCTCGGGCCGGCTGTTCACGCCCACCGTCTGGCCGTCCGCGTTGATGTCGAAGCCGAACTTGGTGGCCACCACGGCTTGCTGGCGCCGGCCCCGCAGCGCCTTGCCCAGCAGCGTTTCGTTGGTGTAGGGGCCGTACTGCTCGGCCGTGTCGAAGAAGGTCACGCCCAGTTCCAGCGCGCGGTGCACGGTGGCGATGGCTTCCGCCTCGTCGGCCGCGCCGTAGGTCACGCCGCTCATGCCCATGCAACCCAGTCCCATGGCCGATACCGTCAGGCCGCAGCGGCCCAGTTTGCGTTGTT
>JAZJZQ010000736.1:0-2735 GCA_040389625.1 Pseudomonadota bacterium | reverse complement strand
CCGCGCTGGGCAAGAAGTCCTTCATCGCCGAGCTGATGCCGCGCCAGCCGCTGTATGTGGCCTACCTGCCGCAGGAAGCGCAGGACGTGATCGGCAAGGTGCATCCGTCCACCGCGCCGGCGCGCCGCCTGCTGGAGCAGGAAGGCATGCACTTCGAAGGCTATGTCGACATCTTCGACGCCGGCCCCGTGCTGCAGGCCCGCGTGTCCGAACTGCGCGCCATGCGCGACAGCACGCTGGCCCAGATCGGCCCGGCCGGCGACTGGGACGCGGCCTGCGCGCCCGAAACGGCACCGGCCGAACCGGTGCTGGTATCGAACACCAATATGCGCGACTTCCGCATGCTGCTGTCGCATGCGGCCCCCGTCAACGGCGCCATCGCGCTGCCCGAAGCCGAACAAAAGCTGCTGCACTGCCATACCGGCGACTCCGTGCGCACCCTGTCTCTCAACGTGAGGAAGAACCCAAATGTCTGAAGCGAATACCCGATTGAGCAACTTCATTGGCGGTCAATGGCTGCCCGGCAGCGGCGCCGAACTGGTCACCGTCAACCCGGCCAACGGCCGCCAGACCTGGGCCAGCCGCGAGGCGACGGCGCAGGACGTGGCGCGCGCCAGCGCCGCCGCGCGCGCCGCTTTCGACGGCTGGGCACTGACCCCGCTGGCCGGACGCATCGCCGTCTGCACCCGTTTCCGCGACCTGCTCAAGGCCAACGCCGAGGAACTGGCGCAGCTGATCTCCGAGGAAGTGGGCAAGCCGCTGTGGGAGTCGCGCACCGAAGTGACCACCATGGCCAACAAGGTCGACATCTCGGTCCAGGCCTACGGCGCCCGCACTGGCGAGAGCCACAACAAGGTCGCCGACGGCGAGGCCGTGCTGCGCCACCGTCCGCACGGCGTGTTCGGCGTGTTCGGCCCGTACAACTTCCCCGGCCACCTGCCCAACGGCCATATCGTGCCGGCCCTGATCGCCGGTAACACCATCGTCTTCAAGCCCAGCGAGTTCGCGCCGCGCACCGCCGTGCGCACCGTGCAGCTGTGGCAGCAGGCCGGCTTGCCGGACGGCGTGATCAACCTGGTCAACGGCGGCCGCGACACCGGCATCGCGCTGGGCCAGGACGCGGAGCTGGACGGCGTGCTGTTCACCGGCAGCTGCCAGACCGGCACCGCGCTGCACAAGCAGTTCGGCGGCCAGCCGGGCAAGATGCTGGCGCTGGAAATGGGCGGCAACAACCCGCTCGTGATCTGGGACGTGCAGGACATCGACGCCGCCGTGTTCATGGCCATCTCCTCGGCCTTCATCTCGGCCGGCCAGCGCTGCACCTGCGCGCGCCGCCTGATCGTGCCCGACAACGCGCAAGGCCAGGCCATCGTGGCCCGCCTGGTGGACGTGGCCAGCCGCCTGACCGTGGGCGCGCCGGACGCCGAGCCGGCCCCGTTCATGGGCCCCGTGGTGTCGGCCGCCGTGGCGCGCCGCCTGGTGCAGGCCCAGGCCGACATGGTCGCCAGGGGCGGCAAGTCGCTGCTGCAGATGCGCCAGCTGGACGAGAACACCGGCTTCGTCACGGCCGGCATCGTCGACGTCACGGACGCCAAGGGCATCCCGGACGAGGAATGGTTCGGCCCCCTGCTGCAGGTGATACGCGTGGCCGACTTCGACGCCGCCATCAAGGCCGCCAACGCCACCTCGTTCGGCCTGGCCTCGGCCCTGATTTCGAACGACCCGGCGCTGTGGCAGACCTACCAGGTGCGCGCCCGCGCCGGCATCGTCAACTGGAACCGTCCGACCACGGGCGCGGCCAGCAGCGCGCCGTTCGGCGGCGTGGGCCAGTCCGGCAACCACCGTCCGAGCGCCTACTACGCGGCCGACTACTGCGCCTATCCGGTCGCCTCGATCGAGAACAGCGCACTTGAAATGCCGGCCAAGCTGTCGCCGGGCATGCACTTCTAAGGACCATCATGGGCAACTCCGCACGCGAATTCAACTTCGACGGCCTGGTCGGTCCGTCGCACAACTACGCCGGCCTCTCGTTCGGTAACGTGGCCTCGTTCAGCAACGTCAAGAGCGCCTCCAATCCCAAGCAGGCGGCCCTGCAGGGCCTGGCCAAGATGCGGGCGCTGGCCGCGCGCGGCTTCGCCCAGGCGCTGCTGCCGCCGCAGGACCGGCCCAACTTCCGCCTGCTGCGCAGCATCGGCTTTACGGGCACGGACGCCCAAGTGCTGGCCAGGGCCTACCAGGAGTCGCCCGTGATCCTGGCTTGCGCGTATTCGGCCTCGCCCATGTGGACCGCCAACGCCGCCACCGTCAGCCCGTCGGCCGACAGCGCGGACGGGCGCACCCATTTCACGGCGGCGAACCTGAACAACAAGCTGCACCGCGCCTTCGAGCACGCGCAGTCGGCCCGCAGCCTGCGCGCCATCTTCAAGGACGACAAGCACTTCGCCGTGCATGACGCGCTGCCCGGCACGCCGGCCTTCGGCGACGAGGGCGCGGCCAACCACACCCGCCTGTGCGCCAGCCATGGCGGGCAGGGCGTGGAGCTGTTCGTCTACGGCCGCGTGGAATTCGACGCCTCCGCGCCCGCGCCCAAACGTTACCCGGCCCGCCAGACGCTGGAAGCGTCGCAGGCCGTGGCCCGGCTGCACGGCCTGGCCGGCGAACGCACCGTCTACCTGCAGCAGAATCCGGACGTGATCGACCAGGGCGTGTTCCACAACGACGTGATCGCGGTCGGC
>JAZJZQ010000735.1:0-2273 GCA_040389625.1 Pseudomonadota bacterium | reverse complement strand
CGGAGCAATCCACGCCGGCCGAGTTGTCGATCGCATCGGTGAAGATGCGGCCGCCGGCCAGCGCGAATTCGATGCGGCCGGCCTGGGTCGCGCCCAGGTTGCCGCCCTCGGCCACCACCTTGCAGCGCAGCTGGTTGCCGTCGACCCGGATATGGTCGTTGGCGCGGTCCTTGACCTGGGCGTGGCTTTCGCTGGAGGCCTTGATGTAGGTGCCGATGCCGCCGTTGTAGAACAGGTCCACCGGCGCCAGCAGGATGCGGTGCATCAGTTCTTCCGGCGAGAGCGCCGTTTCCTCGATGGCCAGCGCCTCGCGGATCTGCGGCGACAGCTCGATGCTGCGCAGCGTGCGCGGATAGACGCCGCCGCCGGCCGAGATCAGTTCCTTGTTGTAGTCGTCCCACGAGGAGCGCGGCAGCGCGAACATGCGCACGCGCTCATTGAACGACGCTTCCATGTCCGGATTCGGGTCGAGGAAGATGTGACGGTGGTCGAACGCGGCCAGCACCTTCAATTTGCGCGACAGCAGCGCGCCGTTGCCGAACACGTCGCCCGACATGTCGCCCACACCCACCATGGTGGTGGCGGTGGCGTGGATGTCGTGATCGAGCTCATAGAAATGGCGCTTGACGGCTTCGAACGCGCCCTTGGCCGTAATGCCCATCTTCTTGTGGTCGTAGCCGTTCGAGCCGCCCGAGGCGAAGGCGTCGCCCAGCCAGAAGCCGCGCTGCACGGCGATGCTGTTGGCGATGTCGGAGAAGGTAGCCGTGCCCTTGTCGGCCGCCACCACCAGGTAAGGGTCGGCGCTGTCGTAGCACACGGTGTCGGCCGGCTGCACGATCTTGCCCAGCACGCGGTTGTCGGTCATTTCCAGCAGGCTGGCGATGAACAGGCGGTACACGGCTTCGCCTTCGGCCGCGATGGTTTCACGCACCGCGTCCTTCGGCATCTGCTTGCAGACGAAGCCGCCCTTGGCGCCGGCCGGCACGATCACGGCGTTCTTCACCATCTGCGCCTTGACCAGGCCCAGCACCTCGGTGCGGTAGTCTTCCATGCGGTCGGACCAGCGCAGGCCGCCCCGTGCCACGGGGCCACCGCGCAGGTGCAGGCCTTCGAAGCGGCGCGAGAACACGAAGATCTCGCGGAACGGACGCGGTTCCGGCACCAGCGCCAGGTTGCTGGTGTCGAACTTGAAGATGATCTTGTCGCCCTTCTGCTGGTTCTGGAAGTAGTTGGTGCGCAGGGTGGCCAGCATCAGGTCGGTGATGGCGCCCAGGATTTCCTCGCTGTCGGCGTGATTGATCGCCGGCAGGCCGCGCTTGATGTCATGCATGGCCTGCTGGGCGGCCAGGCGGCTGGCCTCGTCCAGCGACGGGTCGAAGCGCTGCAGGAAGGCTTCGACCAGCTGGCGCACCACGGCCGGCTGCTTGCGCAGGCACTCGGCCACGTAGCGCACCGAGAAGCGGCTGCCGGCCTGGCGCCAGTAGCTCATGTAGGCGCGCACCAGCTGCACTTCGCGCATGCTGAGGCCACCTTCGATCACCAGGCCGTTCAGGCGGCCGTCTTCGGCGTCGTTGTTGAACAGGGCGGTGAACAGTTCCTGCGCCACGTCCACCACGTTGGGCTGCGCCAGCTTGGCGGCGCTGACGGCGTCCACCGACAGGCTGCTGACGAAGTGGCGCTTGCCGCCCACGGTGATCGAATGGGCGCGCTCGCGGTCGATGGCCACGCCGGCGTTATGCAGCGCCGGCAGGATGGTCGACAGGGCCGGCACCCGCTCCACCGAGTACAGTCGGATGGTGGTGGCGTCATCGGCCGTCTCGATGCGGACCGAGACGCGCGACGGGTCTTCGATGCGCAGCAGCGAACCGAGGTCGTGGAAGGCCACGGCCGGCGCGGTGGAGGCCACGTAGTCGGCCGGCAGGGTGGCGCACAGCTTGCGCAGGCTGGTGCGCATCGGCACGTCGAACACGGCGTCGGCCAGCGCGGCGAACTGGTTGTGCCAGCCGTCCAGCACGGCCAGCAGCGGCTGCTGGATGTCCGTTTCCAGGTCCAGCGGGTAGCGCGCGGCGTGGGCGATCAGGTAGACGCGGGCCAGCGGGCCGTCCGCCACCAGGGTCTGGGAGCTGATGTGGGTGGCGCCGGAGCTGCCCTGCAGTGCCCTGGCCAGGGCCGAGGCCACGCTGGCGCTGTAGCGTTCACGGGGCAGGTAGACCAGCACGTTCAGGTGGCGCGCATACACGTCGCGCCGCGCGAACACCTTGGTGCGCGGCTGC
>JAZJZQ010000734.1:0-19406 GCA_040389625.1 Pseudomonadota bacterium | reverse complement strand
TACTGCAGCGCGGCCTTGGCCGTGCTGACGCCGCCGGCCGGCTTGTAGCCGATCTTGAAGCCGGTCTGCTCATGGTATTCGCGGATCGCGCGCACCATCGTCAGCGAGACGGGGATGGTGGCGTTGACCGGCTCCTTGCCGGTCGAGGTCTTGATGAAATCGGCGCCCGCCATCATGCACACCCACGAAGCCTTGGCCACGTTTTCCAGCGTGACCAGTTCGCCGGTGGCCAGGATGGCCTTGACGTGCGCTTCGCCGCAGGCCTTGCGGTAGGCCACCATTTCGTCATACAGCGCTTGCCAGTTGCCCGTCAGGACGTGCTGGCGCGTGATGACGATGTCGATCTCGGAGGCGCCGGCGGCCACCGACAGTTCGATCTCGCGCACCTTGGTTTCCATGCTGGTCAGGCCGGCCGGGAAGCCGGTCGACACGGCGGCGATCGGCAGGCGGCCCTGCAGCACTTCCACCGCCGGCTTGATCATCTCGTGGTAGACGCACACGGCGCCCGTCGTCAGCGCATAGTCCTGCAAGCCCATGGCCTGCACCAGGTCGGCGCGCAGCGGACGCAGGGCCTTGCGGCACAGGCGCTCGACGCGGCCCGGCGTGTCGTCGCCCGACAGCGTGGTCAGGTCGATCAGGCCGATGGCCTTGACCAGCCAGGCGGCCTGGTATTCCTTCTTCACCGAGCGGCGGTTGGCCAGGCTGGCGGCGCGGCGGTCGGCGGCGGCCTTGTTGATGTGGATGTGGTTGATCCAGCCCAGGTCAAGGGGGACCGCTTCGTTGCGTTTGAAGCCGGGAATAATGCTCATAACAGGTTGGTTCCGTTCGAAAGAGGTTTGACGCCAAGGTGATGGGCCAGGGTCTGGCCGATGTCGGAGAAGGTTTCGGAGATGCCCAGCGCGCGCGGCTGCACGCCGGGGCCGAAGAAGATCATCGGAATGTGTTCGCGGGTGTGGTCGGAGCCGGTCCAGGTGGGGTCGCAGCCATGGTCGGCCGTGATCACCACCAGGTCGCCGTCCTGCAGCCTGGCCATGAATTCGGGCAGGCGCGCATCCATCTCGTGCAGCGCGTTCGAATAGCCGGTCACGTCGCGGCGGTGGCCGAAGGCCTGGTCGAAGTCGACGAAGTTGACGAAGGTGAGCGAACCGTCGCCCGCCTCGCCCGTCACCTTGAGCAGCGCGTCGAACAGGGCCATGTTGTCGGCGCCCTTGACCACGCGCGACACGCCTTGCGTGGCGAAGATGTCGCTGATCTTGCCCAGTGCGATCACTTCGCCGCCGCCGTCCTTGACGTGGTCCAGCAGCGTGGGCGCGGGCGGCGCCACGGCGTAGTCGTGACGGTTGGTGGTGCGGGTGTACTTGCCGTTGGCGCCCACGAACGGGCGGGCGATCACGCGGCCGATGTTGTACGGCTCGACCAGCTTGAAGGCGATCTCGCACAACGCATACAGGCGCTCCAGGCCGAACGATTCCTCGTGCGCGGCGATCTGCAGCACCGAGTCGGCCGAGGTGTAGATGATAGGCTTGCCGGTGGCCACGTGCTCGTCGCCGTGCTTGTTGATGATCTCCGTACCGGAGGCGTGGCAGTCGCCCAGGAAGCCGGGCACGGCGCCCAGTTCCTGCAGGCGCGCCGTCAGCTCGGCCGGGAACGAAGGCACGGTGCGGGGGAAGTAGCCCCAATCGAATTCCACCGGCACGCCGGCGATTTCCCAGTGGCCGCTCTGGGTATCCTTGCCGGTCGAGCGCTCGCGGGCGGCGCCGTAGGCGGCCGTGAAGCCGTCGCGCAGGGCGAAGCCGTCGGCCCACTGGCCGCAGGCGGCGTGGGCGGCGGCGGCCAGGCCCAGTTTTTCCATGGTCGGCAAACTCATGGGAGTGCCGGCCTTGGCGGCCCAGGCGGCGATGTGGCCGAAGGTGTTGGCGCCGGAATCGTTGTACTTGGGGGCGTCCGGCGTGGCGCCGAGGCCGAAGGAATCCAGCAAGAGGATAAATGCGCGTTTCATGATGTGCTCCGGGACGGGCTGGCCTTACAGTGTAGGCCCTGTGCCCAAAAAACAAAGGGGCGGACCAGGCCGCCCCACAGGGATTATGCTTGCGGCGTTTTCGCCACGTTGGCCAGGAAGCCCAGTATCAGCTCGACCAGCGACTTGGCGCCCACGGCCGCGTATTTCAGCGTCTGCTCGTGCGACAGCGGGAACGGCGACAGGCCCTCGGCCAGGTTGGTGATGACGGACACGCCCACCACCTTCAGGCCGCAATGGCGGGCCGACACCACTTCCGGCACCACCGACATGCCCACCATGTCGGCGCCCAGCGTCTTGAAGGCGCGGATTTCGGCCGGGGTTTCGAAGTTGGGGCCGGCGTAGGCGATGTACACGCCTTCGTGCAAGGTGACGCTCTTCTCGGCGGCCGCGGCCTGCAGCAGCTGGCGCAGGTCGGCATCGTAAGCGTTGGCCATGCTGAAGAAGCGGGGACCGAAACGCTCGTCGTTCGGGCCTATCATCGGCGTGCCGGGCAGGTAGTTGATATGGTCGGTCAGCGCCACCAGCGAGCCGGCGTCCACTTCCGTGCGCAGCGAACCGGCCGCGTTGGTCACGAACAGCATCTCGCAACCGAGCAGCTTCATGGTGCGCACGGCCGACGTCATCACGCCCAGGCCATAGCCTTCGTACACGTGGCCGCGGCCCTTCATGCACACCACCGACACGCCCGACAGGGTGCCGATCACCAGTTCGCCGGCGTGGCCGTGCACGGTGCTGATGGGGAAGCCGGGCAGCTCGTCGTAGCTGATGGTCACCGCGTCCGTCATCTGTTCGGCCAGCACGCCGAGGCCGGAACCGAGGATCATCGCGATACGCGGCTTGAAGTCGGCCGGGATGCGGGCGCGGACGATGGCGGCGGCCTGGAATGGGGAATTGTTAGACATGGTTATCCTCGTTTTTATAGGTGAGTATCTGGTATGGCGGTGCCGTGCTGCTGTGCTGTTTCTGCCCTGCGCGCTTGGCGCAGTCCGGCCGGGCGCCGGGCGCCGCTACAACAACTGCTGGTGGTGCGGGGGTGCTGCAGATCAAACTTTCTTTTATTGATCGTCACTATGCCTGATCGCTATATGTATGGCAAATACCATTTTTCTTCGCAATTTATACAAATATCGAATAAATCCACGGTATTATGAGGATGCTCGTTTGACAGGCAGCAAACATATGTCTAGCATTGTAAACAAATGTTTATATGGACGTGGCCGTGACGGAAATCTCCAAGAAGGAACAGCTGTATCAGCTGATCCGCGCCAACCCCTTCATCTCCCAGCAGGACCTGGCCATCGAATTGCGCCTGTCGCGCTCGGCCGTGGCCGGCCACATCGCCGGCCTGATCCGTGAACGCCGGCTGCTGGGCCGGGCCTATGTGCTGCCCGACAAGCGCCCCGTGGTCTGCATAGGCGCGGCCAACCTGGACCGCAAGCTGCGCACGCTGGCGCCGCTGCAGCTGGGCACCTCCAACCCGGCCAGCGCCGAGGAAGTGTTCGGCGGCGTGGCCCGCAACATCGCGGAAAACCTGACCCGGCTGGCCCTGCCGGCCGCCCTGCTGACGGCGCTGGGCACCGATGCGGCCGGGCGCGCCCTGGCCGACCACGCCGAAGCGGCCGGCATCGACATGCGCGGCAGCCTGCACGTGACCGACTGCGCCACCGGCACCTACACGGCGGTGCTGGACGACCGCGGTGAAATGACGGTGGCGCTGGCCGACATGGCCCTGTACGACCGCCTCACGCCCGCCTTCCTGGCCAGCCGCCAGCCGCAGCGCACGGCCGCCGCCATGACGGTGGCCGACCTGAACCTGCCACGCGACGCCATCTCCCTGCTGCTGGCCGACGCCCGGCGCGAAGCGGTGCCGCTCATTATCGTGGCCGTGTCGCAGCCGAAGATGGCGCGCCTGCCGGCCGACCTGCACGGCCTGCGGCTGCTGATACTCAACCGCGGCGAACTGGAAACGCGGGTCGGCCATGCCCTGCCCACCGAGGACGACGTGGCCGCCGCCTGCCGCGCAGTGCAGGCCCAGGGCGCGCGCGACGTGATCGTCACCTGCGGCGGCCAAGGCGTGTTCCATACGGGCGACGGCAAACTGGCGTGGCTGCCGGCCCAGCAGGTCGAAGTGGTGGACGTGACGGGCGCCGGCGATGCCTTTGCCGCCGCCGTCTGCTGGTCGCTGTACCAGGGCAGCGACGACCTGGGGCTGGCCTGCCGGCGCGGCCTGAAGGTGGCCGCCATGACGCTGGAAAGCCCGGACACCGTTTCGCCCGTACTGGCGGCCGACGTGCTGGACGAAATCAACGATTTCGAGCTGGACGCGCCGCCCTTTCCCCTCCATGACCATCCTCCGATTCAGGACTGACACCATGCACCAATTCCTCTCCTTCTCGCCCGAAGTGGCGGCCGCCCGCACCGCCGGCAAACCCATCGTGGCGCTGGAATCGACCATCATCTCGCACGGCATGCCCTATCCGCAGAATGTGCAGATGGCGCGCGAAGTGGAACAGATCATCCGCGACGGCGGCGCCGTGCCGGCCACCATCGCCATCATCGGCGGCAAGATCTGCATCGGCCTCGCGCCCGAGCAGCTGGAACTGCTGGGCACCGCGCCCGACGCCATGAAGGTCAGCCGGCGCGACCTGCCCTACGTGCTGTCGCAGGCCAAACTGGGCGCCACCACCGTGGCCGCCACCATGATCTGCGCCGAACTGGCCGGCATCGAAGTGTTCGTCACGGGCGGCATCGGCGGCGTGCACTGCGGCGCAGAGACCAGTTTCGACATCTCGGCCGACCTGCAAGAACTGGCCCGCACCTCGGTGGCCGTGGTGTGCGCCGGCGTCAAGTCCATCCTCGACATCGGCCTCACGCTGGAATACCTGGAGACGCACGGCGTGCCCGTGGTCAGCGTGGGCCAGCGCGGCTTCCCCGCCTTCTTCACGCGCGAGAGCGGCTACCAGGCCGACTTCCAGCTCGATACGCCGGCCGAACAGGCGGCCTTCATCCGCACCAAGTGGCAGCTGGGCCTGGACGGCGGCGTGGTGGTCAGCAACCCGGTGCCGGAGGCGGACGCCATGCCCAAGGAAGAAATCGACGCCATCACGGAACAGGCCCTGCGCGAGGCGGCCCACCGCGGCATCACGGGCAAGCAGGTCACGCCCTTCCTGCTGGGCCGCATCAAGGACCTGACGGCGGGCCGCAGCCTGGCCACCAACATCGCGCTGGTGAAGAACAATGCCCGCGCCGGCGCCGCGCTGGCGCGCGCCATGCACGCGCACCCCGCCACCGCCAAGTAATCCGGAACACCGCGCCATGCCCAGACCGACCAACGCCATGTCCATCGACCTGAAACAGTTACGCTACTTCCTGGCCGTGGCCGAGGAAAAGAGCTTCAGCCGGGCGGCCGAACGGCTGCACATCTCGCAGCCGCCCTTGAGCCAGCAGATCATGAAGCTGGAGGCGGAACTGGGCGTGCGCCTGTTCGCCCGCACTACCCGCACCTTCGAGCTGACGGTGGCGGGCAAGGCGTTGATGCAGGAAGCGTCCGAACTGCTGGCCAGGATGCGCATGACGATAGACACCATCCGCCAGATCGACCGCGGCGAGGTGGGGCGGCTGCGGGTGGGCATCGTCGGTTCGGCCATGTGGGGGCCCATCCCCAGCCTGCTGGAGGAATTCCAGACCAAGTACCCGCGCGTGACGTGGACCCTGCACGAGCTGGGGCCTACCGTGCAGTACGAGGCGCTGCGCGCCAAGCAGGTGGACGTGGGTTTCTGGCGCGAGCCGAAACTGGACGAGGACGACCTCAGGCACGACAACCTGCGCCAGGAACTGTGCTACCGCGAGAACGTGTGCGTGGCCATCAACGAGCACCACCCGCTGGCCGCGCGCGGCGAGATCGACCTGATGGACATCGCCCAGGAGCCGATGCTGACGCTGGCGCTCGACAAGTCCTCCTTCCCCCGCTACCTGATCGAATGCTGCGTCAAGGCCGGCTTCCAGCCCACCATCTTCCAGGAAGCGAACGAGCCGCAGACGCTGCTGGCCATGGTGGGCGCGGGCCTGGGCGTGACGCTGCTGCCCGAGACCACCAGCCGCATCGGCTGGCCCGGCGTGGTGTTCCTGCCGCTGCGCGATCCGCCGTCGGCCAACCTGTACATCACCTACCCGGCGCTGGACGACGCGCCCGTGGTGCGCGCCTTCCTCAACATCATCAACCCGCCGGCGCGCGGCGAGTAAAGGCCCCGGTTCAGATGGACTGCGGCAGCGCCGCCAGCTTGTCCGGATTGCGTATCACGAACACGGCGGCGATGCGGTCCCCGTCGACGATGAACGACTGGGCCGACTCTATCTTGCCGCCGACGTAGCGCAACAAGCCCGGTTCGCCATTGATGCGCGCCGCCCGGTAGACCACCTGCGCCGGAAACTGGTGTTCCAGCGACCAGTACAGGCCGGCCACGCGGCCGGCGCCGTACAGCACCTTGAGGAAGGCCGTGGCCTTGCCGCCGCCGTCGGATACCAGTTTCACGTCCTCGGCCATCATCGCCTTCATGGCGGCGCGGTCGCCGCTGGCCGCCGCCTGCATGAAACTGGCCAGCAGCGTGCGGTGGGTATCGCGCGGCACGGCAAAGCGCGGCCGCTCCTGCTGCACACGCTCCTGCGCCCGGTGCACCATCTGGCGGCAGGATGCTTCCGATTTGCCCAGCATCGCGGCGATGTCCGCGTAGTCATGGTCGAACACCTGGCGCATCAGGAAGGCGGCGCGTTCGTCCGGCGCCAGCCGTTCCAGCACCCACATGAAGGCGACCGATACCTCGCTGGCCAGTTCGGCGGCGCTCTCCGGCGTGTTGTCGTCCAGTTCCACCAGCGGCTCGGGCAGCCACCAGCCGATATAGCTTTCGCGCTCGGCCTTGCGGCTGCGCAGGCGGTCGATGGCCAGCCGGGTGGTGATGGTCACCAGCCAGGCCTCGTCCGACTGCACGCCGTCGCGCGCGCTGCCGTGCCAGCGCAGCCATGCATCTTGCACCACGTCCTCGGCATCGGCCCGTATCCCCGTCATGCGGTAGGCGATGGAAAACAGCCGCGGCCGAAGCGCGGCAAAGGTCTGCTCGTTGGTGGGGGCGGAGGCTGTCATGGCGCGTCGATTCGGATGCTGGAACAGGGTGCGGGCGGTGCCGGTACGGACATTGTAGTCCGCCCGGGCACCGCCCGCGCGACGGGAGGCGCGGCGCTCAGAAACCTGGCGGCGGCACTTCCGGGATCGGGTTGCGCAGCGCCAGGTTGAGCATGTTCCAGCCCCGGATGGCGGCCACGGCGAAACTGAGCTCGGCGATCTCGGTCTGGCTGAAATGCTGCTGCACTTCGTCGAAGGCGGCATCGGTGTCGTCGCGCTGCGGCAGCGCGTTGACGGCTTCGGCCCAGCCCAGGGCGGCCCGTTCGCGGGGGCTGAAGAACGGCGCCTCGCGCCAGCCGGCGACGGCGTTCAGATGGCGCGGGTTGACGTCCTGGCCGTTCAGGTCGCGCCAGTGCATGTCGATGCACACGCCGCAGCCGTTGATCTGCGAAATGCGCAGCTGCACCAGCTCGACCAGGCGAGCGCCCAGCGAGCTCTGTTTGACGGAAACGGACAGGTTGATCAGCGCCTTCATGTTGGCGGGAACCAGCGTGTAATAGGGAATACGGGGGGCGGCGTGAGACATGGTGTGGCCTTTCGCAGGGTGGCGGAAGGCGCCCATTGCGCCTTCCATCCCATAAGACGGGCCGGCCCGGCGTTCTGTGACAGCGGCGCGAAATATTTTTTTGCCGCCGTTGCTTAAATCATAGCCTCTCAGTGTGTCACGCCGCCCGCCTCGCGCATGTCGACGTCGTAGGCCAGCACGGTGCGCACGGCGATGCGCAAGCCTTCGATCATGTCGGCCAGCCGCATGCTGGGCGTGCCCGGATGGCGCGCCGCCTGCTGCGGCAGATAGGGCACGTGGATCAGGCCCGCGCGCATGGTGGTGCCCCATTCGGCCGCCTGGTGCATCAGGCCATAGAACACGTGGTTGCAGACGAAGGTGCCTGCCGACTGCGACACCGAGGCCGGCAGCCCGGCCTCGCGCAGCTGGTGCACGATGGCCTTGATCGGCAGGGTGGAAAAATAGGCTGCCGGGCCGCCCGCTACCACCGGCATATCGACCAGCTGGCGCTTGCGGTTGTCCGGGATGGGGGCGTCGTCGATGTTGATGGCGATGCGCTCGACCGTCATGTCGACCCGGCCGCCGGCCTGGCCCACCATGATCACCACGCTCGGCTGCACCTCCTCGATGATCTGGTGCAGCATCTTGCGGGCCACGCCGAAGGCGCATGGCAGCTGCCGGGCCACCACCGTGAAATCGCCCTCGTGCCAGTCGCCCAGCACCCGCACGGCTTCCCACGACGGGTTGATGTCTTCCTTGTCGAACGGCTCAAAGCCGGTCAGCAATATGATCTTGTTCATGTTTCTGCTCCAGTTACCGGTACATCAAAAAATACAACAGGCCGACATTGGCGGCCAGCAGCGGCAAGGCGGTGGCGATCTGCGCCTTGATCACGCCATGCTTGTCGCGCAGCTCCAGCAGGGCCGCCGGCACGATGTTGAAGTTGGCCGCCATCGGCGTCATCAGGGTGCCGCAGTAGGCGCTGAACATGCCGATGGCCGCCATCACGGCCGGATCGGCATGGTACACCCCCACCAGCACGGGAATGCCGACCCCGCCCGTCATCACGGGAAAGGCGGCAAAGCCGTTGCCCATGACGATGGTAAACAGGGCCATGCCCACGCAGTACACGGCCACCGCCGCCAGCCGGGTGTCGAGCGCGATCCACTGCGTGACGACCTGGGACACGGCCTTGCCCACGCCCGCCTCTGTAAACAACAGCCCCAGCACCGCCAGCATGTGCGGCAGCACCACGGCCCAGCCCATGCTGTCGACCAGCCGGCGCGCCTCGCGCAGCGCCTGCAGCGGCGTGGCGCGGGTCAGCCGGCAGGCCAGCGCCACGGCCAGCAGCGAGCCGCAGCCCAGGCAGACCAGGGTCAGGTTCCTGGTCTCGAGCAGCAGCTGGCCGCCCACATGTACGTCCTTGAGCAAGGTGGCGCCGACCATGGTGGTGGCCGGGATCAGCAGTGCCGGCAGCAGCAGCCGGTGTCCCAGGCGCTGCGCGCTGGCGCGGCGCTCGCCGGCTGTGCGCTCGCCATGGCGCGCCGGCAGCACCCCGCCAAAGCCGGCCAGCAGCGCCATGACCACCATCGCCAGCCCCACCGCTTCCGGCGCCAGCCGGTCGCCGGCCAGGTAGACCAGCGCATACAGGGCCCAGAACAGGGCACCCGCGTGGCGCCGCGGGTGCTGCCGGTCGCGCAGCGTCATGACGGCGATCGCCAGCAGCATGGCGCCGATCACCAGGTAGAAATAATCGAGCGTGATGGTCATGCACCATCCCCGGCATCGCCCGTGGCCGGCCGCTGGGCCTGCGCCGCCAGCGCCTGCGCGCCCTCGCGCGCGATGCGCGCATCGAGCCGGTGCAGCCGCCAGGCGTGGATCACGAACGCGGTGACGGCGGTCGGCACGCCCCACAGCGCCATGCGCAGCGGATCGACTTCCAGCCCTTCGCCGCGCAGGATGGTCTGCATCAGCACGATGGCGCCGAAGGCGACGAAGATGTCCTCGCCGAAGAACAGGCCGACGTTGTCGGTGGCCGCCGCCATGGCACGGATGCGCTGGCGCAGCGCCTCGCTCAGGCCCGGATAGCGTGCCGCGGCCACCCCTTCGGCCATGGGCGCCACCAGCGGGCGCACCATGGTGGGATGGCCGCCCAGGCTGGTCAGGCCGAAGGCGGCGCTCAGCTCGCGCACCAGCAGGTAGGCGATCAGCAGCCGGCCCGTGGTGGCCGAGCGGATGCGGGCCACCACGGCCTGGGCATGTTCGCGCAGGCCGTAGCGTTCCAGCAGGCCGATGGCGGCCAGCGGCAACAGCAGGATCAGGGGCAGGTTGCGGGTCTTGACGAAGGCCGTGCCGAGCGCCGCCAGCAGGTGGGCCGGCGGCATGGCCGCCGCCGCGCCGGTGGCGGCGCAGGCGGCCACCACCACCAGCACCGGGTGCACCCGCAGCGCAAAGCCGGCCACGATGACGGCCACCCCGATCAGCGGCCACAGATTGACGGCTGCTTGCATGCTCGCTCCTCCCCCGGAAAATTGCTGGCATGATCTTACCCCAGCCCGCTTCGCGGTGCGCGGCATAAATGTTCTGAAAAGCAATAAAATGGCTGACGGTCGCCGCCGCGCGACACTGGTTGAAAATTTTCTTTGACAGGCACAATTTAGCACGCTAATATTTACCCAACTACTAATCATTACGAAATCACCATCATGTTGGAACTCAAAGACTTACCCAGCTTCGATACCTTGTCGCAGTTCGCCAAGCTCTATCCGAACCCCGATATCGACGGCGTGCAGACCTGGCTGTTGCTGTCGCGCAGCTGCAGCGACATGATGGCCGAGTTCGAGGTCAACCTGGCCCGCCATGGCTTGTCACAGACCAAGTTCTTCGTGCTGCTGCTGCTCAAGCGCAGCCCGGGCGGACTGGGCGTGGGACGGCTGGCCGAAGGCGTGAGCGTGTCCTCGCCCACCATGACGGGCATCGTCGACCGCCTCGAGCAGGCCAAGCTGTGCCGCCGCGAGCAGGACGTGGGCGACCGCCGGGCCTGGGTGGTGCGGCTGTTGCCGGCCGGCGAGGCGCTGCTGGCCGAAGCCCTGCCCGAACATTACAACTGGGTGGCGCAGCTGATGAGCGTGTTCAGCCCCCAGGAGCGGGAACAGTTGCGCGGCCTGATGCGCAAGCTCAACGCCAGCATGGCCGATATCAAGGCCGTGCCCGCCTAGGGTCACGCCGGTGGCCGGGCGGCTGGCGCCGCGTGGCCAGGGCCGGCATTTTTTTTATAAAAAATAGTTAGCCAGCTATATAGTTAATGGCTACTCTTGTGCTAATATTGAAACCATGCTTGATTAATAACTGATTGAGCCCGGCTGGTAACCCCAGTTTTTTTTTGCAGTAAATAGTTAGCTAGCTACATAGTGCCTAACTAAATAGAAGCCACCGTATTAATAGCTGACGAAATGAAAGGATCAACATGAAACACCCCGTTGCCGTCTTGACCCTGCTGGCCCTGTGCGGCCTGGCCGCCGTCTCCCAGCTTTACCTGCCGCTGCCGCTGCTGGGCCAGATCGGCCGCCAGTTCGGGCTCGACGCGGCCGGTGCCGGCGCCGCGCTGGGCGCGTTCAGCCTGGCCTACGCCAGCGGCTTCCTGCTGTTCGGTCCGCTGTCGGACCGCATCGGCCGCAAGCCCGTCATGGTAGGCGGCCTGCTGGCCCTGACGGTGTGCACCCTGCTGCTGAGCCAGGCCAGCACGCCGGCCCAGCTGTATGCGGGCCGCGCCCTGCAAGGCCTGGCCACGGCCGCCTTCCCGCCGGCCGCGCTGGCCTTCCTGGCCGAGTCGCTGCCGGGCCGGCTGCGGCTGTGGGGCCTGGCATGGCTGAGCACGGCCTTCCTGCTGGCGGGCCTGGTGGGCCAGATCTACGGCGGCCTGGCCGGCGCGGCCTACGGCTTCGGCTGGGCCGTGGCCCTGCCCTGCCCCATCTACCTGGCCACGGCCTGGATGCTGGCCCGCCTGCCGCAGGAACTGCGCACCCCGGTCCGCACGCCGCTGCTGGCCAGCTACAGCGGGCTGTTCCGTGTCCTGCGCCAGCCTGCCCTGCGCACCGTGTATGGCGCCGCCCTGCCCCTGATGATGAGCTTTGTGGCCTTTTACCTGGGGCTGGACCGCCACCTGGGCGCCGCCCTGCGGGCCGCCCACCTGAGCCCGCTGGCCGTGCGTGCCGTGGCCATCCCCGGCTTCCTCATGCCGCTGGCCGTGGCCGTGCTGCTGCCCCGCTTCGGCGCCCAGCGCATGGTCAGCGTGGGCCTGGCGACGGCCGCCGCCGGCCTGGCCATGGCCGCCCTGGCCAACGGCGTGGCCGCCACCCTGGCCGCCAGCGTGCTGTTCGTGGCCGGCGTGGGCATCAGCGTACCGAGCCTGATTGCCCGCACCAGTGCCCTGGCCGAGGCCAGCTGGCGTGGCCAGGCCGTGTCGCTGTACACCTTCGTGCTGTTCAGCGGCGCCAGCCTGGGCCCATGGCTGGCCGGCGTGGCCGCCCCGCTGCCGGCCGGCCAGTACTTCGGCTGCCTGGCCCTGCTGGTGAGCGGCGCCCTGTTACTGAGTTTGCCAACCGGCCGGCAGGCCGCCGCCGCCGTGGCGGCGCGCTGACCGCCCGCCCCCCTACAACGAGGAGAACCGCTATGAACGATCACAACAACATGCCGCTGCCCGTACGCCTCGACACCCGGCTGCGCCCGCCGGCCGGCTTCGAGCACCTGACCAGCGTGAACCCGGTGGCACTGGACGGCGTGCCCGCCTGGCACCTGCGCTACGAGCGCAACGATGGCCAGAACAGCGGCCTCGGCGGCGAACACTACAGCATGGTGCTGTCGCCGGCCGGCCAGCTGCTGGGCAAGACCTGGTTCAGCGCGGCCCAGTGCCAGGGCGAGCAGCCTTCGGCGGCCCAGGCCCAGCGCATCGCCCACTCTTACCTGGAACAGCATGCGCCGGACCTGCTGCCGGGGATGGCGCTGCAGTGGGTGCAGCCGCACGAGGAAACCTTGCGCACCACCGGCGCCGATGGCCAGAGCCGCCGCCACACGCTGACCGGCATGAAGGTCAAGTGCCGCAACGAGGCCGACGGGCGCTACTTCTGGGTCATCGTCGGCGCCGGCGGCGTGGTGCTCACGTTTGAACGCAACATCGTCTGGGACTTCGCACGCAGCCTGCGCCAGACGGAAAAATGGCTGCACGACAGTTGGTTGACAGGGCAGTTGCCAGCCCTGGCCTGAGCATGGTGCTCGGGACCGAAGGCTCTTTTATTCACTTTTTTAAACAGGAGGATTTATGAATCTGCAACTCGTTATCGCTGAGGAATTCAACAAGTTCGTACAAAAGCCGGGCGTGCTGGCCTACAACGCCCTGCTGGAGCAACTGCGCCACAACCGGGTCGAGGCCCTGCGCGGCAAGACCCTGGTGGCAGGCCAGGGCCTGAGCAGCATGCAGATCGACCATGCCTACTGCCTGGCCATCAGCCTGGGCCTGAGCCAGGAGTTTGCCTGCTGGAATGAACTGAACCGCCACAGCCGCGCCGGCCATGCCCTGTCGCACAAACACCAGGACCAGAACGTGCTGATCTCCGTGCCACGCAAGATCGACGACAGCCACTTCGAGGCCGACCTGCTGATCGACGCCCGCGGCGAACTGATGCTCGACCACCTGACGGGCCTGCACGTGCAGGGCATGGTGCTGACCGAGGCTTGCCGCCAGATGTTCATCGCCACCACGGAAGCGCACTGCATGGGCGAAGACGCCCCGGCCAAGCGCTACTTCGTCATCAACGAGATGAACATGCGCTTCCTGCAGTTCGCCTTCCCGCTGCCGGCCACCATCCGCTACCAGCTGATCGACCTGCAACGCCCCCGTCCGGACCGCGTCAGCGTGGTGGCCGACATGGAAGTGTGGCAGAACGGGCGCGCCGTGGCCGGCATGGCCGTCAAGTTCGGGGTGTTCGACGACGCCTACCTGGGCCCGCGCGAGAACCAGCTGGCCGACCAGGCCCTGTCGCACAGCCTGGACCTGGTGATGGCGGACCTGATTTCCCGTGGCCTGGGCCAGCCCGCCGTCACCCCGGCCTCCGCCGTGGCCATGGCAGTCTGACCGGACCACTGCAACCGGCCGGCGCGCGCTACGGCGTGCCGGTCCTCAGGAGAATTTTATGTCTAGCAAACGATACGCCTTCTTCGACGTCGACGAGACCCTGATCGACCAGAAGAGCATGTTCAGCTTCCGCGCCTTCTACTACCGCGAGCGGCTGGGCGCCTGGCGCGGCGCGGCGGCCGATTGGCTGGCCCAACGCCACCTGCGCGCCCTGCTGCGCCAGGGCTGCGAACGGTCGGAGGTGAACCGCGCCTACTACCGCGCCTTCTGCGGCCACAGCCAGAGCGCGCTGGCGGCCAGCGCCCGGCGCTGGTTCGCCCAGGCCTCGGGCCAGCCCGGCTTCTACATCGCGCCCGTGCTGCGCGCCCTGCAGCGCCACCGGGCCGACGGCATCGAACCGGTATTCGTGTCCGGCTCGGCGCTGGAAATCATCGAGCCGCTGGCCGACGCGCTGGGCGTGCAGCACCTGCTGGTGAACCGCATGGCCGTCGAACAGGGCCGCTACACGGGCGAACTGCTGGCGCCGCAGACCATCGGTGCCGGCAAGCGGGTGGCGGTGGACGCCTTCCTGGCCGCGCACGGCGCCGACGGCGCCCAATGCTACGGCTATGGCGACCACTATTCCGACCTGCCGCTGCTGGAGGCGGTGGGCCACCCCACCGTCGTCGCGCATGAACTGGAGATGCTGGCCCTGGCCAATGAACGCGGCTGGCCGGTACTGATCCCCCACCCCACCATGTAAGGAGAGCACCATGTCTGTCCGCATTTCCGCCCTGAGCCGCCTGGTGCTGCTGACCGGCCTGGCCGCCTGGCTCAGCATCGCCGTCTTCAACAACCTGACCGACCCCGGCACCAACCGCCTGCTGCTGGGCCACATGCTGTCGATGGACTTGCTGCGCAGCGAACCGGTGCTGGGCAGCGGGCTGGCCTGGCACGCCTGGCCCACCGAGCACGTACCGACCCTGCTGTACGCGGTGGCGGCGGTACAGGTGACGGTGGCCGCGGCCATGTGGCTGGCGGCCGCCCTGTTCGCCCGCGCCGGCTGGAGCGGCAAGCTGCGCCAGCTGCGCCAGGCCCGCAGCGCCGGCGTGCTGGCCCTGTCCGGCTTCCTGCTGCTGTGGCTGTGGTTTGCCTGCGGCGGCCTGTGGTTCGGCTACTGGATCAAGCAGGGCGCCGTGCAGTCGGTGCACCTGACCATGATCCTGATCGCCCTGGGCGCCCTGCTGTATGTGCAAAGCGCGCCCGTGTCCGAACCGCAGCTGCACAGCGCCTGAACCTGAACACACGCATAAACGGAGAACCAAGATGAAACCGTCCCCTACCCTGGCCCTGTTGCCGGCCCTGCTGGCCACCCTGCTGCTGGCCGGCTGCGCCAGCCCCGGCGCGCAGCGGCCGCTGGCCGCGCCCCTGGCTGCCGGCGCCGTGACCACCGGCACCAGCGCCGCGCTGGGCGACTGGCCCGCCAGCGACTGGTGGCGCGCCTTCCACGACGCCCAGCTGGACCGCCTGATCGAACAAGCCCGCGCCGGCGCCCCCGGCCTGGCCGAAGCGCGCGCCCGGCTGGCGCGGGCCGACGCCCTGCTGCAGGCGCGCCGCGCCGACGGCGGCCCGGAACTGAGCGCCGACGCGGCCGCGGCCCGCCTGCGCTACAGCGGCAACGGCGCCGTGCCGCCGGCCCTGGCCGGCACCAGCCACACCTCGGCCGCGCTGACGCTGGGCTTCCGCTACGAGTTCGACTTCTGGGGCCAGAACGGGGAACGGGTGGCGGCCGAACTGTCGCGGGCCGACGCGGCCCGCATCGAAGCGCGCGCCGCCGAGGCCACGCTGGCCGGCGCCATCGCCCACAGCTATGTGGAACTGGCCCGCACGGAGCAGCAGCTGGCCCTGGCCCGGCGCCAGGTGGAACTGCGCCAGCGCGAAGTGACGCTGCGCCAGGCCCGCATCCGCACCGGCCTCGATACGGAAGTGGAATGGCGCCAGGCGGCGGCCGAGGTGCCGATGGCGCAGGCAGCCGTGGCCCAGCTGGCCAACGAGGCCGTGCTGCTGCGCCACCAGCTGGCCGCCCTGGCCGGCGCCGGCCCCGCGTTCGGCGAAGCGCTGGCCACGCCCACGCTGCAGCTGAACCAGGCGCTGACCCTGCCGGCCAAGCTGGACGCCGACCTGGTGGGCCGCCGCCCCGAGATCGTGGCCCAGCGCCTGCGGCTGGACGCGGCCGGGCACGACATCGGCGCCGCCCGCGCCGACTTCTATCCCAACATCGACCTGACCGGCAGCGCCGGCCTGGCCGCGCTCGACGCGGGCAGCCTGCTGCAGGCCGGCAGCCGCCTGTTCGGCGTCGGCCCCGCCCTGCACCTGCCCCTGTTCGACGCCGGCCGCCTGCGCACCGGGCTGGCCGTGCGCCACGCCGAATACGACCTGGAAGTGGCGCGCTACAACCAGCTGGTGCTGGACGCCATGCGCGACGTGGCCGACCAGGTGGCCACCTGGCGCATGCTCGACGGCCGCCTGGCCGCGCACGGCAGCGCCCTGCGCGAACTGGACGCGGCCGAAAAGGCGGCCGGCCAGCGCTACCAACAAGGCCTGTCGAGCTACCTGGTGGTGCTGGGCGCCCAGCAGCGCCAGTTGAGCCAGGCCCAGGCCGACGCCGATCTGCAGGCGCGCCGCCTGCAGACGGCCATCCGTCTCAATCACGCACTGGGTGACGGCGTGGCGCTGGGCGCCGCGCCGGCCCAATCCTGACCCCCGCCATCACTGGCTTATTTACTGGATTCTTTACCGGAGTACGACATGACTACCCAAGCCCCCGCAGTTCCCAACCAGGCCATCGCCCCCCAGCCGGCCGCCACGCCGCCGGCCGCGCGCCGCAAGACCATGCTGGTGGCGCTGGCCGCCGCGCTGGCCGTGGCCGGCGTCGGCTACGGCAGCTACTGGTACACGAGCGCCCGCTTCCAGGTGTCGACCGACGACGCCTATGTGGCCGGCAACGTGATCCAGCTCACGCCCCAGGTGGCCGGCACCGTGGTGGCCATCCACGCCGACGACACCAACTTCGTCCAGGCCGGCACCGTGCTGGCCCAGCTCGACCCCAGCGACGCCAAGCTGGCGCTGGAGCGGGCCAAGACCCAGCTGGCCCAGACCGTGCGCCAGACGGAGGCGCTGTACCTGAACCAGGCCGCCCAGGCGGCCGCCGTCGACCTGCGCGAGGCGGAACTGCGCCGGGCCCGGGCCGACCTGGCCCAGCGCACGGTGCTCAAAGGCAGCGGCGCCGTGTCGGAAGAGGAAATCCGCCACGCCGAGGACACGGCCCGCACCGCCAGCGCGGCGCTCGAAGCGAGCCGCCAGCAGTATGCGGCCAGCCGCGCCCTGGCCGGCGCCGGCGCCGTGCGCGAACACCCGGCCGTGGCCCAGGCCGTGGCCGCCCTGCAGGAAGCCCAGCTGACGCTGGACCGCACGGCCATCATCGCGCCCCAGAGCGGCTACGTGGCCCGGCGCAGCGTGCAGATCGGCCAGCGGGTGGCCGTGGGCGCGCCGCTGCTGGCCGTGGTGCCGCTGGACCAGCTGTGGGTAGACGCCAACTTCAAGGAAAGCCAGCTGCGCAACATGCGCATCGGCCAGCCTGTCAAGCTGACGGCCGACCTGTTCGGCCACAACGTGGTGTACCACGGCCGCGTGGCCGGGCTGGGCGCCGGCACCGGCAGCGCGTTCTCGCTGCTGCCGGCCCAGAACGCGACGGGCAACTGGATCAAGGTGGTGCAGCGCCTGCCGGTGCGGGTGGCGCTGGAGCCGTCCGAAGTGGCGGCCCATCCGCTGCGGGTGGGGCTGTCGATGGTGGCCGAGGTGGACGTGTCGCAGCAGGGCGGCGCCCAGCTGGCCGGCGCCGTCAGCGGTGCGCCCGTGGCCCAGACCAGCGTCTACCAGGCCCGCACCGGCGCGGCCGAGCTGGCCAACGACATCGTGCGCGCCAACCTGGTGCGCTGAACGGAGCCATTGCCATGACCACTGCCACCGCCAACGCAGCCCCCGCCGCCCCGGCCGCGCCGGCTGCTCCGACTGTTCCGCCGCCGCTGACGGGCCTGCGCCTCGTCTTCGCCTCCATCGCGCTGGCGCTCGCCACGTTCATGAACGTGCTCGATATCACGATCGCCAACGTCTCCATCCCGTCCATCGCGGGCGACATCGGCGTCTCGGCCAGCCAGGGCACGTGGATCATCACCTCGTTCGCCGTGGCCAACGCCATCGCCGTGCCGCTCACGGGCTGGCTCACCCAGCGTTACGGCCAGGTGCGCCTGTTCGTGACGGCCGTGCTGCTGTTCGTACTGGCCTCGCTGCTGTGCGGCCTGGCCACCAACCTGGAAAGCATGATCGTGTTCCGCATCATGCAGGGCGCCGTGGCCGGTCCCATGATCCCGCTGTCGCAGGCGCTGCTGCTGCAAAGCTATCCGAAGGAAAAATCCGGCATGGCGCTGGCCATGTGGGCCATGACCACCATGATCGCGCCCGTGATGGGTCCCATCCTGGGCGGCTGGATCTCGGACAATATCTCGTGGCCGTGGATCTTCTACATCAACATCCCCACCGGCCTGTTCGCCGCCTGGCTCACCTGGCTGCTGCTGCGCGACCGCGAATCGGTGCGCGTGAAAAAGCCGATCGACGGCGTGGGCCTGGGCCTGCTGATCGTGTGGGTGGGCTGCCTGCAGGTGATGCTCGACAAGGGCAAGGAACTGGACTGGTTCAGCTCCACGGAAACGGTGGTGCTGGCACTGACGTCGGCCATCGCCTTCGCCCTGTTCGTGATCTGGGAGACCACGCATGAACACCCGATCGTGGACCTGAGCCTGTTCAAGCGCCGCAATTTCTCGATCGGTACGCTGGCGCTGTCGCTGGGCTACGGCGTGTTCTTCGCCAACCTGGTGCTGCTGCCCCTGTGGCTGCAGCAGTTCGCCGGCTATACGGCCACCTGGGCCGGCATCGTCAGCGCGCCGGTGGGCATCCTGGCGCTGCTGCTGTCGCCGCTGGTGGGCAAGCATATCGGCCGCTTCGACGTGCGCTGGCTGGCCAGCTTCGCCTTCTTCGTGTTCGCCATCGTGTGCTGGCTGCGTTCGCAGTTCAACATGCAGGCCGACGTGGCCACCATCATGCTGCCGCAGCTGATCCAGGGCGCCGCCATGGCCACCTTCTTCGTGCCGCTGACGGCGCTCACGCTGTCCGGCCTGCCGCCGATGCGGCTGGCGGCCGCCTCCGGCCTGTGCAACTTCGCCCGCATCACGGCCGGCGCGTTCGGCGCCTCGGCCGCCGGCACCCTGTGGGACGACCGCGCCAGCCTGCACCACGTACGCCTGGCCGAAGCCGTGTCGCCCTACGCGCAAGCGACCCAGGACACGCTCGACAAGCTGGGCCAACTAGGCTACTCGGCGGCCCAGTCGTGGCAGCTGCTGGAACGCCAGATCAACACCCAGGCCTACATGCTGGCCGCCAACGACCTGTTCTGGGGCTCGGCCCTGCTGTTCGTGCTGCTGATCGGCGTGGTGTGGCTGGCCCGGCCCGTGGCCGCCGCCGGCAAGGTCGACGCGGGCGG